>JBEBJB010000037.1:0-44129 GCA_040080065.1 Pyrinomonadaceae bacterium
CGAACCCCAGGTTCCGCAAGGCTCCACCTGGGGCTACATTCTGTCGCTGCTCCGCAGCTTAAGAACTTCCTCTTTCGGACGAAAGTCGTGTTAGAATGACGATATGTCTGGAAACTACATATTAAGCGATTATGTCGAGTTGGCTCTTGGGCAGGCAGAGTATGACAAGCTTGATGGCGTCCGGCATGACGAATAGCGAGATACTGGCTGATTACGACGACGATCTGGAAAAGACCGATCTCGATGCGTGTCTGCTGTTTGCGGCGAGGCTGGCCAGCGTCGGCTGTATCAGTGACCTTGCGAGATGAAGTTTCAAAGCTGCGGAGCAGCGGCATAGTTGTAGCCCCAGGTGGAGCAAGGCGGAACCTGGGGAATAGCCCAATTTATTTTAGAGCCTGCGGAGCGGGCGGCATAGGTTCGGGCAAACGGTGCATGAATCTGTCGCCCACTACGTGGGCTTTTGATCTTTCCTGATCCGAACCCCAGGTTCCGCAAGGCTCCACCTGGGGCTACATTCTGTCGCTGCTCCGCAGCTTAAGAACTTCCTCTTTCGGACGAAAGTCGTGTTAGAATGATGATATGTCTGGAAACTACATATTAAGCGATTGTCGAGTTGGCTCTTGAGCAGGCAGAGTATGACAAGCTTGATGACGAAACATTTGTGGGGCGTATACCTTCGTGCAAAGGTGTGGTCGCTTTTGCCACTACTTTGCGTGAATGTGAAAGCGAGCTACGTTCAACGCTTGAAGACTGGGTTTTGGTTGGGCTAAAGCTGGGACAGGAGTTGCCCGTCCTGGCAAACTTAGACCTCAATCGAGAGCCTGCGTATGTGGAATCCGTGTAAACGAAACGATTTTATTCGTCGGCCGCGACGACTTGGTTTTGATGGCCCCTACTCAGGCTCGAAACATCAGTTCCCGACGATCGGGCACAACCGCCTCACAGTTCCTTCCAATTCCGAATATTCAGTTCCTAAGTTGAGATTTATGCTTCGAGAGATCGCCGCGATCATTGGCGGCGAGATCTCCGAAGATGAATGGAACGGTCTAAAGTAACAGTGACGCTTTCAGGGACGCATTCTGATCTCAAACCGACCCTCATGGAGTTAATCCTTGTTACAAAGCTTGGTGACATTCCCGGCGTTCCATCCAGTGGTATTGAATATGAACAGGCGACGGCCAGGCTTAATTCCAGCAGGAAGACATTCGTCTTGAGCTATACCATAGCTGCCCCGGCAGAGCGGTTCGTTCCAGTCATTTCCATTTTTTAGATAGTTTTTGATCTTCTCGCTATCGGCTCCCATCTGGAATACCATCGGCACGGCTTCGTCGACCGGGAAATCGTTGAACCAGGCATCGCCCGTACACCACGAGGCGAGCGAAGTCATGGTCAGCGGCGTGTCGGGAGGCAGTGTTTTCCTGAGTTCCAGCATCATCGAGCGGTAAAACGGCCGCTCGGAAACGACGGCGTCGAAATCGATCTGGATCGCTTTTACGTCGGGCAGTTCGAGCGTCGTTTTTATCAGTTGTACCATCTTCGAACCCATCTCGGCCGAAAACGTCGGCCGGTCGAATGTACCTTTTTTAGTCTCGATGCGCGTGACGGCGATCAGGTACGTTCCGGGCGGAACTTCGAGGGGCTGGCGGCGAGGTTTTGGCGAAACCTGGTCTTTTTCCAGGAATATGGTCTGGGCGAGAAATGCAACGCCGAACTCGCTCGGATCAATGAATTTCAGGTCTTCAGCGCGTTCCCAAGCCCAGATTATCCTGGTTGGCATCGATCCCGACAGCCGAGGATTGACCTCGTTTTTCGCAGATCTGCACCCCGAAATTGCTAAGGCAATGAGTATAATTGTGATTGCTAAATACTTCATTTCATTGCTCGAACTCGTTTTTTCTTCCATGAATTCCGTGCGATCAGTGGTTAGATGTTAGGAAATTCCAACCACGGAGAGCACGGAACAAGAGATGCTGATCACGACGGCATTCCAATACGTTATCAGGTTTCGTGAAAAATGACTTTGGGCGAGGTTGTTTGATATACTCTTTGCGGAACTGAATAGTCATTCATTTTGCTGAACAAACCCGCCCGCTACCGCGGGCGATACTGCCATTTTATATGATCGAACGCGAAGAAATACCGATGGATGTTGTGTTTGTGGGCGCCGGGCCTGCAAATTTGGCTGCTGCTTTGCATCTGAAAAACAAGATCGCAGAACACGACGAGTTGGTCGAAAAGGGCTTTAAGAAGGGGAGAGCGATCGGCGAACTCGAGATCGCGATCGTCGAAAAAGGCTCGTTCGTCGGAGCGCACATTCTGTCAGGAGCGGTGATGGACCCGATAGCGATCCGCGAACTGATGCCGGATTTCCTGGCCCAGGGCTGCCCCGTTGATTCGGTCGTAACGGAAGATGCGTTTTGGTATCTCGGTGAAAAGAAAGGCTTTAACGCACCGATCGTTCCGCCGCCTTTGAAAAATAAGGGGAAATACATCGTTTCGCTCAGCAAGGTTTGCGAATGGCTCGGAGAGAAATGTGAGGAAGCGGGCATCAATATTTTCCCCGAATTTCCGGCGGCTGAGATCCTTTATGACGAAAACGATTGCGTTATCGGCGTTCGTACCGGCGACAAAGGAATCGACAAAGAAGGCCATCAGAAAGCCAATTTCGAGCCGGGAGTCGATCTTTTGGCAAAGGTCACGGTACTTGGTGAAGGCTCACGCGGTTCGCTTGCGAAGCAGATAATTTCGAGGCTCGGCCTTGCTGAAGACAAGGAGCCGATGGTCTATTCGCTGGGGATTAAAGAGCTTTGGGAACTACTCGCGGGCAACTTTCCGGAAGGCAAAGTCGTTCATACGCTTGGGTTTCCGTCCGATACGCGAACCTACGGCGGCGGCTGGATCTACGGCCTAAAAGACAACATGGTCAGTATCGGCTACGTCACCGGTCTCGATTACGAAGACCCGCTCATCGATCCGCATGCGGAATTTCAGAAGTTCAAAACGCACCCAAAGGTCGCCGCGGTCCTAGCGGGCGGCAAGATGATCAAATACGGTGCAAAAACGATAAACGCTGGTGGTTATTACACAATGCCGCGGCTTTATGCTGACGGCGTGTTGATCGTTGGCGATTCCGGTGCCTTCCTCAACGGCCAGCGTATCAAGGGAATCCACACGGCAATGAAATCCGGAATGCTTGCGGCCGAGACGATCATCGGGGCATTCGAGCACGATGATTTTACCTCGAAAACTCTCAAGCATTTTGAGGAAAAGGTAAATCTAAGTTGGATCTACGACGAACTGCATCCGGTCCGCAATTTCCACGCCGCCTTCCAAAAAGGCCGCTGGTCGGCTTTGATAAACACGGGGCTACAGTTCCTGACGAAGGGCTTAGCGTGGGGTTTTATGCCCAAGGAACACCACGTTGCGGGGTATGAACGTATCGAAAAACTCAACGGCAATACCAAGGACGTGGGATTTGGGCCGTCCGATCATTTGAATACTGCGCGATACTCAGGAGTGCCGTTTGATAAGGAACTGACGTTCGACAAAATCACTGACGTGTTCTACGGAGCAGTGGCGCACGACGAGGATCAACCGTCACATCTGCACGTCCTCGATACCGAGATCTGTGCGACGACGTGTGCAGAGGAATACGGAAATCCATGTCAGCGGTTCTGCCCGGCAGCGGTATATGAAATGGAAGAGAACGTGTTAAACAAACGTAAAGAACTAAAAATAAACTTTTCTAATTGCGTACATTGTAAAACATGCGATATTGCGGACCCGTATCAGATAATTAATTGGGTGACCCCGGAAGGCGGCGGTGGCCCTAACTATAAAGGGATGTGAGGTTTGCCGTCAGTAAGAAAATGCAAAAGAGAGAGGCACTTATGAAAATACGGGCTCCGACAAAAATGTTTCAGCGAAACGAAAAAATCTGCTCGCGATGCGATTCTCCGAAGATGAAAAACTGGTCCGAACTCACCGACGAACAAAAATTCGTCATCGAACGCTTCCCAATGTCTGCCCAATACACACCGGCCCAAAGAAAAAAGCACCGCTTCTGCACGCGGTGCTGGTTTGAAGATTTAGAAACCTCCAAGTTAGCCTAAAACGGATCGTTTTCCCAAATACGACTCACGCAAATTCTTATCAAGCTTTTCGATCGAATATCTGAGCAAAACGCGCGGCATCGTCGCGGCGTGTTTGTCCAGGAACGCCAACAATCGCGGGCGATCGACGTCACCGGCGGCTCTCAGCATCCAGCCGGTGCCTTTGTTTACGAGATCTTCGACGTCGTGGACGAGTATTTCGGCGATGGCGAATGTATCGTCGACCTGTTTGAGTTTCATGATGAAATGGGCGGTCGCGACGATGGCGGTGCGGCGTTCCCAAAGGTTCGCTGAGCGGGCGAGGTCGTAGAGAATTTCCCGTGGTTTGTCGGCGAGATAGCGGCCGACGACATAGTAGGCGGCGAGATCGACGAGGTCCCAATTGTTGATACGGTCGTGGCGGCGGATGTAGAGTTCGTAGAGTTCCTTGAGCCGCTCCTCGGTGCATTTTTTACCCTTCGCCGACTGGCCCATGACGCTCATCGCCCCGACGCGCATCTCGTGGATCGGGCTTTCGAGCAACCTTTCGATCTCGCTGACAGGCATCTCGCTGAACTCTTTCCCAAGCTCAAAAATCCTGCCCATCCGCACACCGATAAAGTAATCGTCAGACGCCTGATCGGTGCTGACGAACTTAAAATATCGCTCGTGCTTTTTCAGCTCGTCATCCGATTGCAGGGCGAGGAGGCGTTCGGCAAATGTGGCGGCGGTGAGATCGGTCATATCTAATCGGTACACGAACCCGCTCCTTGGTGTACAAGCCCGCTCCGTGGCACAAGCCCGCTCCGTGGCACAAGCCCGCTCCGTGGCACAAGCCTGAGCGTAAGCGAGGGCGATTCACACAACCCGAGCTTCAAACGCCCCACCAACTTCCGCGTTCCGCCCTTGCTTACGCGCGGGCTTTTGCAACGTTATCCCGCTGCCGCTGCTTCGAGGTCGGCGATGATTATCTTTTTCATCTTGAACATGGCCTGCATAACGCGGTCGGCTTTTTCGCGGTCGGGGTCGCCGAGGAGCTTCATCAGGAGCGTCGGTGTGACCTGCCACGAGACACCAAACTTGTCCTTTAACCAGCCGCACGGCTGCTCCTCGCCGCCTTCGCTTAGTTTGTCGTAATAATGGTCGATCTCGTCCTGCGTTTCCGCGGCGATCATCAGCGAGATGCCTTGCGAAAACACAAAATTCGGATGTGGGCCGGCGTTGTAGCAATTGAATCGCTGCCCGTCGAGTTCGAACGAACCGCCAGCGACCTTGCCGTCCGGTGTCGGCATCGTCGAGAGAATGCGGCTGTTTGGAAAAACCGAGGTGTAAAGGTTCATCGCTTCCTCGGCCTGGTCGTTGAACATCAGGAATGTGGTTATTTTTTGGCTCATTTCTTTTTCTTCTCCAAATTTTGCTCTACGCGAAATTTAACGATCTGCGTGACGAGATCGAGCGGCAAAGGCCGTTCGAAAGGGAACTGGACCGTTCCTTTCGAAGTTTTATACCCCGCGAGTTCGTCCGCAAACGCCGCGATACCGCCCGCTCCTGGATAAAATCCAATATGTTTCGAGAACGCCGCGAAATGCACGAGCATGCCGTTCAGCCTATACGAAGGTATCGCGTAGCTGATCGTTTCTTCGGCATTCGGAGCGGCAACTCGGATCGTTTTTCGCATCTGTTCGAGCAGTTCGCCGATCTCGGGAGGGAACTGCTCGATGTATTTGTCTACGGTTTCGGCGGCTTTCTGCATACGCTTATTTATGCGGCCGACGTCCTAGCAGAGCTTTCGGCAAGAATCGCATCGAGCTTATCATAACCCTCGTTCACGCCGCGTTCCATGCCGGACTGGATCATTCCATCGCGATCCTGCACGGATTGGAAGACCGACTGGTGAACAAGCCGCGTGCGGCCGCCCGGCAGCTCTTCGAATTTGGTCGTACCGAGTATCACGTGGCCGGTTTCAGGCAGCCCGTCAAATTCGAACGTGCCGATGATGCGTTCCGGGGCGAGGGCTTCGTGATAGACGCCGAAAAATGTGTATTTATGCCCGCTGCGTTCGTGGACAAAGCGAAATTTGCCGCCGTGTTTGGCGTTCAGTTCGTCGACGGTCATCGTCAGATCGTTAGGCCCGACCCACTGGGCGTAAAGTGCCGGATCAGTATGGGCCTTATAAACCAGCTCACGCGGAGCGTCGAATTCGCGAATGATAAATAGTTCCTGTTTGCCGGGCTCGGCGGTGATTGTTGTTTTGTTTGGCATTGATTTGTTCTCCTTTATTTATTAATTTATCGGCTCCGTAGTAGCGAAATGTTTGTAGATCGAAAGTCCTCGAAGACAATCCGGCCCCGTATGGGCGGCATGACGCGTACTGATGATTCGCGGGTGCCGCTCCGATGGAGCTTATGATCGGCGCGTCCTGCATTTTCTACAAACATCTCGCCCCTAACGGGGCTGCGTTTAGTCCTCAGCAAACGGCAGCGTCGGTGCATTCGCCTGTTCTTTTTTCAACGTCTCCAGCAATTTGTCGAGACGTTGAAACTCCTGCTCTTTGGCCGCCGAGAATTGTTTGATCCATTTTTCAAGCTTTTTCATAGGTTCGGGGTTTATGTAATAGATCCGTTGCTGCTTCCGCTTCTCGACCCGCACCAGCTTAGCCTCACGCAGCACCTTCAAATGCTGCGATATCGCCGGCGGACTCGCCGCAAAACCACGATAAATATCCGTCGCCGACATATTCCCATTCGCCACAAGCCTCTCAAGGATCGTACGTCTGGTCGGTTCTGCAAGAGCGGTAAATGTGTCCATGTTTTATATAATAAAGTAAACACTTAATTAAGTCAAGACGCAAATAAAGAAAGTAGTCGATTGATAGTCCTGAGTTCAGCGTCGCATATTCCGCCTTCCGACCGAATCCACGGAGCGCACGGAACGATAGAAGCCTATTTAGGTTTAGCGGCTGCGTCGGCTTGTTTGGTTTTGACTTCGGCTATTCGCTTTTCGAATCGATCCTTTCCCGACGGATCGTATGTAAGACATTCATGAAGATCGGCTAAGGCTTCCTGATACTTGCCGAGGGTGGTATAGAGAGTTGCTCGTTCGAATAGTTGTGAGGCTATGCGACGCTTCATTCCTTCGACAGCGAATGGAGCTACGGGAGGAGTTGTTTCTGGAAGGAATGGTTTTTTCGAAAAAACAATTATTTTCGAAAGATCGGTGATCGCTTCCGCAAGACGTCCAGTTTTTCGATAAGCATCGAAGCGTGGCTTGAGGGAATTTTCGTCTTCGTGAAGTTCAACGCCCCTCGTCAGATCGGCGATCGCGAGATCCATGTTTCCCATTCGCTCGTGGACCGCAGCCCGAGCGCGGTAGATACCACGTAGCTCAAGCAACGGACTTGCGTCTTGAGTAGCCTCGGCCTTCACAACCATTGGTTTTAGTTCATCGATGATGACCTGATATAGCTCTAGAGCTCTGCGGTCGTCACCGAGCCGAGAAATGAGATTTATCCGATTTTGTCTATACGCCACGCTCCCAGGTTCAAGTTCCGCTGCTCGAGAAGCGTCGTTGAAAGCGCCTAAAAGATCTCCAAAACAGATCTTTGTCGATGATCGCCTCGAATAGGCCGCCGCGCTCTTTTGGGAGTTTGTCAGAAAAGCGGTCGTAATGCTCGCCATCCGTTCACAGTCCTCGCAGAATCCCGTATCGAGGAGCCTTGCAACTGACATGAGCGTTTTTTCACTCTCAGGTTCGAGCAGCATAGCCAATTCTGCATCCTTCCTGACGTTCGGATAATCTTTTGCCATCCGGTAAATATTGCCCCTGGCGATATACCGACTTGCGTTTTTGGGCTCCATGGCAATTGCCTTCCCGATCTCGGCAATTGCCTCATCGAACTTGTTATTCCGCATCAGATCAAAGGCTTTTACGGCGATCTCATCAGCCGGGGTCTGGCCGATCGCGTTTTGGGATATCAAGAGTAGAAATAGGAGGATTATTTTGATTTTCATACTTTTTGCGTTTTGAGCGATCCAGGATCGTTCAGCTTATTTATTCATCATTTCTTTCACGGCGGCGATCTTCGGCTCGATAATAGCCGACCTGTATGGGCTCAGTGAAAGGAATGTCTTATAGTCAGCTATCGCCTCGTTAAACTTGCCCATCAGAACAAAAATATCTGCGCGAAGCCAATAGTGCTCAGGAAAGTCCCTCAGCTGCAACTGGTTTTCCACGGTGACCAAGTAGATCGCACGGTCGAGATCGGCGACCGCTTCGGGGTACATTTTATGCTCTTTATAGGCATATGCCCGCATCCTAAGATAATAGGATGGGATAAGGTCTACTGCACGGCTGAAATCGGCGAGTTCAGCATCTTTATTGCCGAGTTTTTTATGAAAGAATGCTCGTTCAATGTAGGCTAGAGCCAGCATGTCTTTGGGGAAAGCTGGGTACGGGTACCGTGACGGCGGAGCTGCGGCCATAAGGGCTTCGAGTTCATCGATAAGCTTTTGGTAAAGCAGTTCGGCGTAATCCGTGTTTTCGAATTTTTTTAAGTAATTTAATTTAACAGACCAATAGGAGCGGTTTTGGGGAGCGAACGTCGAAGCCAAAGATACATCGTCAAACGCCCCTTCAAAATCACCGAGGCAGCTTTTCGCTTTGGCTCTCTCATAAAGTACCGCATCATTGTTTGGATGTTTCGCGAGATAGTCGGAAGACATCGTTATAACATTCTTACAGCCATCTTTGAGCCTATAAGCAGTTATTTGCGAAGCTATACGTATAAATACCGCCCCATCGTCAGGATCGACCAGGAGAGCTCGATCAAATTCCCGCCGGGCACTGTCGTCGAGACCGGCCGCTATGTAATAATTCGCACGTGCGATGAGGATATCAGACTTCTCGGCACCGATAGCCTTTGTAAGACGCTTATTAAGTTCTGCGGCATTCGTGGGCGGCAGTATTGGGCGGTAGAATGGCTTGCCTTGGTTAATCTGTGTGGCTCTGTAGAACGGCCGTTTGGCGACGGGCGGCTTCTGTTTCGCCTTTGACTGAGCGGCAAGCGGGATCGCGGTGAGCAAAAGTACGATCAGGAGGTGGGGAAGTCTCGTCATAAGCCGGGCTGCCGAATTTGGAAAGATTATATACCTTTTTGATGTCGTGTCATCCAGAAAAGTAGCCTGCCGCTGTTAGTGGCCGAAATGCCGGAGATGCGGCGGGTTCGGGAGAAGGGTGAGACGCAAGCGATGTGGCTTCGTAAGTAGTGGACGTGGCACGTGCGATAAGTCGAAGGATTGTTGGAAAAAACACCTTCGACCAATCAGCGAATTACCTCTACCAATCGGGCTGTTTTGGCTCGACAGTGGTGCCCGCACCTTAGACCAAACGGGCCGTTTTGCGTAGAATTGTCGAGTAAAAATGGGGTGATTCACAAAAAGTGTGAAACGTTTCACACTTTTCGAACCTAAAACGGGTCGACATCGAGAAAACACGTTTTGGCTTCGCCCAAAAACGACGATTCTGCTAGAGTTTGAATGGTCGCGGAATTAGGAAGTTGCAAAAATGTATTACGGCGGAGCCGTAAAAGAAACTAGCCAGAGGTGAAACGTCTGGCTAGTTTCAATTAGATCATCGCCCTGAAGGGGCGAAAGAGGGCTCCGGACCGAACTTCCGCACCTTCAGTGCGGCAATCCATTCAACACCCTCCAGACGCTTCACGTCTGGCTATTGTCTTGTGCGGCTTCACCGCAAAGATGTCCATCCAACCGGCCTTTCGATGTGAAAATCTAGATCGACTCGGCGATCGCTTCGTCGAATATCTCAAGGGCGACATCGACGTTTTCCTTTGCCAGGATGAGCGGCGGCGACCAGCGGATGGAGTTGGTGCCGCAGCCGAGGATGATTAGGCCTTTGTTGAAGCAGGCCATCTCGACGCGGTCGCGGAGTTCCGGGTCGGCCGCGTGCGGATCGTCGCCGGAGCCCTTGACGAACTCAACGCCGAGCATCATTCCGAGCCCGCGAACATCGCCGATCACGCTGTATTTTTCCTTTAATTTATTGAGTCCGGCTTCGAGATAAGCACCGACTTCGCGACTGTTTTCAACGAGGCCGCCTTCGAGCAGTTCGATGGTTTTGAGGGCAGCGGTCAATGCGACGGGATTGCCGCCGAATGTCGATGCGTGGGCACCTTTGTGCCAGTCCATGATATCGGCCCTGGCCGTGCAGGCTCCGATCGGCATGCCCGAACCGAGGCCTTTGGCCATACACATAATGTCGGCTTTGATCCCCGGATAATGGTCGAGCGCGAACATCTTGCCCGTCCGGCCCATGCCCGATTGTACCTCGTCAACGATCAGCATAATGCCGTTTTCATCGCATATCCGTCTCAGTTCTTTTACAAAGGCTTGCGGAGCCGGGATATACCCGCCCTCGCCCTGAACGACCTCAAGTACAATGCCCGCGACCTCTTCCGGCGGCGTGGTTGTTTGAAAAACACGCTTTTCGAGCCAGTTGATGACATCCCGTGTAACCGTCGCTTCGTCGGTCTGTTGGTCCGTGACGAAGTGGCGGAATTTGTTCGGATATGGAATATGAACCACGTCCAAAGCCTGCCGCATAAAGCCCAAACGCTGAGCTTTACGCGACGAAGTCAGGCTCAACGCTCCGAGCGTGCGTCCATGGAACGAGCCGTAGAACGAGATGAATTTCTGCCGCCGCGTGTGATACATCGCGACTTTCAAGGCAGTTTCGACAGCCTCCGCTCCGCTGTTCGCAAAGTGCGTTTTCGTCGGCCCGTCGATGGGGCAAATCTCTTCGAGTTTTTTGCCAAGCTGCGGCATGTGGCGGTAGTAAAAATCGGTACCGCAAAGATGGATCAGCTCGCTCACCTGCTTCTGTAGGGCCGCGACGATCTCCGGATGGCAGTGGCCGGTCGAGCAGACGGCTACGCCTGCGTTGCAGTCCAAGAATACGTTGCCGTCAGGGTCGGTGATCCAAACGCCTTTGGCGTGGTCGGCGACGAGTTTGTAGTCGGGTCGCGGATAGCTCGGCGTTACGTATCGGGCATCGCCGTCGATGATCTCCTGTGATTTCGGGCCCGGAAGCGCGGTTTTAATTGACGGACGTTGTAGTTCGGTCGATGGTGTCATGATATTTCTCCTTAAAGTAGTTCAGAGACGGGCTTGCCCGTCGGATGAAGGTAGACTATGTCGGGCAAGCCCGACGCTGAACGATCTCAGTGGAGAAAATTAATCACCGGCGAAAAGATTCGCTCGCTGCTTGATAGGACGGAGTTTTGATAAACAACGTGGTGTCATAACTTTGAAGTGCCACCAATATATCAGAATGTCCTTCCTGTTTCAAAAATTGGGGCCTGCGTGAAACAATATGTTCATGGAAAGCGAGAAAAAGTTCACGAATAGCTTAATAGACGAGACCAGCCCGTACCTCCTACAACACGCTCACAACCCCGTCGATTGGTATCCGTGGGGCGAAGCCGCCTTCGAGCGGGCAAAGGCCGAGAACAAGCCTGTATTGGTCAGTATCGGCTATTCCGCGTGCCATTGGTGTCATGTGATGGAGCACGAGTCATTCGAGGACGAGAAAACAGCGGCGATAATGAATGAGCATTTCATCAACATCAAGGTCGATATGGAAGAGCGACCGGACGTCGATCAGATATATATGAACTTCGTCCAGCTAACGACCGGTCGCGGCGGCTGGCCAATGAATGTGTTCTTGACGCCGGACAAACGTCCGTTTTTTGGCGGCACATATTTCCCTCCAACACCGCGATACGGCATGGCTTCGTGGCCGCAAATACTGGCAAGTATTGCGGAAGCGTATCGCGAACGCCGGGACGAACTTGAAAATTCAGCCAACGATATCGTCGGCGAACTGCGGCGATTGAGCATTGTCGAACCCGCAAAGGGAGGGCTATCGACTGACCTTCTGGATCAGGCATTTCTTAGCTTTTCCCGCACTTTTGACACGATCAATGGCGGTTTTGGTGGTGCTCCCAAGTTTCCACCGGCGATGTCGCTTGAGTTTTTGCTCAGATATCATAAGCGAACCGGCGAAGATCAAGCCTTGGCGATCGTCGAATACACGTTGAATAAAATGGCAAACGGCGGGATCTATGATCAATTGGGAGGAGGATTTCACCGCTACACCGTCGATGCGATCTGGCTCGTACCTCATTTTGAGAAGATGCTGTACGACAATGCCCAGCTCATTCGCGTTTATTTACACGCGTTTCAGGTTACGGGGAACGAGTTTTACAAGCATATCGCCATCGAGACTCTCGAATATGTGAAGAGGGAAATGCTCGATGCGTCAGGCGGGTTTTATTCAACGCAAGATGCCGACAGCGAGGGCGAGGAAGGGAAGTTCTTTGTCTGGACGCCAAAGGAGATCGCGGAAATTCTGGGTGAAGAATACGCAGAAAGGTTTTGTGCTTTCTATGACGTAACATCGGGTGGCAATTTCGAGGGTGATAGCATTTTGAATATTAAGAATCCAGCCATTCAAAATACTGGTGATTTCGCTGAGGCTCGTGCAAAGCTGTTCGCCGAGCGCGAAAAGCGTATTAAACCGCATCGGGATGAAAAGGTAGTGACAGCTTGGAATGGCCTGATGCTGGCTGCGTTTGCTGACGCTGCCGGTGTTCTCGGTGATGAAAATTATCTGGAGATCGCAAAGAAAAACGCCGAATTCATTTGGTCGGAGGCGCAAAAAGACGGCCGCCTCCTTAGAACCTGGAAAAACGGTGCAGCCAAATTGAACGGCTACCTCGAAGACTATGCGAATGTTGCCGATGGACTGATCGTTCTTTACCAGGCATCTGGGGAAGATCGATACCTGAAAGAATCGAAACTGCTCGCGGACACGATGATCACCGAATTCTGGGACGACGAGAGCGGCGGTTTCTTCTTCACGTCGAATGACCATGAGGAATTGATCGTGAGAAATAAGGATTTTTATGACAACGCAACTCCGTCGGGAAATTCGGTCGCGACCGACGTCCTTTTGAGACTCTCAAAACTAACCGGTGACGACCGGTATGAAAAATTCGGTATCGCCGTGCTGCGGGTTGCGGTGTCGCAGTTGAAGCGGCATCCTCAGGGATTTGGGCGAACGCTGTCGGCGTTGGAATTTTATCTTTCAGATACCAAGGAGATCGTCGTCTTCGGCAAGCGCGATACGCCGCTTGTTCGCGAGGTTTACAAACGGTATTTGCCGGATGCGGTTATTATTTTGGCCGATGATAAGGGGGGCGAAACGCTGACAAGCCATCTTTTAGAGGGTAGAACGCAGAGCGACGGGCAACCAACCGCTTATGTTTGTGAGAGTTTTATTTGCCGGCGGCCTGTTACTTCGGCTGAGGAGCTTTCTAAGTTGCTCGATTAGAGCCGGAAAGAAGAAGTCAAAAAATGAAAAAGCCCGACAGTCTAGAACTATCGGGCTTTTTCAGTAAAGTAAAAAAAAACTGAACTACGGTTTTTTAGCAGCGTTGGCGTTTGCAGCAGGTGCGTTCGCGGCCGGTGCATTAGCAGCAGGTGCGTTAGTAGCTGGTTTTGCAGCATTTGCTACTGTGTTCGCGACCGTGTTAGCGGCGGTCGTTGCAGCATTTGCTACAGTATTTGCAGCCGTGTTAGCAGCGGTCGATGCAGCGTTGGCTACAGTATTTGCAGCCGTGTTAGCTGCTTTATTAGCAGCGTTTGTTGCGGTGTTTGCAGCTTCGCCACAAGCCATTCCTAAAGCACCCATAACAAGAACTGCTGAAAGTGCGATTACTTTTTTCATAACTAAAAGATTCTCCTGTCTTCTTCAAAGATTAGATCTAATTTTATTTTATCGAAGACCGTGTACAACACAGTCCTTGTCCCAAGTCTTTCTTAATTTTTCAGGAACATTGCACAATATAGTGTCCCTTGGCGATTAAGTCAACCCCCAAATAACAAAATACGGCAATTTTTTGAACAAAAATCGTTAGATCTCGAACTCGAACATCATACCAAAACAAGAAAGCACCCTGCAAATGAGCAGAGTGCTTTCTCGATCAACAACAGTATTCGGTTATAAACTATGGCTTCTTCGTTGCGTTAGCAACAGGTGCATTAGCAGCCGGTGCGTTAGCAGCAGGCTTCATTGCCGAGTTGGCAGCCGGTGCGTTAGCAGCCGGTTTGTTGGTTGCGTTGGCAGCCGGTGCATTGGCCGCAGGGGTGTTAGCGACCGGGCTGGCAACAACGGCAGGCGTGGTTGCCGGAGCAACGTTTACTGCTTTGTTAGCATTGTTTGCCGGAGCGTTGTTAGCAGCTTCGCCGCATGCCATACCGAGTGCGCTCAATCCAAGAACAGTTGAAAGTACAATTACCTTTTTCATTTTATTTAAGACTCCTATCTATACTCAAAGAATAAAATACCTGTTGCCAGGCACCGGCCGATCGTGACACAGCCGTTTTTGCCTTGAGCTCTTTCTTTCTCAAAGCAAACGATAATATAGAAATCGAAAGCCTTTAAGTCAACCTAAAAAATGAAAAAAACAGCCCTTTTTTTCAATTATTTTTCACTTTTTTTTGACGCATGTTGGCTAATGCACTGAAGTGCCGGTGTTTATTGGTCTAAAATTAATTTCTTGACTTAGATTCACCTGAAAAGTTATTCTCAGATGTAGGCTATTTTAGCCTTTCATGCCAGAAATCCCGCGTCCCAGTTTGCAAATGCCGAATAACAATATCAGCGAGCCCGTGCGCGTTAGCGGACGGACATTTCCAATCTACTTGGTTGTGACGGTTCTCTTGTCGTTTGCGGCAATTGCCGCTACGTACCTTCTATCGACGGCGGAACTTGATGCGGCGGAGAAGACAAAAGCGATCTCGGGTGTGATCGCGGGTTATCTGAGCATCTGTGTCTTGCTCTATTTTCAAAAGTCGAGACGTAAAAGGGGCAGAGATGGTAACAAGGAAACCGTTCCTATTGATTTTGAGAGCGGCCTCGGAGCGCTCGACGAAGCGACTAATTTCTTTACGGGAACCCTCCGTTCGGCCGATGCGTTCAGGCTTGTTTCGAGTCGGGTACGCGATATATTTCCGTTTCAGACGATCGTCCTGTTCTTATTGAATGAGTCACGGACACAACTAATATCGGTCCACGCTGAGGGTTCTCGCGCAGAGCATCACAAAGGGCTTCTCTTGAGTTTTGATGAAGGACTCGCGGGCCAGGCATATAAAACGCACCAGGTCGAGATCGACGGATATATGATGCTCGATGCTGAGCAGGAATACGGCAGTTCGGTCGCGATCCCGCTCACCAATAGGGAGAATGTTTTCGGCGTGATCCAGCTCTTCTTCGGCGAAGACTACGATCTGGCGGCTACCGAGACTTCGGTATTCGAGGCTGTCGGCACGCGGGTCGCGCCGTTGATGCTCGGGTCGATTTCGTATGAACGCTCTCAGGCTAACGCTCTGACCGATGCTACAACCGATCTTCCAAACGAGCGGGCCTTCTATCTCGTCCTCGAAAATCAGGTCGCCGAGGCGCAGCGAAAACGCGACGATCGGCCCTTGACGGTGCTTGCGATCGATATCAAGAATTTTGACGAGGTCAACTGCACTTTCGGCCACGTTGCCGGCGACAAGGTGCTTAACTTCGTTGCCCGCGTTATTAAGGATAACCTTCGGCAGATGGATTTTATTGCGCGTGCTCTAAATGACGAGTTTCTGGTAATCCTGCCGACGGCGAATAAGGATATCGCGCACGAGGTCATCGCGCGCATTCACACTGGGTTTTTTGGGCGGAAGCTCGCGATCAACGAGACGCAGGCAGTCGAGATCGAACTGAACATCGGCTGGGCCGCGTTCGGCAGCGACGGTGAGACACCCGGCCAACTCCTGAGTATGGCCCAGTTAAGAAAAGAACAGATGAAATCTACCGGGCCGAGCAACATTCTCTTTTTCCCGAACGAACAGCAGGATTCAGTTCACTAGCCGCAAAGAAACTGCTTTGCATTTAGATCTTCGCCTTGTATATTTGGTCAATGGCGAAGATCTCTTTTTATGGCGGTGTCGGCACCGTAACCGGCTCGAAATATCTCCTCGAACACAACGACAAAAAGATCCTGATAGATTGCGGTCTGTTTCAGGGACATAAAGAACTGCGCGAGCGAAACTGGCAAGATCCGCCGTTTGATGCGCGTGAGATCGACGCGGTCATCATTACTCACGCGCATATCGACCATACGGGTTGGCTGCCGAGACTCGTGAAGCTGGGCTTTATTGGCGACGTTACAACGTCGCGGGCGACCGGCGACCTGCTGAAGATCCTGCTTCCGGATTCTGCGCGCCTACAGGAAGAAGAAGCCGATTACCGCAACCGCCACGCCCTGACGAGCCATACGCCCGCGTTGCCTTTGTATGACGAGGACGACGCCCGGGCAACGCTACAGAAGCTCCGGCCTGTGCCGAATGACGGCCTGCCGTACGATATATGCCCGGGAATAAAAGCCAGCTTCATGGTAGCCGGACACATTATGGGTGCTAGCCTTGTTCTCGTTGAACTCGAGAACGCAAAGCCTGACGGCGGCTCGATCAGGTTTCTTTTCTCGGGCGACCTCGGGCATTACGACCAGCCGATTGTCAAGGATCCTGCACCGCCGCCTTATTGCGACTATCTAATGTGCGAATCGACCTATGGCGATCGGTTGCACGGCGAGATCGATTCGGAAACTCAGATGGCCCGCATCATCAACGAAGCGGCGAGACGCGGCGGAGCGATCCTGATCCCGGCGTTTGCGGTTGGACGCACACAGGAAGTCCTATATATGATCCGCGAACTTGAGGATCAGAAACGGATTCCGGTTCTGCCAGTCATTGTTGATTCGCCGATGGCGGCGCAGGCGACCCAGGTTTACAACCGCTGGCACGAAGAACACGACCGCGAATACGCATCGATCCTCGCTCACCAACGCCATCCGCTGCGGACCGGCTCGATGAGTACCGCTTCGACACGTGATGAATCGAAAAAACTGAATCAACTACAGGGAGCAAGGATCATCATCTCGGCCTCAGGAATGCTGACAGGCGGACGCGTGCTTCATCATGCGATGCGGGTTTTGCAGGACGAAAATGCGACTATCGTCTTTGTCGGATATCAGGCGTCGGGAACGACCGGGCGCCGCGTTCAGGAAGGCGAACGCGAGGTCAAGATCATGAAACACTGGATCCCGGTTCGATGTCACGTCGAAAAGGTTGAGGGATTTTCTGCCCATGCTGATTGGAAAGCCGTTCTACAATGGCTCAGCGGCCTTCGCAGCGTGCCGAAAATGGTATTCACGACCCACGGCGAACCGGACGCCGCGGAGGCCATGGCAGGGCATATCCGCGACCGTTTCGGTTGGAATGTCGTGGTGCCTCAGTACAGTGATGTCGTAGAACTGGTCTAATGCAATATCTCGAAGCACCGCCATCGCCGCGATTTGCCGATCTCGTGAAGTGTTTCTGGTCGCTCGAATATACTCATTCAGGAGCGGGCTCACCTGAGCCTGTTATTCCCGATGGGTGCGTTGAGATCATTTTTAATCTCGCGGACAGATTTCGTCGATATCACACAAATGGCGATGTCGAGATACAGGCGGCGAGCTTGATCGCCGGGCAGATGAACAGCAGCGTCTTGATCGGGCCGACCGGGAAGGTTCGTTTGTTTGGCATTCGGTTTAGGCCGTCGGGTGCATTTCCTTTTTTTCGGTTTGGGATGAACGAACTGGCAAACCGGATCGAACCGCTCGATTCCGTTTGGGGACGAGATGTTGCGGCGGTTGAAGAGCGTTTGTTGATGGCCGATGGGTTCAATGAACAGACCTCCGTTGCCGAGGCGTTTCTTGCGGAACGAATTATTGACGGGTCGCCGGACCGTTGGCTTCCACACGCGGTAAATCTCATCGCGTCGGGAAATGGGATGCGTCCGGTGAATGTTGTTGCGCGAGAACTCGGCATTAGCGAACGCGGGCTCGAACGCCGGTTTCGCCAGTCCGTCGGGGTCTCGCCAAAGATGTTTTCGCGTATCGTGCGTTTTCAACGCGTGCTCAAATCGCTCGAAAGTACGCCCGAACCCGACATTCTCAACACGGCGCTTTCATTTGGATACTACGACCAATCCCACCTGATAAATGATTTCCGCCAGTTTTCCGGCGACAGCCCGATTGCCTTTCTGGAAAAGGCTAATCTTATGACACAGATCTTTGTTGGAACCGACTAATTGTCGGATTTTTCCAATACCGTGTTTGTTTAATGTCCTAGACTGGCAACGCGTTATGGATATTGAAGTTAGGAAACAGGAGTTTTTAAATGAGATTTAGATTGATCGTGATGTTGGGCGTAATGCCCCTGCTTGTATTTTCTCTTTCGATTGCCGCTCAAGAGGCGAAGCCGGACATAAGCAGCTTGAGCTGGCTGACGGGTTGTTGGGAAATGAATAACAATGGTCGAGTCACCACGGAATCGTGGGGAAGGGCGACCAAAAACTTGATAATTGGCACCTCGCAAACCGTGAAAGACGGCAAATCCGTTTCGTTCGAGTTTTTGCGGGTCGTCGATAACGGTCATGGGATGATCTATGTCGCCAAACCAGCCGACGCAAAAACTGAAACCGCCTTTATGGTTTCAAAAACCGGCGACAGAGAGGTCGTTTTTGAAAATCTAAAGCACGATTTTCCGCAACGGATAATTTACAAACTAACCAAACCGGACGCCCTTTTTGCGCGGATCGAGGGGACGACGGATGGAAAATTGAGCGGAATGGATTTCCCGATGACGCGTGCGAAGTGCGGTTAGGTCGAAGGAATCTGCTGTTTTTCGTCGATGTTTCTACAAGATTGGTAGAGGTATTTGGGAGATTGGTCGAAGGTGTTGTTGGGGCTGAAATCGCGCGGTTTTGATCAGATCGACGCGATTCGGAGGGTAACGTCTTTCAGTGCAATGGTTTTTCTCGCAATTTTGACATCTATTGCATTAAGATCCGCCCACAGCGGCGCCGACAGCATTCGGTTCAGCCGATTTCCTGACTTCATCGCCTATGACAGCGTTGACCGGCGTCGCCGACTTCCGCAACCCGGGATAGCGGCGGGAAATCCGTTGGAATCGATAGCGGCGGGCATCCGCAAGCGGACGAGCGGCGTGTTGGAGTCACAGCTTGTTTCATGATAGAGTCGGGCTCTGCCCGACATATTGGAATAAGAGGTAAAACGACATGTTCTTCCGGTACCTGTTCTCCGCGTCTTTGGTTTTTGTTTTTCTTTTTCAGTGCTCTGCAGCCGAGTCTCTTGCCGTTGCCGATAAGCCGGATGACCGGCTGGAGGTCAAAGCATCCGAAACGGAGCAGCTCAGGGTATTACTTGCGAACCAGAAAGTAAATGCGGCTCTAACCGATGGCACCCGCGTGACGGGCAAGGTGAAGGAGGTGCGGAGCGGCACGATCGTAATCGACGTAACAGCTTCATCGGGAGCATCAGCACTCACGCGAGGCAGCCATGATTTGGCGACCGAGCGTTTTAGCACGTTCGAAATGACTTCGTATAAAGGAAAGAAGCGAGGAATATTTACCGCGGCATTGGGAGCGGCCGGATTGGTACTTGGCCTCGCGATCGGTTCGGCCGAGATCGACAGTCTCGGCGGCGAAGGCTCCATAAACAGTGCCGGTGCGGCGGTCATCGCCGCCACGACAGCAGGTGGAGCCGCAGCCGGATATGTTATTGGCCGAAATCTGGACAAGAAACGGCTGATCATTGCTATCGTCAGATAAAGGCCGACGTGTTGCGAAAGCCCGCGCGTAAGCAAGGGCGATTCGTTCACGCGCAGATTGACCACTATGGGGCGTTCGGTTTTTCGAAGATCGAGTTGGATGATTCGCCCTTGCTCACGCGCGGGCTTTCGCAACACGGACGTTGGATGAATCGCCCTTGCTTACGCGCGGGCTTTCGCAACACGGGCTTTCGCACCGTTACGGACTACTTCTTTGTCGAACCGACGATAAACGCCGCCGCGTCGTCTCTTAGTTTTTTGAGCGACTTTTTCTCGATGTACATCATGTGGCCGGCCTCGTAGTAGCTCCAGGAGATGTTCTTCTTGAGCGAAGGGTCGAGGTTGAGGGCTGAGATGGTGTATTCGGCGGCGTAGAATGGTGTCGCCATGTCGTAATAGCCCTGGGCCAACATTATTTTCATGTACGGATTTTTTGCCATGGCGTCTTTCAACGGCACGCTCGTGTCGGCGTATTGATTGGTAACGTTATAGTTCCATGGCGCCGAGATACCGCCGCCGAGGATGTAATATTCGGTATCGGTTTTGAAACCTAGGTCAGCGCGAACATATTGATTAAATGCCGCGGTGTACGGCGGGCGGATCGCGTTCATACTCGGATCGCTGTCGGGACTGCCGGCCGCCGCGTCGCGGTCGATGCCTCTGAAACGGCTATCGAGACGTCCCGTCGTTCTTCGTTCGCTGCGAAGCAATTCCTTGTTAAATTCGCCGAGTTCGACACGAAAGTTGTTTCGTTCGATAAAATCCTTGCTCAGCCCTGTCAGCGAACTGAACTTAACGGCGAGCGCATCGCGCTCCTTGTCCGTTAGCGAATCGATCCGCATCATCGCGGGTGTGTATTCGCTGGCCGCGAATTGCCGGGCTTCCTGAGCGACCTGATCGACCGTTTTTGTCTGCATCGACGAGGATAGCTTTTTGTGATACCAGGCCGTCGTCGCGAAACTCGGCAGGATCAGCGCGAGCGGCAGGTCGTTGTTATCCGCGAACCGAATGGTCTGAAAATTCAACACGGTGGACACCAGAATGACGCCATTCAATGCAATCCCGCGATCGAAAAGATGATTTGAGAGGCCCGCGGCGCGGGTCGTGCCGTAGCTTTCGCCAACGAGAAAGAGCGGCGACATCCAGCGTTCGTTGCGGCCGAGGTACATACGGATAAAATCGCCGACAGATTCGATATCACCATTTATGCCAAAGTATTTTGGAGCAAGGTCCGGCCGCGCCGCCCGGGAATATCCGGTTCCGACCGGGTCAATAAACACGATATCCGTTTCGGTCAGCCACGTTTGCTGATTGTCCTCCATATCATACGGAGGCGGCGGCATCATGCCGTCGTCGAGCATCCTGATGCGACGCGGGCCGAGTGCCCCCAGATGCAGCCAAACCGAAGCCGAGCCCGGGCCGCCGTTGAATGAGAACATCAGCGGGCGTCCCGCCGGCGGATTGTCGAGCGTGTACGCTATATAAAATATCCGGGCCTCGATCTCGGCGGTCTGGGCGTTTTTGAGCGGCATGTAGCCGGTCGTGACGCTGTAGTCGAGCTTGCGAGTGCCGACGGTGATCGAGTGTTTGGTAACGACCGGCGGCTCGTCGCGCATTGGAGCGGGCGTAGCCTGGGTCTGAGCGGTCGTCGGCGTCGGCTGCTGCGTCGGCGGATTTCCGGTGCCGCCGCCTTGACGATTAGGCGGCTGAGCAAAAACGAGGGCCGACGAAATGGTAAACAAACATAGAAGTATCGATGCTTTCATAGTTTTTTTGTCGAATTGTATTGGAATTGCGAGAAAAGCGTAACACAAAGGGCGAACTACTACCCAACGGCCCGTTTAAAGAATCGATTGAAGGAAATGTACCCGCAAAATACAAATAGCGACAAGGGTGCTTTAACCCGTGCCGCTAAGTTGTTCTATCTAATATAGATATCTGGTGGCCAGAGACGGGGTCGAACCGCCGACACGCGGATTTTCAATCCGTGAGTGCTGATTTATGTTTACAATCACTTAACTATGTAATAGACTGTCAATGAATCGGTTAGCGGGACAAACTGGGTCACAGGAAGACGGAAGAGGACATGAAAATACTACTTGGGGAATAGTTTTATTCCCCAAAATATTCCCCAGATCATGGCAATAATCAACATCGGCAAGAAGCATCAGGCGGCGGGGATTTACACCAACGTATTTGTGGAAGGGAAGAACGGCAAGAAGAAGATGTACCGTGCCGTATTCGCCCTTTGGGACGGAAAGGAATGGAACGTGGAGTCTCGGCGGTCGGGGTTGGTGACCAGAGCGGACGGTTGGGCATGGATCGAGGAAAGGCAGGAAGAGCACAAACGCACGGGAACGTCGGTGATGTTGGCGAAGGGCGGATTCGCGGAATTTGTCGAACAGCATTACAAGCCCTATCTGAAAATGAAAGGTTTGAGGACGCTGGAAGAAGAGCTTTACAAGCTGGATACGATGGCCGAATTTTTCGGCGACGAACCCGTCAAGAACATCGACTATTTATTGGTGATGAATTTCAAAGCTTGGATACTTGCGAAACCATACACGCGGCAGAAACGCTTGGGAAACAGGGTTGAAACGGTTGAGCACGAACGTTCGGACGCATCCGCACACCGGTACCTCTCAAGGTTGCGGCATTTACTTAAATTCGCGATCAAGGCCAAGCAACTTCACGCTTTACCCGCTTTTGACGACGCCATTGAGGCAGGAAATGAGAGTCCGAAAGAAGTCAACATGTCGCATCAGGACTTTATGCGACTGCTCGACGCGTGCGAGATAGTTCCGAAGGGGGCCACGCAGAACCGGCGGGGATGGAGGTTAGTTTTGATCGCGGCTTACACTCTCGGCTGCCGTGTTGGTGAACTTTGGGATATCCGCCGTAGCGACATCACGAGCCTTGATTCAAAGAAGCGAGTTGGGGTTATCACGATTCGTAAAAACAAAATAATCCGAAGTAAAGGCAAAACGACAACGAAAAAGGTAGCTATAACGCGCTGGCTTTACGATGAAATGGAAGCCGTCAGGGCGTTTGACAAAGCGGACAACGAGCGCTTGTTTATGTGGACGAAGGAGTATCGCGGCCCAGTAGTGAACGACAAATACAGCCTTTACAAATTGGCTGGTATCAATCACGAGGCGACGTTCCACACCTTGCGAGCGGCAAGTGCAACGAATCGGGATGCCGCAGGGCAGGACTTTGCCGCGCTGCAAGACGAACTAGGCCACGCCAAAGGTAGCACGATCACTCGGAAGCACTATATTCGCCCCGACGACCGACAGGTCATTGATGCATCCGCCACCTACAACGAGTATCTCGAACGTCTGCGATCTGAAAGCGTCCGCGAAGCGGAAATTGTGAACGAGTGAAATGCTATTTACAAATCGTTCCGATTAAATTTCCATTTGGTAGTACACAGCGTCATCCCTTGTATTTGCAACACTTACTATGTGTCGCGTTCAAGAACAAAGGTCTTGAACGCCTTCTTGTACGAAAGATGAAGGTTCATACGACCAGGAACTTATGCTACAGAGCGGAACTGCGACTCCAGAAGCGGCCGGACTTACGATAATCGACATTGTGCTTCCGTAAAAGTATATACTCAAGCACGACGAAATCCACGTTCGTAAGCCTTTCGGCGGGCACAGACTCAATCGAACCAATATGAACGCTACTGAAAAATCACCGTCAGACCGTCACCCTCGGCCCGGATGAGTTTTGGCGGCGCACTATTGGTGTTGGGCGTCCACACGTATTTAATCTCATCAACCTTTTCGAACTTAATTTCCTTGAGTCCATTTTCCAAATTCAACCTGGCTTTTTGAACTTTGGCTCGGTATTTCGCCGCCTTTTCTGCTTGTTTCTTTTCGTTCTCAGCCTTCTCGATTGATTTCTTAACCTCGTATTCTAACTCCCATTCAGCAGCCCGTAACCGCTCGCGCAATTGGTCTATTTTGAAACGCCGAGAGGTTTCGATTTCGCTTTTGATCAGTCCATTCTCGTACGTAATCGTCTTTAAATTCACGTCATTTCCATTTCTCAACTGTTTTATGGTGTTGAGTTGGCCATCGTCGTTGTAGCCAAACACCCATTGCACGTCCGCCTCCGAGTGCAAAATGTCGTAAGGATTCTGAAATGCGTAACCTGTTGTGAAACTATACTTGCCAATTCCATCGCGCTGGTAACGGTAAATGTCTACTGCCGACACTAGACGTCCTTCGTTGGAATAATTGGCCGAAAATATATGAGGTTCTTTCCAAAGAAACGGATCAAACTCAGACTGGTAAAATACGTGCGAAAGGTTGATGCCAAAGGCGATTTTCAAGGCGATCGGGTCTATGCTGGGATTATTCCCGTAAATAATATTCATTTGACTCAACTTCTTGGCAACACCGCTTTCTTTGCGGTCAGTCTGTCCGATAGCAATGTCACCGATTCCGGAGGTCGCGATCATAGAAGTAGTCGAACCTCCTTTTTCGGCCTCCGCTTTAAAATCAATTCCTCGCGGAACCGACTGATCATATGTAAAATTGAATTCCTTGGTAATTTTATCGGGATCTTGCAAAATCACTGGAACCGAGCCCGCTACGCCTGTATAGGTGCCGGCCGCAACCGAAGCAACCGCCAGGCCGATAGCGAACATTTTCATTCCTGTATGCCTATTTTCGTAATAATAATTAACAGAATCTAATGACTTCGAATCGTTATAGGTGAATTTTGTCCGCCCATTCTTGGTCTTGATTTCTGAAATCGAGTGCTGGAATTGTAAACAAACAGGACAATAGGCCGTATTTGCTGAGATTTTGGCATGACAAAATCTACATACATGGGCTTCCTCAACAGAATTTGGCTCCCCGAGCTTTTCAATACAATATTCCTTCAACCTCTCAAGGGTTTTCCGTTCGTCGGGCGAGATGGCTTGGTCCTCCAATACTCTGTTTATAAGGGTAACGGCTTCCTTATATTCGCGACCGCCCGCCAACAATCCGGCACGGACCTCGAATACTTTTGCGTCATATTCGGCTAATCCAATGGATTTGACGATCTCGCGAGCCTTCGCGATCTCCCCCTTCTTTATAGCTGAGGTCGCGTCGTTAAGGTTCAGGGCGGCCTGCCCGACTGAGGATAGTGTGGACGATAGTACCAAGGTAATCGCCATAAATGTGGTTTTCATATTTTTATCTCCTAGAATTGTTTGATTTTTAACGAAATTGCGTCCGCAAGGTCCTTATCGTTTGATCCACCGCTCCGCTCGCAGGAAAAATTTCTGCCAGCTTTAAGAGCTTTATCGCCGCACGGTCAAAAGACTTCAAACTCAACAGAGTTTCAGTCTCGATCAAAAGCTGGCTGGAATACCTCTTGTCACTCTCGGGCTGTCCGACTTTTCCAAGCGGCTCAGAAGCCAGTTCCCGGCGCGCTCCGTCTTTCCCGCACACCTGAAATCCGTTGCCCGCGACGAAGCCTGACTGGAAATGCCCGACGATCAGAGTCAGTAATCGGACACCACCATCTAAAAACATGGCTTTGGAGACTGATTTATCCGAAATAATAAGGAAAGAGTCGGTTTCGCCCGGCAGCTTGAATACCTGTGTTATTTTTTGAAAGCCTGCATCGTACCGTTCAAGAATTGCCCCCGTCTTGCTGACACGAAAGAACGAGTCGTGGAACGCGACAACAGTGCCCCCATCTGTGGCAAATATGCTCAGGGGGGGGGACGGTCGCAGCAACTTCGGTGGATACTGAAGCACCCGAAACAGAGTGCAAGGTCAACTTTTGGTTCGCGGCTATGGAATAGAAATCTCTAGGCGAAAAGAACCTACCGTTTTGGACTTTAAGAAAAGAGAGGACCTTCTTATCTTTCCCAACGACCTCGACGATCTTGTCGTCGAATAGCAGCCGGATGGTTTTGCCATCTCTCACCGTATCCTGGAGATTTTCACCTTCGCGAAGGTCGTAAACCGTTTTTCCGTCGGCTCGCACCTTTCCATCGACAACTGAAATCTGTCCTCCGTTCGGTATTGGTTGGGGGTTGCATATTCCAGTATTTGTGAGGCTCGCACGGCTGTCGACGACAAATGGCTTGTCCTTTCCGAGCCACATTCCGTATATCATCGGAAAAACCAGATCCGGCCTCTGCCTAAATGAATATAGGTCGAGTATGTCGAAGGCTGGACCAAGGATCCTCATTCTGTTGCTAATGCTGGAACCTCGCATGGAGCGTAAGTCGACTGAGGCATTATTAGATCGCTCGATCAACGTACGATCGGATTTTAACCGTGCGGACTCGCCGGGCGGCGCGCTCGCAATAGCCTTGTCCAGAAGAGTGAGTGCCGCGTCTCCGTTACCAGCGACGACCTCAATCCGTGCCTGAGCTTCGAAAAATTCGCACCTTTTAGTATATGGTGGTTCAACCTTGCTCAGAGTTTGACGAGCGCCTTGAACGTCCCCGAATTCCGCCAAGGTCTTTGTGCGCATCAGGCTTAATCTGAAGGTTGACTCTTTCTGCTCCTCTGGCGAGAGGCTTCGGATTTTCTTGATCTTTTCGATCTCGATCTTTGCATCGGTAGTTATTCGGTCGCCGCTTTCCTCGTGTCCCCTTAAGCACTCAAGGAGCCATTTCTCGGCTTGGTCCCAATCTTCGTTTGATTCAGCCAGAACCGCCAGGTTGTAACGTACAGCTCGTGACTCCGGAAACATGGTGAGAAGGTCCTTGAAATTATTCGACGCTTCTACCTTGTTGCCTGTCATCAAGAGCTGCAATGAGATCACATTAATGGCTTCAGACACCGACGGCCGGATGTCGGTTTGGCCGTTGCAGACGATCGAACCACAAATGAATAGGGTCAGAATAAAAATCGTTCGATTAATGTTTGTCATTGTCCTCCTCGCTAGCAAGTCCCATAGCTCGCTCGAAGAGTGGGAATATTTGTTCGCGGTACCAGCCTCTAACCGCTCGAACGCTGATGCCGTATTTGGCAACGGTTTCAGCCAATCCGTAACGAGTGACGTAATCGAATCGAGTTTCCAGCTCTATTTGTTGTCGGCTCTGATTACTGTTACCAGGATCGCTGGAGCGTGCATCAATCATCCTCCTAAGAAGCATCTCCCTAAGAACCCCGACGGATGAGATCCGTTGCCCCTGAGTGAATTCATTAAGTTCATTCCTTGCTCTCTGGTACTCTTCGTTCCACCGATCAAAAGTCTCCCGAACTGAATCCGTTTTGCGCTCTATGGCATCCTGGATCGATCGCTTCAGAGTTGTAAATGAAGTTCCGATTGAGGTTGGTGTTCCCGACATAGAGCCTGTTTCGTCTGATCCCAAGCCAAGCGGAGATTTGCTCGAATCCAACCCGATTTTGTCTGCCTCACTGGTTGCATTTACGACCGAACGGTCTTCAAACTCTTTACCACGATTTCGCTCGACTTCATTGCGAATTTGCTCCTTAATATCCGCGTCTTTTTGTAGAATTTGATCTTTTTGTGCCTCAAAAACGGCCTTTTGCTCAGCCTCACGTTGTTCCTTCTCACGTTGGGCAGCCGCGATTGCCGCCAGTCGCCTGTCCTCGGCTTCGCGTTGTCGGCGTTCGTTTTCGTTTCGCTGTCGCTGCTGCTCAGCCGCCGCCGACTGAGCTGCCTTCTCGTTTTCACGCTGCTGTTTCTGCTGAGCCTCTTTTTGGGCCCGATTAGCTTCGTCGAGAAGACGCTGTCGCTCTTCGTCGGCTTCACGTTGCCGGAGCGCAGCAGCGCGATGCTGCCGATCAGCTTCTCGTTGCCGTTCTTCGGCCTTTGAAACGAGATCATTGCAAGCAGATACGCGTTCATCTAGCTCATCTATGTATCGTTTGAGGTCGCCGTCCATATGGAACAGTTGACATGCCCTCCGCGAACAAGTTCCGCCATTACCTTCGTATTTTTGTCCGCTATGGGCGTCCAGACAGTCCGTATGTTTCTGACTTATCGCACTCTTGTAGGCTGCGACGGCGTTCGAGAACGCCTTGCAGCTCTCCCTCGTCGCGAACCTTGGCTGCTCAACTGGTGGCGGACGCTGAGAGTAAGACGTAGAGTTAGCCACGATCAAAAAAACGGTGCTTCCAAGTATCTGCATAAGGAGTCGGAACCGTCTGAAACTGGCGCGGTCGAACAAAAGCGAAATTACTTCGAGCGGCATGTGAACTGTCATTTCTTGTACTCCTCCATCAACGGATAGAACTTGATCCCGTAAGGGATCGATCAACGGGCAACTGATTTGTCCAAAATTCGACGTGAGCGCGGGCCGAGGCTTATTCCCAAGGCCCGCAACGGTGCGAGAGACTTTATATGAAGGGCTGTCCGTTTATAGCGGTAGCCGATATGAAATCGCGATACCGAGCCGTGTTTGTCGATTGGCAGACTCAGCCGGGGTCAGCCGACCATTGGTGGATCTTCTTCGATCAGGATTACCGAGTATGGAGCGGCCTGGTTTTTTAGTTGCTCGTGGAGTGCGGTCCGGTCTTCATTCTCGTTTTTTTCCACATACACAACGATGGTTTTTTGCGAGTCTTGATAACCTATGCCGTGAATTCCTTGCTTACCCAGATATTCTTTGCTCAGATCTGTTTTTACTTGGACTAGAGGCTTCTTCATAGCTTTCAAAAATGCTATCAGATCAGTTGGATTGCCAATTCGGATAATACGGCATCGATGTGATTTGCAATCCCGTATTCTCCGTTAAGAGGGCCGGCAAAGTACAGGCCGACGGCTTGCTGCTGCGATCCATGGAAGACCAGAGATCCGCTGTCCCCGCCGAGTCCGATGGCGGGAAAAGGAGCGATGACTTCGATCCGGATCTGGTCGACAAATCGCGCGATGCTGAACGGATCGTTGTGATCCATTCCGACCCTGGCATCATAGTGCGTATCCTTAACAATTCCTCCGGTCAGGCCGGTGGTGCGACCGTGTTTGCGGACCATCATATTTTCCGTGGCACGCCCAATCCCGCCAATCCGGCCTATCGAACAAATTTCCGGGTGCGGCAAAGGCCCTCCGATCAGTCGCCCGATGGCCGCATCCACCCGATTTTCATCGCCGCCGCCCAGTCTGAGAGGAATAAATCGCGACAGTTGGGCAAATGTATCGGGAGGACCGCCGTCGTCCAAACGTCCGGGCTGCAGTAAAGCATCACCCGGCATACCTCTATTTACCTCAGCAAATACGTGATTGTTGCTCAGCACGTAGATCTCGTTCGGATTGTCTCCCGTCCTGGTCGAACGGCAAAAACAACTGATAGTTCCCGCAGTGGACCGAAAGTGTCCCGCGCTGATACCAGCCATGGCAGGGCGCTGCCGACGCTGCCTGTTATCGGTGCATGCCAAGCCGGCGGCCGTCACAATTTCTTCCGTGGTAGCCTTCGACACCTTCGCATTCGACACCTTTGAAAACTTGCTAGCTGTATTGGCTGTTTTCGCGCTTGCCGAGAAAAATGCAGGCGGTGATTCTATCACGTTCGTGGGAACACCATTGACTTCCGTCGGCAGGACAGCGCTTGCGGCGAGAACCGAGAGATCAAGTTTCTTTACTACGTAGATATCTACGCACTTCTTTTCGCTTCCATCGACTATTTTATGTCCTACTCCGACCGCGTGGACATTTCCCATCGGGCTTTCCGCTGCACTGGCGACAATCAGCGTGTCTTCGGTCAACATTGGCGTATCGTTAAATAGCAGCTCTCTGCTTAACGTGTTCTTTGCTTCTATCACATCATTTTGTACTGGCATATTGTTCTCTCCTGACCATTGATCTTGAGCCGCGGGGCTGTTATTTTATTTTGTTGGATTTGACGTAGTACAGGTATTTGGTAACTGTTCCTGAATCGACAGCACTGCCTTTGGCATTGAACAAAAAGTACTGAACAATTACTCCGCCGCTGTGCGAGAGCCTGTTTCCACCGGTAAAGATATCCCAGAGCAGATTTGTTTTGATCCGGTTGTTGCCGCCGGCGGCAACGACCTTGACCTGTAGCCAGTGCCCTTCCTCGCCAACTAGACTTTCCAGCTGTTCGGTTCGGATATAGGACGTCAGGGCATTGGTTCCGGCGCTCTCGTCAACTTTCAGAAGGTCGGTAATGTACGCCTGAACTTGGTCATTAATTAGTTTAAGTGTTGCGATTGCCGGATCAAGCGGAATCGCGGGGTGAAGCAAGGTTTGGAATGTAGCGCGTTGTGCGGCTCTCTCAGCTTGTTTTACGGCGAGTTCTGGGGCAGTCTTGGCATCTCGTACTGCCGCATCTGCGGCATCCAGAGCAGCCAGCCAGCCTTGCGTAAAATTTCTCGCGTTTATTGCTCGCTCGAGTAGCGTCAAAAAGTCAGATTGGGCACCACTACTGATACGGGGGGGGAACATCGCCGGATAATAGCGCTCTGCCCCGTTCTTAGGCAACGATGCGAATATCGCCGACACTATTGCCGGCTCATCGATCGTAAAAGACTTTCCTTTGATCTCGACGTTGGTTCTTAGCAGGCTGGTCAGATCGACTGCCTGTCCCAGCACACTGGATGCGATCGTCAGAGCCCCAGCAGCGGCGGCACCGGCCCCCGGGCAGACGAGCGGATTTCCGGCCTGATAGACGTTGCAGTATCGTTTGAAAATGAATTCGAGCTGTTGCTTGCTTGAGCGATAGGCCTTTATTTTGGGATCGTAGACCGCTATGGTTTTTTTGTCTTTAATACTGTTAGCGATTTGGGCGGCAACCTCATTCATCGCGTTGTAGGACCTTATCTGTGTTTCGATCACGACATTGTCATCGATAGTTGTTTCTCCTGCGAGCGGCGTAGTAGTGGGTTTGGGGAATTTTGCGTCGATTTCAGCAGCTTTAGCCTCGGCGATCTGCTTGCGAAGATCGGCTTTCTCCTTTTCCTCTTTCAGGCGTCTGATCTCTTCTGACTCAGCCGGCGTCGCGGCGGGAGTCGCTTGAGCGCGGATCGCGCCCGTCTGTCCAAAAAACGTAAAGGCGATAACAATTAATATCGCCAGATAGCGAGGTGCGGTAAAAGAACGTCTTGTCATTCCATTTTCTCCTTCGATCTACAATTCGAAATTTATTCGATAACTTGAGTGCGAGAATTGAATACCCTTGCAAATCGAACCGCTTTTCAGTTATAAGTAGTTACTCTGAAAAAATCGGACGAATTGATCTGTCACGTTGTGACTGTCGGCTTCATTTGTTAACGCACCAAAATGAATCGGCAACTATCATTTTTTTCTTGGCCGGTTGGCGTCGATCTCCTATGACCACACCTTCGATAACTGAGCTTCTTATTGACTGGAGCAACGGCGACCTTTCGGCGCAGGAATATTTATTCCCACTCGTCGAGGGTGAGTTGCAAAAAATGGCCCACAGCTACATGCGCCGGTTGAACGAGGGAAATACCCTTCAAACAACCGCAGTGATTAACGAAACATATTTAAAGCTGGTAGATCAACATTCGGTGCAATGGCAAAATCGAGCCCATTTTTTCGGTATAGCTTCGAGCATGATGCGTCGCTTTTTGCTGAACCATTTGCGAGACAAAAAGAGACTTAAACGCGGTGGGAAAAACGTGGCGGTTTCGTTGTCCGAGGCAATGATTGTTTCAGATGAGAAATCAGATGAGATCTTGGCCTTGGAAGAAGCTCTTTGCCGACTGTCGGAGATCGATAGCCGAAAAGCACGTGTGGTCGAACTGCGTTTTTATGGAGGATTGAGCGTCGAGGAGACCGCTGAGGTGCTACAGATCTCATGCATCACAGTCACGCGCGATTGGAATATGGCCAAGGCTTGGCTAGCTAAGGAAATTCGTAATGAATAACGAGCGGTGGCAGATGACTGAGTATGTATTTCACACCGCCCTCGCGCTGGCTGAAAATGAGCGCGCAAAATACCTTCATGGCTTTGCCGACTCAGATCCGCAACTAGTCGCTGAAGTCACTTCGTTACTTTCCTCGTATGAAAACGAAGCGGATTTCCTTGACGCTCCGGTCGTTGACCTCGGTCTGAGCGTAATTCACAAAAATGGGCATGAGGAAAGAGTAAACACTATTGTAGGGAGCTACGCCATCGGGGGAAAACTTGGCAGTGGCGGCATGGGCGACGTGTATGAGGCAATCGACACCAAACTTAATCGTAAGGTGGCCCTTAAGTTCCTATCAGATTCGCTAAGGGAAGACGGTGCGGCTAAAAGGCAGCTCCGCAAGGAGGCCCAGGCGATCGCTATGCTTGAGCATCCGAATATCTGCGCCGTATACGGCATCGAACAGTCGGGGGACGACGATTTCATCGTCATGCAGTACATCGACGGTGTGCCGCTCGATCAGGCATTGAGGGATATTGAAATCGATCAACCAAACTTCGTTTCGATCGCCGGTCAGATCGCAGGAGCTGTCGCATTCGCCCACGGCAATGGCATCATCCACCGCGACCTCAAACCCGCTAACATAATGCTTACCGATGACGGCACCGTCAAAGTGCTTGACTTCGGTCTTGCCAAGATCGTCGAACAAAAAAATAAGTTCCGAAACACACCCGAATCAGTCGGCCTCTCAGGCGAAGGCCTGATCGTCGGCACCATCGCCTATATGTCGCCCGAGCAACTTCGCGGCGAGCTCCTCGACTACCAAACCGACATCTTTAGCTTAGGCGTAATTTTCTATGAAATTCTTACCAAAACGAGTCCATTTCAACGCCAAACGAAAGCGGAAACGATCTCGGCTATTTTGAATGATCATCCCGATTATGGCCTCACTGGGCGAGCAAAAATATCCTCGGAAATTTTGACGCTGGTAGAAGATTGTTTACAGAAAGATAAGGACAAGCGCCTTTTCTCAGCCAGGGTACTGAACGAGAAGATTAGTGAGCCGCACATTCATGTCAATACTCCGATTGGAACCCCTATAAAGGAGCGGTTCGGTCGGGCGATTATCTCGCTTGCTGCACTTGTTGCCGTTATGTTTGGATTATTTTACCTGGGTAAGGCCTCGGGGTTGTTTCAGAATAAGGCCACGGTAGCCATCTTACCGATAACTTTCAACGACCCTGAACCAGCGAGACTGTACCTTGCGGACGATCTGACCCAGAGTATTGTACATAAGTTTTCGCGCATTTCGACGTTTACGGTTAAAAACGCGTCATTTAGCGAAAGTTACAAGAAAGACGATATTGATCCGCAAGCTGCGGGAAATGAATTGCGATCAGACTTCGTACTCGCGAGTATTATCGAAAAGAGCGGACATGGGCTTGTGCTCAAAACGAGAATTCTACGCACGTCCGACGGTAGTTTGCTCGACTCGAGCGAAATAACGGCCGATCCATCGCAGATTGCAGCCATGCCCCAAAATGTCGTCTCACGCGTGATTGAGGTACTGGGCGTCAGTATAACCGACGCTGACCGGGATCAGGTCGCAAAACGTGAAACTGAGAGCAGCGAAGCAAAGAATCAGTATTTGATCGGCCTGTATTACACAAGACAGAACAAGGACGGAAATCAGATCGACAAAGCGATCGAGGCATTTACCCGGGCCAAAGATATCGATCAAAATTATGCCAAGGCTTGGGCTGGGCTAGCTACAGCGTATCTTTTTCAAAGCTCGCCGGGTGCTAAAGAAGCCATCCGACCAGACCAGTCGGCTGACCTAGCTCGGAAGGCGGCCGGAAAAGCAATTGAACTCGATGATACGCTCCCCGACGCCTACTACGCGCTCGCTCAACTTAATAGGCGCTGGGACTGGAATTGGCAAAACGCCGAGGTCAACGAAAGGACTGCCATAAGTCTTGATCCGCAATTTCTTCCAGCTCGATACGGATTGGTCAATTCCCTTAGAATGCAACGGCGTTATGATGAAGCCCTCGCTGAGTCGGCGAACATACGAGAGATAGATCCGGTTACGATCTCTACCGATGTTCAGGACGCTCTCATTTACTACAGGAGACGCGACTTTCAGACTGCTGAGGCAGTACTTATGAACGTGTTGAATCGGTCACCTGAAAACCAGCGAATAAAGAACATTTTGCCATATATCCTCCTTTTGACTGGGCGTCCTCAAGATGCAGCCCGAATGTTAGAGCCAATGTACAACTCATCACAGGATGGTGCACGAGTAACTCATGCGACACCGCTCGGAATGGCATACGCGAAAATGGGTTTGCGTGAAAACGCAGTGAACGTCATTCGCGACCTCGATGAGATAGCGAAGAGAATCTACGTACCGGCCCAAGAGAAGGCACTGATCTATATGGCCCTTGGTGACTACGATAGATCGTTTGATGGTTTCAAACTGGCATGCGAAGAGCGATTCCCGTCGTACCCCGGTGTGATCAATGACCCGATTGTTGACGAACTTCGTGCCGATCCGCGATTTGCCGAAATGAGGCAGTGCGCAAACCTTTAGTGGGTTGATAGAGATCTTGTAAGCCACTGATTACTATTTCAATGTTGATAGATGGGGCATTTAGCATTTTTTCGGTCAGCATCGTCAGGCCGCGAGGGACATCGCGACGTAGTTTTCGAATCGGAATCTTGACTTCCGGTTCGAATAGCCGACCGGTAAGCAAAAAGTATAGCGTAGCTCCGAAGGCGTATATGTCTCCTCGCGCACCTTCGCTACGGTCAAATCTTGCGTCGGAATATGCTTTTGTTTTCCACTCGAATGGATCATCCGTGCCGATTGGATAGCTACCCTCAAAGTCGATCGGGCGCATTTTACCATCAGGAGTAATGATTAGATTTGCCGGCTTACAGTCGTTCCATATCCAGCCTGCGCTGTGAATACTTCTGATCATTTGCGAGATCGAGATCGCAAAATCGACGATCTGCTTGATCGAGTAGCGCCGCCGCCGCCGGTCCATCCGCTGCTTCAGACTCTCGCCGTCAATATGCTCCATCACAAAGTAAAAGTTATTGTTCACTTCAAATGCATCTCGGGCTTCAGGAACTTCGGGGTACCTTTCCCTGAGTTGCTTCAAAACGGCGTACTCGTTTTGAGCCAGTGCATACCCATCCTGTCCATTCCACGCAACTTCTCCGTGTCGCCGACCTTCTTTAACGATTGCGAGTCGCGGTCGTGCCTGGGTTAAGTCCATTGCAAGGTAAGTGCCGCCTTTCCCCCTCTGCTTCATTGCATCAAAAATCCGATAGTTACCTCCAAGCGGCGTCCCATTGAATGTATCGTGATCCGGGCTATGAAAACGTGGAAAAATGTGGGAGACCCAATCGGGCTTTGCACGGCGGCGGTCGTCTTCGACTTCATTACCCTCTGGGTCTTTTATCAACAAAAGTGTCTTGCCGCTTTCGTCGGTTCTATGTATACGAGCAAATCCGCCATAGCGGTAGAACAACGCGCTGTCTGGTTTATACTGCTCATCGAATGGAATTACTACTTTCGCAAAACCGCTAGTAAGTTCATGCAGTATCTCCGCGAGTTCTACTGCCAGATCGTCGCAACGAGGATAAACAGTGATGAATTTCCCTACCTGATGATAGCCATGATGCTGTCCCGAATTTAGCTTAAGTAGCTCACCGAGCGAGTTAGGCGCTTTGTATTGAACATCATATTGGTTCAACACTGGCGCCACTCGCTCGAACAGGTCACATGCGTCGAGAATCGTCGCGGATAAATGCAGCTTCCAACCTTGGGCTGGTTCGTCATACTTGGCTTCTCGGTTCGACCGCCAAATTGATCCGTCATGAACAACGTTCAAGTAAGTGCTGCAAAGCAGACGCCACCGCTGCTCGTAGGCTTCCGCTTGCGTTTGATAGTTTGATAAACCTTGCCCGATCGAATCTTTCAAGTGCTCGTATCCGGAGTTCACTTTCAGCAGTTGTGGACGATCAGGGTTTTGCAACAAGGTCCTCATCAGTCTCTACATTCTCGCAATCAGGCGGTGGATAGAGGTTTGGTGTCGTGAGAGGATAATCGAACTCATCCATTTGCTCAGACATAACCCGATGAAATCCCCGCTCGGTCCCCGTCATTGTGGCGGTATCGGTTCCGCAGCTCGAATTGCCAGCGACATAGACAATACAGGCCATGCCCCAGTCAGACCTGTTGAAAATCTTGTCCCGTCCACATAAGCGGTTAAGTTGGGCGGAACTGTCTGCGTAGTTCTTCATCAGATCCTCCCATTCCTTTGAATTCATTCCGCCTTTGAAAGCCTCAATAGCGAGATCTCGCAGATCGGCCGCGAAGGTACCTTCATCGTCGAGAATTTTCCGTCTGGTTTCTCTTATCTTTTGGACTACCGTCTTTCCGGCTATTTCTCTGACTTCGGAATCAATTTTGCTCATTATTTTATCTCCTGTTATTTGATTGTCTCAACTAACTCAACGCGCCATCACCAAGAGGATTCACCTCATCAAAATACTTCCACAATGGATATGCCTCATTTGGCATGTCTTTTCGGGTTCGCGCAATAGTTTTTAGTAGTTCCGGCATGTCAAATCTTTCGCCGCCGATCAAAAGATCGTCATCCCCCGACTGCCATTTACATCTCAAAACGGAGTGCTCGCTATTGTAGATCAACTGGGTTACCGTCTCGGCAACTATACGCCCGCCAACGGGGCCGAGTTTCTTATCTCTCTGATTTTCGGCCTCAGCCAATATATAAAACCAGAGCGGCGTACTGTCACTGAATGCTGCCACCAAGGCCTTTTTGATCTTGAGGATGTCAGCGTCGCTCGTGACGTCCGAGCGCTTGATCGGCTTATCCCATATCATGTTCGCAATCGTTCGGCTACTGAGCGGTTTGATCTTCATTCGGCGGGCGATGTCCTGCCCCGAGGCAATAAAAAATTGTCGGGCTCGAAAAAAATCCAGTGCAGCAAGTGAGGACGCTCTCCCACTTGAGTAGTTTTTTATCCGCGGGCGAAGCTTCATTAAAGTCTCGGGAAGTATTGTGTCAATTGGAGCAGCGGTATTGGGCGTACCACTACCCATTTCGTAAAAGAATCGCCAATCGATTATCCAACCGCTCGGGAGGTCGGGCATTCCACCAAACCCAGTAAACAACTGTAGGTCTCGCAGTGTGGCCGACTCATCGTCTTCGGAAGCCGGATCTTTAGAGCGGAATACGTTGAAATTGTACCTTGGCAGTATCATGCTGTGGCCAAAACGAAACGCCGCGACCGAGAACTCCACAGGAATAAAGCTCTCGGCTACCGGCTGATAGAACATCGAGCCTGTATTCAGATCGCGAATAACTTGATTTAGACACTTCTGCCGAACTATCCTCGGCAAAAAATCGGTTAAGATGATCGTCTGATAGTAACGAATGTTCAACTCACGAGCTTTATTGAAGATTTTCTCTTTTTTATAACTGCCGTCAGGATTCTTGTATTCTTCTTTTCGACTTAGCTTAACGACGAGTGCGTTGTGAAATTTAATGAATGCGAGAAGTGTTTGTGCGAGGACGAGATTCTCATCATTTCGCGGGTCTACGATAACCGCTTCGGGATTTTTGTTAGTTCTAACCAGATCACACGGAAACTCCAGCGATGCCATACTCCCTGGCCCGCCTGACGGGGCTGATTTTCCGACCCTAAGGAAAGGAAGCGGCGAAGACTGGTCTAAAAGATCCGACCGAGGGGTTTCGCCGGGGTTGTTCGGCCTCCAGTGTCCGTACACTGTTTCCAGGTTAAAATCCGGTTCGCGAAGATTCCTAACGGTACGCCAGTAATCAGGATCCCCGTCATTTTCCCATGGCAGATCGCGACGGTGATGCCTGTTACTACGCTCGGTGTTGGAGATATCATGGATAATAAACTGACCGAGGTAAGTATACCCGGATGGGATCTGCACTGGTTTTCCGAATAAATAGTCCAGAACCCGTTGCAAAAATTTACGCCATGCCGGAAGTACCTTGTCCGTAAACTTACCTCGTCCCGACATGATCATAGCCAGCCGATCTAGATCTTGGTAGTCTCGACGCAGAGCAGGAAGTCCGTCAAACATCTTCCGATAATCAGACATATGGTCTTGTTCAGAGGTTTATTATCGTTACCCCGACACTCCTTACGATTTGGTCATTACAAGCAATTAAAGCCCATCAGCGCATCAAGTAAAGATCTTCAGAACTGATCTCTAACGCACCAAAAACGAATCAAAACTATCTTCGCCACACATGTTAGTGGTCTTTCGAAATCACAAATCACAGAATCGAAGGCTGACCCTTCCCATCCGTCCTCATACTTTATGCCGCAGCGTGGGGGCGAATCCGTTCCAGTCCACTGCCCATTAGAAAATCATCCCCACGGCATCTTTGCTATACGCCTGCGGTTGAATCCGCGAGAAGTTCCGCTTGTTTCAAAATCGTATCGACTGCTTTTTGTTGTTTATCCGGCGGATAGCCGTGTTTCGTGAGGGTTCGACGGACGAGAACCATTATCTTATCTCGGGCACTTTGTCGTATGGTCCAGTCAATTGTCGTGTTTCCTCTCACCTTATCTGCGATTTCTCTTGCAATGTCGCGCAACGCATCATCGCCGAGAACCTGAACGGCGCTTTCGTTAACTTCCAGCGCGTTGTAAAAAGCGACTTCGTCGTCTGAAAGGCCGAGCAACTCACCTTGCAGATCGGATTCTCTAACCTCGCGGGCGATTTTGAGAAGCTCCTCGATTATCTGTGCCGTTGAAAGCAAATTATTTTGATATTTCTTGATCGCGGTTTCAAGCAGTTCGAGCATTGCATTGCTCTTTACCAGATTCAAAACGCCTCGTTCAGACGATAATACACCCGATTAGAAAGATAATCCAAGCCATCTGGAATCTAATTTAAGTGATATTTAATAGGTTCCATGCCAGTAGGAACGCGTTTTACATCGCAAGAATTGTGTTCCATATCACTTGGGCTGGTTTCCAAGCCGTACCTTTGCCTAACCGAGTCACGAAGGTCGCTTGCCAACTGTCATTATCTTCCGTCACCGCGTTCTGGTTCATCGCTTTCATCGAGAAGAGCCTTTAAAAAGTCTTCCGTCGTCGGAATGGGCATTTGAGTACGACAATCGGCGCAACCGAGTAAATGGACGCCGACCAATCTATGCTCGTCCGACGAAAGCGTCTTAGCCGCATATGCCGCAATATCAGAACTTGTTAGATGATCGGAATCTTTCATCTTTGTAGTGGTGATTCTAACATCCTCGCACTTGAACTTCCGAACCGACGAAACGTACCGAAGCCACCATCTCGCCTTAGGAACGGCATCTTCGATATGGACGCAAACAAACGGGACCTCGATGACTTTCTTCGGCATTCGATCGGACGAAGCGCCGATGCACACCTCAAGAATCTCGAACGCCTTGCAAAGCTAGATTCTGAACTCGAACGGATGCTCTTTGACCGTGAAAACATGCTTCTCGATCTAGCCAAGCTTTATGAAGAACGCGAGAAGATCGCTGATGAAACGCGAGCGATAGAGGCCAATCCGGCCGCCAATCGGGATGGGGTTCAATCTCTGATTGATCAGATGCTGGCGATCAATCTACGCATATCAACGGTTGAAGGACAGCTGCGCGAGCTTGAAGCGAAGATCCAGGCAAAATTTATTGCCTACGGCCTCAAGATCGAACAGATGACTGAGTTTGGAAAAGAGATTCGCCGAAGCACGGAGATGATGACCGGGATTACACGTGCCTCGGACGAGTTTCTGCGCGAACTCGAACGCTATGAAGTATGGAATGACGACGTCTACGAAAGTCCCCTTCCATAATCGACAAACGGATCGGATCTAAAGAAATAAAACAAACAAAGCCATGAGAAACGCGACTCCATTTCGTCACGCTTTAGCGACAGCTATATTCGTTCTCGCCTACCTCGTCTCGCCATACCTCCTCGCCGATACAGCGGCCGGGCAAACCCGGCCGCGCCCTCCTCGTGTCGAGGGCCAGACTCCTGTAGGAACGATGAACGGACAGCCTGTGACGGCGAATGACCTGATAATGACGATCAACTCGGATTCTCCGTTTATGCCGCCGCTCGATGGAAGTCCGGCACCGGCACTTCGCGAGTTCGAGAACAGATACCCCGCGAACCCGGTTGCGACACCGTCTCCCGGCCCAGTCGTTCCGCCAAAACCGCCAGCACCGAGTTTCAGCGAGCAGATCAAGAACCTCATGCGGACTGGACAGGAATGGCTATTTCAATCCGTGCTTAATACCATCATTAAGCCGCTCATGCCGATCCTTATGTTTCTTGCGTGGATCATCGCGAGTTTTGTGTTGATCTTCGCTTTTATTCGCAGGTTCCATGACAACCGAGGCCTCGGACCCGAGCAACTCGTTGCATGGGCGATCCGTTCGATCATTTTCATGGTATTGATCGGAGCGAGCCCGTTCATCATTGACGGTCTGACGATAACGGGCAAGTTCTTCGCCCGACCGATCCGGGCTTACAACCGTTCACTCGTTACTGAATTTGACGACAAAATGAAAAAGTATGTGAAAGCGAACTTTGCCGTCGAGGACCCTAACGCTTTGCTTGCTGAACGCCTTCCGAATGGCGAGCCAGGACTTGTCGGCATCATCATGGATAAGGAATCAACGGTGAAAGACATTACCGGGGAGCTGAATATCCTTGGGTGGAATCTCCCTAAAATGTTCACCTTTATGGTGATCGGCCAAAACATCATCAAGTTCGGCGGACTTTTTCTTGCGATCGCCGGACTATTTATCTTGATAGGCCTCAAACTAGCGGCCCCGGTATTAGCGGCTTTTGGATTCGACGAGAAATTTGCCGCACAGATGTTCTATCCATTCTGTTGGGGCGTTGCAACCTTCGCGTTGGCATTTCCGATAGTAAAGGAAGTAACTTTATATGTTTGCTATGGCCTCGGCGTTCTCGCGCTTTCTATATACAACGGTGAGAGTACATTTGCTCTCGATCCAGTAACCGCGAAGATCATAACCAACGGTGCTTACGATCCCGCGTCAAGTGCTCTGATCGTCACCGCGTTGTTCTTCGTTGCGAGTCTCTGCTTCATCCTGGTTCCATGGCTCAGTTACAGAGTTCTTCGAGGACAGGTTTATGAAGGTGTTTCTCAGATCTCGATGGGCTGGATGCTTTCGAGCATGGGAACCGCGCTTGAGACTTACGGACTAGTAGCGGGGGCCGCCATCAATCGGCAGGCTGAAAGCACCCAAATTCAGGGCATCTACAATGCCGAGCAGACGGCCGCAAGAAAATCCTTAGAAGCAGCCAACCAATCAACGGACGCTCGTCTGGTCTCGTCGGTTGCCGGAGTCGAGGGCGGCCTTACCACTAGTTTGGGACAGATCCGGGCAAATCAGGTGACGCAGACCCTGCTTGCCGAGGCGAGTAAAAACTATGGTTTGAGCAGCAGCGCAGCGGCAACTAAGCGAGAGATCGCAGGAACTCTAGCCGAAGCTCAAGGAACTAAAGAAGCGCGAACCATCGATGGAATGAAGGAAGTCGAACTGCGCGGTCAGGGCAACCTTGAGCGATTTGGAATGAAGACCTATGAATTTACGCCCGGCGGCTCCTCGATCGCCGGAACTTCCGTTCCTATCCGCACAGGCCAGGAATTCTTCGACTGGTCGAGAAATAAACATCCTATCCAAGAAGTAAACAAGCAGATGGACTCTACCACCCGCACTAACGTCACGCTTCAAAACAACAACACCGGCATTGTCGCGGACACGAAGGTGGAAGCTAGCAATGTCTACCAAGGTGAGATCAACCAAGCCCTCGAAACTCAGGCTTCACAAAGCAAGCAAGCTTTCAATACCGGCAGTTCGATCGCCTCCTCAAGCACCAGGCAAGGTGCCGGAATCCAACTCTCAGGAATTGGTCGCTCGGCTGACATGGAGAAGGTATCAAATCAACTGAACTTTGACGGCCGTAGTGAGGCGGCATCGATAAATCAGACAGCAGCAATCGAGGCTGCACGACTGAGAATGGTTTCAACCGTCGTGACCGGATTTTTCCGCGATATGGATCGGAGATTGGAAGAAATGAAACCCAAATACTAGAAAGAAGTTGTGGATCGAACAAATTGGGGTAGAATAACAATTCGGCTTGTTACTATTCGCCAGAAGACGTACTAGCCGAAAGAGGGGTTGCGGTGTGGGAGACGCAACCCCTCGCCCTAATGTTGGATTAAAAGGCTTTCAAATGGACTTGTTTTGTGTGGTTTATCCCTCCATTTCCCGTACTAGTCATCAACGTTTCATTAATGCGAAATGCCGAATTGCTTTAGCCGTGGCAGGCCCCTTTCATTTCACCAATAAGTCTAATGATCGTAATAAGGGTCGTGTTGAAGTGCGGCTTATCAGGGACCGAGGCGATCGCACTGACCCATCCTCTTTCAAGGCTCTTAGTATCCAGAGATTTCAAGACCTTGGTAAAGTTGCTTGGCACCACGGTCTGTCGAAACTCAAAACATCGCTTCAATGCTTCTGCAAGAATGGTGGAATTGGCTTTTGGCAAAAGGATTGCGAGATCGTACACATCTTTGGAACGCGAGTTTAAGTTTTCGTGCGAAATTAGCGCGTGCATCTATAGACCAGCCAACTCATATTGCTATCAGGGATGTGCATCGGCTGGTGCGGGTTAACTGCTTACCATCCGCGCGAGACGAGACTGGCGTGTTACAGTTGTCCGAACTTTCTCGTGGATGAGGAGGCTTGTCGTTGCTCGAACGCCAGCGCAAGAATCCGATCTCCTTGTGCGCGTTGACTAAAGAAAAGCTCCCGCCGGCGTGGCAAAGCCAAGCCAAGCGGGGGCTAACGCGAGCCCTCAACGAGTGACGGCGGTTAAACCGCTGGCTCCGTAGATGTATTCTTTTGTGATCGACCCGGTCGAGCCGTTGTATTCGGCGAGGAGTTCGCCGCCGATGCCGTAAACGAATCTGGTGTTTTCGCCGACGTATTTTCTAACTCGCTTTCCTTCGTCATCGTAGGCGTAAGCAGTCACGCTGTCGAGATTTAGAATCTTGTTCTCAGCGTCGTAAGTGTAGCTGTGGCTCGGATCCGCTGTTAGATTCCCCGCCGCGTCGTAGGTGTAGCCGCTCGTCGTGATGCGGTTGTTTGAAGCATTAAAACTTAACGCGGTACCACTTCCGGCGGTGACGGTTCGATTGCCGTAGCGGTCATAGCCGTTGGTCTGGGTCCAACTTGAGCCGCTTTGTTCCTGAGCCGTTGCGAGGCGGTTTAGATTGTCGTAGGTGAAGTCCTGCGTAAAACTAGTGCCGCCTCCGCTGTAAGCGATGCTTGTTATGTTTCCATTGTTCGTCGTGCTGGTTCCGTATGTATAGCTCAGCGACATCGTGGCTCCCGAAGAACCAAGCTGTATACTCGTCGGCTGGAGCCGCGAGTTGTAACCAATAGCGTGAACCAACCCGTTACCCAATGTCTGACTCGCCATACCGCCCTGAGCCGCATAGGAAATGCTCGAAACACTCGCCGCCGAACTAGGCATCGTATTGAGTTTTGATGGCGTTCATTTATCTAGAACTTGCACCTTGAGCTTTCGCAGTGATCGTAGTGTCGGTTATAGGACCGCCGCGATAGTACAAGGAACCTGAATTTGGACCTTCAATAAAAACCATTGAAAACGGACCATATGAAGTATGGGTTGAAAAATCTATTCTCTCTTTAAAGAATCCCCATCCTCGTCTAATTAAGGACGCCGAGAAAGTCCTCTCCGGAAAACTTACAGTGCCAAAATCGTCTGTGACAAGAGACTCTTCATGACCACCAGAATTGGCTGATTCGAAAGTTGAGTGTATCCAAAATTGATGAACCACTTGATCGGGGATCGGCCGGCCGTCGCCGTCAAGTACGGTGATCTGCCATTTAGGCACGATTACCGAGGAATATGAAACACTTCCAACTCCTATCAAGACAATGAAAAAAGCTACAAAGAGAATTAAGAAAAGCCTGCGCTTAATCGAGTTACTCATATATTTTTTAGCGATGCCAATGACTAATTTACTTCCATTCAATGTCTTTCAGATTCTTCTTCTTCAAATCTTTTTTTGTGATTTTTATTCCAGAAGGCCGGCGGTCTGTGAAATTTAATCCCTGCGTATCCATGTAGTCGTAAACCTCCTGGCGATCCGCTTCATTCTTAACAGCCCGCCGAAACACTTCGTCACCGTAGGTCCCGAGAAAAGAGTCTGTGTCAAAAGTTGTGGAATTAGGTTTTTGCGTTCCTTGTTATCCACCGTTTTCAAAGCCGGTTTTTAAGATGGCGTAATGGCCGAGTTGAAT
>JBEBJB010000068.1:0-10527 GCA_040080065.1 Pyrinomonadaceae bacterium
TGTATTTGAACTGGTAACTCTTGCCGTTCGGCAAATAGACCGCGTTTCTAACGGATATATCGAAGTTGCCACCGCTTGACCCGTTCAGGCTCGGAAACAACTGAGCGTATGTCTTGATAGTCTGCCCGGACCGAAGGGCGTTTGAAAGCGATGTCCACGTGATAAAGATCGTCCTCGATGCCCCGCCAAAACCTTTGTACGTAACCTTGTCACAAAGTCCATAGGTTCCGTCCGTATAATTGCGAGTTATCACCACCTGCCGATTCAGCGAATCCGTTACTGTGGTAGTGGGTGTGCTGCCACCGGTATAACCGAACGTCAATTTGTTTCCGTTACGGTCAATAAATTGCGCCGGTTCACCATCCGAAAACCTCCATCTCGATCCATCTTTAAGATAAAGGTAACCTGAAACAGAGGCCCAAGTGTCCACGTCGGCATAGGGCTCGTCGACTATATCGGCGTCGGAAACAAACGTTGCCGCCGAACCGTCGGCAGTCACAAAAATTCGTCCGCGATTCTGACTGCCGGTCGGACAATTATGTCCATCACGGGGCGAAGTTTTTGGCTCACCGCCAACTGCCGTATCGCGAAGCTCAAATTCAGTTCCGTCAGCGATCGTAACGGTCAGACGTGTAAGTGATTTGATGTAAACCGGTCGATCTCCCAAAATAATGTCCGCACAGATGTTTGTCGCACCACCCGCCGAACGGCGTTCGAGAGCCGCTCCGGCATATGGAATACCGCTGCTCCACCAGGTATAGTCCGGATAATTTGTCACTGTGCCGTAGACAGGATCCTCTTCGCGGCGAACCGTCCATTTATTCTGCATCTGCAAGCTTACACTCGACCCCGCACCACCGCGACCACCGACCGAGACGAGCGGAAGATTAAAATTAAGATTCCCGTTATAGGCATTGATGCTTTCGAAGCCGCTCAGCGAATAAGAGCCGGCCGGTGCACCCGGTGTCAGGCCGGATGGTGTAACTCCTTTGAGGGAATCCTGGGCATTCGCACCCTTGACCAACGCGAGCGTCATCATCAGGATGACAGCGAGAATCAAAAACGACGTAGAACCAACTGTTGCGGAACTAAAACGACGGGGAATACTAAAACTGAACATTATGACACCTCTGGCTAACCTGACGGAAAAGGCTGATCTGAAAAGGCAGAACTACGTGCTTGTAATGTTTTAGGGCGTGATCTCGATATTGCAGACCACGTTCGGGCGGTTTACATCGACGATCCGGTATCGTCCCGGCGTCAGCGTGATCGGAATGCTGAACCTTCGGCGGTTGCGCGGCATCGCCATCTGGCGAAGAAAAACGTTGTTCGGCCCAAGCAGTCGCAGGGTCATATCCGGCTGTTCGCTCTTATTGACGACAGCCAGCAAAACCCGTCCCGCCGGACGCCTGATCACGCTTGGCTCAAACCCGCGTGGCGTAATTACTATCAATTCGGCTGTTATCCTTTCGGGTGTAGGAGACGGTTGGGCCACCGGCACAGTTTCCGGCTCGGCTTTCGCTGACACGGCCACCGCCAGATCGGGAACATTTTCGATGGCGGAGGAAATAGAAGTTTGAGGAAACCAACGGTTAGAAGCGATCACCCCAACGGCGACAACCGTTACAAGGCAAAACGCGGCCATACCATAGATCGCTCTACGGCGTTTTGTCAAAAATACTGATAAGTTCAGAGACATGGGTGCTTTCTCCTTTAGCTAACTGAAATAGCAAAATCGAATTGTTAAAAAAGATCAGGGAGTAAGACCGTCTGGAATTACTTTGTACTTCGTTGTATTGAGTAGGATACCCGCGCGGAAAATAGAATATTGTACGGTACCTTACATTGTAGTAAGTTATTAAGATCGCCGTAAGAAAACCCGTAGTTTTTCCATAAACCGTCTGCACGCGAAACGTCAGAAAACTAGAGTATTTTGACCGGTAAATGGCGGTGGGATGAGCACTATTTTCGAGTCCGTTTCTAGCAAACGAAACGAGATACAATAAAGAAATTAGAAGAAATGTATGGCTTAATTGACGTCGGACTATCTTTGCGCGAATAAGGTTAGTGAATGGCCAACGTATCCAAAACCTTCCGGATCAGCCGCCATGCGAAGCCGATCATCTCTATGATAAGGACCTGATCTGGATAGCTGAGTGGTCGATTCGGTGAGAAATATAAATAATGCCAGGAAGTGTCGAACAAATATGCTTCCTTTTTTCTTCGCACGGATCCGGCTAAACGGGTTGACCCCGTAAGCAGCCTTTTGATTAGCCTTCTATGGTGTATTCCACCCACAAAGGTTCTGGAAGACTAGAAACTGTAGGGTTTCTAACAAATGAACCGCCAAAAGTTACAGCCCGAAGAAAGTTTTGGGTTTCTGCGCCGGACAGTTTGAGCTTTTTGCATCTTTCATGGAGATCGTTCTTCTCGTTTCCGGCCACACCGGCTTCATCCGCCAGGATGACCCGGCCCTGGGCTTTCAGTTCTAATGTATCCATTAGCTCTTTTTCCGGCATTCTCCAACCTCCCTTATCTTTATTTTTTGTCTTGGCAAATGCCTGATTTGTCGGGATCATGGCGACCAATTCCGGACTTTCCATTTTTTCAAGGCCGCTTTTTTTGAGCGTGGCGTTGTGACTTCCGTGATGCCCCACTTTATAAAAAACCGTTCGTTTCAAAAGGTCGTTGACATTTATTTCAACTTTATTTCCGCTCGCATCGATTGTTTCCCATTTCAGCTTCTGCCAAGAAATCCAATTACCAAACTGCGCATCGCCCGGAAAGATCAAAACTTTTTTGCTGTCGACAAGTTCAATTGCGATCGCCAGACAAGTATTGTTCGTGATACCGTCGATGTTCAGCGCCAGCTCGCCCGCCATTCCGAGCCATTCGTCGTCAATACGCCGCCAGGAATTAGGGTCATCCTGGTCGAAACCATACGTGTCCCTGAAAAAATTCGCGGATTCGTCCGCCTTAACCAAATCGTACGCAAATGGATACTTGTCATCAAAAGGCAAGTAAGTGTTAGTGTCAAAATCCGCATTGTCGACCTCCGTCGCAGCCGCAAGGAAACTGTCGGTGATCGCCATTCTGAGGTTCTTGCGGTAGGTTTCGTCCTCAGGGGATTCTTCATCGTCGAGCAGTTCGAAATCCTCGGGCGGTCCCAAAATGTATATCTTTACCTCGTCTACACCGGCAAGGCCAAAGGATTGAGCGGGGGAGCAGTATCTCGGTGGCTGAGCGACGCTTTTTTCCAACACATATTTCCATGTATCGGCGTTTGTCATCGGAAGAGGAATGCCGTCCGCGACAGTCAGCCCGGCAACTGCGACCGCATCTTCTTCTCCTTCCCCAAAAAACTCGTTGACAAGCGAATTAATCGTTTGTCTCAGGGGATTCAATTCACTCATTCCATTGAGAGCGGCCCTGAGTCCACGTTTTTTCTTTTCAAATCTTTCCCTGACCTCTTTAAATTTGGGATCTCCTTGGTTCTCGGTCCAGGCGACCCAAACCTCATCAAATACGAAGGCCGGGTCTTGAAAAATATCCTTCGCTAACTTAAAGCCAGAAATATGATCGTAGTGCTCGTGCGTTAGGGCGACCACATTTAGTCTCGAATTTGTCTCCGTTTTGACATCGTCAGCGACGGCCTTCATTATCTCCGAGCTAAACTGCGTCCCCAGGAAAAGGCCGCAATCGATCATCATATTAAATTTCTTTTTGCCTTTCTTCATGAATGTCAGGAGAAAGCAATCGCCGAGCCCCTGCCGGTACATCCTGACGCGAACTGAAATATTATTTGCCACAATAGTTACTCTCCATGATTGTTAAACCCAGTTCAAAGTAGATCAAAAATTTCGATGAAGCAGAGCAAACGGCTCCTCATTATTTACGTTGTCCGATGTTCCCAAATAAGTTGCCCGCATTGCGGTACCATCGACGCCGGTACGGTAATTTCGCTGGCGAGTCAGACGCTCATTTTCAATAAAGAGGTTTTTGTCAAACAATACCTTGTCGGCAATATTCTTGACGATCGCATAGCGTAGACTCAAATCCTGGAGGTCGAGGATCAACGTGCAGCCGCCGCGAAACTTAAAACTCGGCTCCTCCTTTTTTTGCTCTTCCGTCAGCAGATCCCATTTCAGCGTTTTGTCGTACGGAATTATCCGGTGCTGCGTAATTGAAATTACAACCTGATTCAGGGTATTGCCGTCGGGGCCAACCCTTCTCGCACCACGCAGCGAATGCACCTCGAACACGTATTTACCGGAAAATCCTTGAGGGCCCCCGCTTTCTATAAATTCCAGCCCATTTACCGGTTCGTGCGTTTCAAGAGAATATAGCAGGTGCAATCCGGTTATTGCTTCGAATTGCATTACGTCCTCAGGGTCACCAAGTGTTTTGTAGTCGGCGAGCAACTCGCTTAGAGCGCTTTTTCCCGCCTCAGTCAGAAGAAAGATCCTTTCCCGGTCAGTTTTCGATTTCCAGGATCCAGCCTCCAAATTTTTGAAATGTTTGCCGAAACTATCAAAATCACCCAAAATTAAAGGATCGCCGTCAAGATAATCAAGGCGATGGACAAATTTCCTAAGGATCTCGGCGATCTTCTTGAATACTTCCAGTTGTTCTGTATCATCCCTTTCAAATCGTTCCCAGCTCAGACTTTCGGGCGAGAGTGTTCGGATATCGCGCGGGTAAATTCCACGTCGTTTGAACGCGTCAATCAGTGCGATACGATAGCCCATCTCGTCATTCGGCACCAGATCTATATCGGCCGTAACTATTGCGCGAAGATAGTCGCCAAATGAGATATCGACCGGCGGGCAATAGTCGAGGGCCCGTATACACATATTAAGAATATGTTTTGAACATTTGGCGGCTTCGTTAGCGAGGCGGTTAACCAGATCGGGATGAAGTTCACCCTCTGGAAGAACACCGGTTCCACCTGTCGAAATTCTTAGCAGATCGGCAACTCGCCTTTTGTAGATAGCCAAAAACGTGTCGAAAACGGCAGCGACGAGAAGCGCCCCACGCTTGTGTGGTTCTTCGATTGTTTGATATTCGTCCGGGTTCGGGTTTTTCGGCCTCCACTCTTTCCTTTTCTCACCAAATTCCCCCTTTTTCTCATCGAATTCACCAATTGCATCTCTTAAAGCGCCATACTGCCCGATGGCTTTACCGAACTGCTGGGCAAGCTCCCCGAGCAAATTCTGAGATTCAAGTCTCCCGCGTGTTTTGGCGATCTGATGTTTGAGTACCTCGGGAAACGAAAAGTGTTGGAAGAGGGCGACAATATCGGCAAAGGCCTCGTGGAATGCAAGCGTATCGCGATGGCTCGCCTCTATAAAACGTCGGTGCATACCGTCAAGCAAGGCATGGGTCGTCTCGTGAGCAATAATGTCATGCGACAGGCATGTGAAAACCAAGCCATTTGGCAGGAACTCACCAGGAGCATTGCTCACGGCTGGAAAATAGCCGAAAAGCAAAGCTTTTTTTGCCGGACTGTAATAGGCGTTAGCCTGTCGCAGCGCGTGCGGATAGATCCTTAATCTTTGAACGTAATTGTCGGGTCCTTCAATATTCCCGGATGCTCCTGGCCCTGCTGGCATCCTATGAGGAGACCACAAAGCTTTACGCCCGAGTGCTTTTTCAAAATTCTTGATCGTCGTCATTGCGACCGCATAGGTCATCTGCTGGTGAAATTGCGGATTGCCTTCGGACGGCGACAGGCCATCTTGAGCGAGGATATGCTTATCGTTTAAATCGAGTGGCTCATAAAAACATTTACTTGCCGGGTCGTAATCAACAACTTCGAGATACTCGCCGATAGGTCCGGGTTTTAGACTCCCTTCCCAATCGATCTTAAAAACCGCTTCGTTTACCAAAGCCGTATCTAATTGGGTCGATAGACTTGGGTCAAAACTATAACCTCGAAGACGCCTAAATACCGGATCGGGAATTCTCATATCTATTTCCAAGTCCTCATAAATTTGTTTGAAATACCAAAATCAATCGCCGATGTTATTCTTCGGTATCATCCGGGTTTTTCAACCGCGCAAATATCCCGTTTTACGCCATGTCAATGTCTATCCATGCTTACCCATCCGTCGGAGCTGTTTTTGCCGCACTGCTTTTCTTTGGGGCAATACTCCATTTTGAAGACCGGATGAATCTCCCAGTCGTTATGTCTCAGAAGCTGTTTGCCTCCGAGCGCATGCTCAGAATCGTAGAGATGGAGACCCGTCACACGCACTAGAAGAGCGTGATTTGGAGCTTTCATAATCAACGCCTTAAGCTCAGCCCCAACCAAGCCGGGGTGCTTTACCCGTACTCGTGGGGCGAATTCTGCGGTTTCGGATTCTTTTTCCCTACGCTTCAGGGTGTTGTATTCGGCTGATCTGGCTTTTATCCCCTTTGGATTCTTAGTGGAAGGCGGTTGAGCAGGAGTGGCTTTCGCTTTTAATTTCAAAGTCTCTTCGTCAACCAAAACTATATGATTGTCAGTGTTCTTGGGCGTCTTAAGTCCGCAATTGCAGGATTCCTTGGAACCTTTTCTGGCATCGAGTGCGTAAGCCACAACCCGGATCATTTTACCTTCACCTTTTTCGCTCAGTTTGTCGCGAGGGTCGCCAATCTTATCGTAACCTTCCACTTTTTTCGGAAGGTCCGCCAAATAATTGAAATCCTTGTCTTCTGCGGACTCGACTGAGCCATTAGCGTCATTCTTCCGTTTATTCAATAACGGATCAACTGTTCCGCAGCCGGTATCCGGGCATCCTAGGATCCCATTCGCCTTTATCGCGTCAACCGGACATTTAATTTCGACTTTCTCCGATCCGGTCGCACGTGCCCTCGTCCTGCGGGTGCGCTGGGCAGTGCCCATTACACAAAATAGAGAGATGATCGAAACCAAAACGAGAAGATTTCCTATGCCGACAATCAGTGATCTGGGTCCTATTTTCATTTGTTGCCTCCGGTAATACTTATTCGTAAAGCGCAGGATCGAACCTGCCACGCCATTCACTACGATCAACGTTTTGCTCTCCAGTCTGCAAAATGGCTGGAGATCTTGGAGAAACTATATGTCGAGTTTCGAGACGCACTCGCGTTAGGCATCATCTTCAAATACTATTCATAGCTCTTTTGCTGCCACGGCAAACAAAGAGTCATTACTGACGGTGCCGGTTGTTTTGTTGTATGGCTTTGCAAATTCGATCGGCTTTTCAATCAGAAACGGTGACTGATCATTATTTGGATTTGCCGGTGAAATATGAGGCCGGGCCAATCTGTCGTATGGTTTCCATTTCTTTGTTATCTTTTCAACCCCGATAGGGTAAATGGTAAGATCACCTTTCTCTGAGATCTTCAAACGAAGAAAGTTCTTGTAATTGACAACCTTTATTGCCGAAAATGCTTCATTGTGATGCGTGCTAAAGATATTTAGGGAAACGAAAAGATAAAGCCCCATAATCGCCGAACCAATTACCCCTCCACCTAAAAAGATTACGACTCCGGCGAGAGCGATCCGCCAGATGGAATGGGCATCTGATTCGTGACCACCAAAGACGAATGTTGATGTTATCCATCCGATAAAAAAGACCGCCGTCAGGTGGACAAGAGCATGAACGGATCCCGCGATTCGCCTGTACCACTTTGAATGGGTATCGGTAAAGAAAACAAATGCGAGGATGATCAGAATCACCCAAAAGAATGCTGAGGGTTGACTAAGAAACGTTACGATCACATCGGTTACGGATCCGCGTCCAAACGGTCCGCTAAATGCCCCCATGCTGGCGAAGAATGCCTGTGCAGTAAGGAGGTAGAGAGTACCGGTGACAAAACCGAATTGCCAGTTCCAGACAGGGAAGAGCAAAATCCAAAATGACAGCCACCAGGATGTTTTTTCATCTGGAAAACTCTGCTTAATGGCATATATATCGCTCTTTCCAATTTCATCGACATGCTCATTATGGGTCGGATGAAGAAACGCCCCGCCGCCGCCCGCAACGATCTTATGTTTCTTGCTCTTACTATCTGCGGGGATATCGGTTTCACCCGTTCGCATCAATTCGTGGTGGCGATAATAGTGACGATCGCCGGCGATATTTATGGCAATCTGCCGCCGCAGGACGTGGCCCTCAAAGAACCCCAGATTCCGGTTAATATAGGCACGATCATTCTCGTACATCTTTTCGGTGATCCAATATGGTTCGGGAGTGCAAAGAATGATCCGGTCATCGGGTGCTACGGACTTCATAACCGTGTCGAAGTAATCGACCTGGGCCTTGTCGAGGGACGAGCCCAGCTGCATATCCGTTCCGAAGAGCCACCAGCCACGCGGGAGCTTTATCGCAAAGTAGCTACGATTTTGAATCGTATCCCATCCACAGAAAGATCGCTGCGAACAGAAGATATCGGTAAATGCGACAAGGCTGTCATACCAGTCGTGATTACCCGGTATGGCAAATGCAAACGGCCCTTCCTGTTTGGGCTGCTGAGTTTTAGCGTCAGCAGGCTTTGGAAAGGCGGCTGAATAGGGATCAGTAAGACGATCCTTATAATCCTGAAAGCTTGCAATCGGATAGACCTCGTCACCGCCAAAAACAACAAATTCTCCTCGTTCGGTCGAATACAGAGGCGCTTTGGCGGTTCGCTCGCTAAGATTCAGCGTCTCTCGGGTAAGATGAAGAGCCATCGTATACGTCGGATCAAACCCATCACCAACATCAGAAATATAGTCAAACCAAAAATCCGGAGTTTCCCGGCCCTGGATCTCATAGTAGTAACGTTTTTGGAGATCACCGCTATCTGCCAAAGCTTCCAAAACGCGCCGGTCGGCATGCTGTCCAAAAATGGTTGAGATCGCAACCTGGACGGCGGTCCGGCGTAGCTGGACCGGATCGTACCATCCGACGGGCGGTAATTGTGCAAGTTCCTTCTGCGTTCGCTTTTTCATATAGATTTGCTCGCGGGCTCGATCTTTAGTAAGAGGCTTTTGTGTCTATCCTCTCCGTACTTCACCATCTGGGGTAGGTTTTTCCGTTGATCTTGTATTCAAGAATATAGTCATCGGCAAACACAGGTGTTTGTGAGTTTTTGGGAAACCATTCGGGTAGCCATGACCACCGTTTGCCCTGCGTATGTCGATACTCGTCATAACTATCCGTATCCATCCATTTATTGAGCCAATATGTTCTTTCAGGACCGGCATGGAACATCACGGTATCCGTGATTGGGTTTATAAAGTCGAACTCAATTTCGTTCAACTCTGCGACCGGCCACCAAAAATTGCCGTCCGCCTCCTTGCTTGTCTCAAAGAGAAATTGCCAGATCGGCTCCGGAAGAAAGTCAGGCCGCCCGGTCGGGAACCCGCGGTCTGTTACCCGCTCGTAAATCCCTACCTCGCCGCCAATACCGCCGGGAAAGTCATCCCGTCCGAGGAACTGCTGGCACCAGCCCTTCCACAACTGGATCACGATTGGTTTGCCATCGATTACATCTTCGACAATCGCGGTTGAATAGTCGGGCCATGCAACCTGTTCAAAGCAAGGCAATACCGTGCAAAGCTCCTTCCACGCCGGGGATGTTTCCACAAATTTGTATCCGTTTTCTTCATATGCTGTAACTGGACTTTCCATTGTTTCCTCCTTCGTCATACTTCAACCGAGGGGCGATAAGCCGCGCGGCCCGTAGGTGGGCTCTTTGCTGGATTAACGGTTGGTGTTCGTGATCGTATTTCCGCTTTTATTCGCCGTTGTCATGGTTGCGGTAGGTGACGCCATTTCATTGAAAGTAGTATTAGTATTAGCCGGAGGTATTTGGTTGCAGCCGCTATCGAACTGATCGATTATTTCCTTACTCATACCCACCGCCATTTTCCCGTTCGAAATAAGACAATAAAGACTTTTCCACGCAGCTTTCTTGTCGCCTGATTCAAAGCCCGACTTATTATCGGTTAGATATTTTTTAATTGTGGTGATATTCGCTATGTTGGACGATGGCGGGGTAGCCTTATAGGCATCATCGAAAGCCTTTATAGCCGCGTCAAGATCTTGCTTGAGTAGAGATTCGAATGCCTTAGACTCTAATGGATTTGTTGGATTAGCCCCGGGGTTCTTAACCGACGCGGCGATATCCTTAACATTCTCAGTGGAAACCCGATTTTCAGCATAATAGAATCCCATAACAGTACCGAGCAGTCCAAGAAAGATCGTCAACACCTCTTTGCTCTTGGAAAAACGATCCAGCCACGTGGCCGTACCGCTCTTATCCGGCCCAAACAGCGCAAAATAAACCGTTGCTCCCGCAATCACTACGGTAATTACGACTACGAACAACGTCATTAGGCTACGCACTAGGTCTACTTTGCCCAACTGGGATAACCAGCTATCACTACTGCCGTTTTGCCAAACGAAAACCAAAGCAACAATTAACAAGGGTCTAGAGTAGTTAAGCATCAATTGACAGGTGCTAAACTACTGATATGGTACAAGTTAACCGGTATTATCGCCGTTCCCGAATCGC
>JBEBJB010000006.1:0-140935 GCA_040080065.1 Pyrinomonadaceae bacterium
CGCCAATACCGCCGACGACGGTCGTGCCACGGCCGCCGCCGCCGCCGCCGCCGCCCGAGCATGTGCCCGGTCCGCCGTTTGGAGTCGCGCTAAACGTCCCTCCTGCACCACCACAGTTGAGGCCGCCCGCTCCGCCGTCGTCAACTCCGTTCTGGAAGGTTCCGCCGCCGCCGCCGCCGCCGTTTGAGCCTTGTCCGCCATTTCCAAACGAACCGCCACCACCACCACCGGCGTTACCGGCCCCGAAAATTCCGCCGCCCGAGCCGCCGATACCGCCGCCGCCGCCGCCGGTGTTACCTGACTTGGTGGAACCATTACCGCCCGTGGCCGAGTTGTTTTCAAAAGTACAGGTATCGGCGGTTAGCGTACCGCCGCTATTAACGTAAACTGCACCGCCTGCTCCGAGTCCACCGCCGCCGCCGTTGGCCCCATTGCCGCCGGTAACCGCAAAGTCACGGATAATTAGATTCTGAAGCGTCAGCGATCCTGCGCCCATGACCGTAAACGCCCTGAGTCCGGCACCGCCGTCGATAATTGCCCCATTACCCTGTATGGTAATCGGCGACGTGATCGCTGGATTTGCCGCCTGCGGCACACTCGCCGGATCGCCGGAAAGACCGGTCATCTGATACGTACCCGGCGGAAGCACGATCGTATCGGAACCGACGCCCGCGGTACAAGCATCGACAATCGCATTCGTATTCGCGGCCGTGATCGCCTCCTGTAGCGAGCAGTCGCCATCGTTATTTACTTCCTGATCGACGGTATTAACATTGATAGTCGGAGGCGCTGCCGGAGTGTAGACAACATCATCGATGCTGATAATGTCCGAATTTGACCCCGAAGGCCCTCCGTTTGTGACAAAATACCTGAAGGCGGCTCGTCCTTGCGTGGTCCCGGGTAGACCGGAGATCGTACCCGTAAACTGTGTGAAAGTAGTCGGATAAACACCAGTTACAAGCGTCGGGTTGACCGAGACCAGCACCGTCGTATAGTCCTCAACATCGGTCGAGCTTGTAAAATCGGCGTTTGTAGTGCCGCAATTTGCACCAGTTAAACACACGCGGAGTTCTAATCGATCGGGGAAGGTGTCGGTGGACGCTTTCCGAGTCCAAAATGTGATCGTGTCACCATTGTTGAAGTCTATGAGCGGGGTGATCAACCAGCCGCTGATGGTATTATTCCCTGTGGTGCAGTTGAAATTCGCTCCGGTGTGTCCGACGCCGGTCCGTGGTGCCCAAGGGGTAGTCGTGAAACGGTTCCAACATTGCGTGTTAGTACCAATCGCTGTGCTTTCGTTCAGAGCAAACCAACCCGCTGGCGGATAGGCTACATTCTCGAAACCTTCGGTGAAGCCAGCCGTATTAGGCGCCAAGAACGGGGACACGACATCAGCAGATTCTTGCTTCTGCACCGGAGCGTCGCCAGCGGGCTGAGAGCTTCTACTCTCCGTGGTCGGATCATTACCCGACTGAGCGGTTGCCCTAAAGGCTATTGAGCCAAAGCCAGCCAAAGCCAGCACCAGGCTGAGCAATACATAATTCCGACGACTCCAACCAAATATCGATCCAACGGTGTTTTTCATGACGGTTTTTGACTCCCACTTAACGGTAACGGACTGGTATTGCGGTCACAGAGTAGTGACGGCTAAAAGTGATTTCATCGACTTCCGCGCGACAGCGAAACGTGCTGAACGCTCGCGGTTTAATATAGATCTTTTCTATTTCCCAATATTCTTCCGGCATTTTTTCGACATTAACCGCCGAGCGAAGCGGATCGCGTGGAAGGGTTGGCGGCGTTGTAAACGATGTATTGCCTAGTGTTATCGTGTTTGGGTGAATTATAGAGCAAATTCTTACGAAGTCAATAGGAAAGTTAGCGAGTTCCCCGAAAGACGTGCGACATCCGCGATTGGTCATCGGTCTGATCCGTGATCGAGTTTGACGGACTTAAAACGTTTATCGCTACAACCCGGTTTTTTGACGTAAATTGGTAGAGTTTTTTTGGTCAAAACCGACCTTTGACCAAACTCGGAATTTCCTTTGACCAATCTACGTTTATTTGCTCAGTTGAGGATCAAATTCCTTCGACCAAAGGGCCCGTTTTTGCCAAAAAATGTGAAAAACAGGCCGTTTTTTCAAAAGTGTGGCACGTGCCACATTTAAAAACTCAAACACAAGAAAAAACACAAAAATCCCACCCCGGATTTTTGAGGCGGTGAAGGTTTTTTGCCTTAACTTGAGATTACTAATGGGTTAGTGCCGGGTCTCTCTCGGACTTGATCGAGGTCAGGAGGAATATGGCGAGGATCGATACGCAGGCACTTGTCAGAAACGCTGTGTGGGCTCCGTATTGGCTCCAGATGAGCCCGAAGATCAGGGATGCGGGGAAAACGGTGATGCCGAATGCCAGGTTGTAAAGTCCGTAGGCGGTGCCGCGTTTTTCTTCGGGGACCATATCGGCGACGAAGGCCTTTTCGACACCTTCGGTCAGGCCAAAATACATTCCATATATAATGAACAGCAGCCAGCATTGCCACACAGAACTCACGAAGGCAAAGCCGACATACACAAGGGCGTATATTATCCAGCCGGATATTATCAACGTCTTACGGCCCAGCCGATCCGACAGGTCGCCGCCGATCAGCGAGCTTATAACCTTGCTGAAATGCAGCGTCATCCACAACAACGGAAGTACGACCGGAGAGATCCCGGCGTCCGACGCCCGAAGCAAGAGAAAGGCGTCGGTTGAATTCGATAAAGTAAATACGGCAAGAACAACAAGATAACGCTTGAAATTGGGATCAAATCCTTTGAGAGAAAGATTTGGACGTACCGCTACCGGAGCGGCGGGGTGCGGTTGATCGCGGACAACAAAGGCGATTATCAGCAAACCGAGCACGACCGGTACTGATGCGAAAAGAAAAACTTGCTGATATTCACCGATCGTCGGATTGCGGGTATCAACCGCGAAGATCAGCAGCAGCAAAAATGCGGCAACTGGCCCAAAAACAGCTCCCAAATGATCCGCAGCCCGGTTGAAGCCAAAGGCAAATCCGCGTTGACTCTTGGGGACGCTTTCCGCGATCAACGCATCGCGCGGTGCCCCGCGAATGCCCTTGCCCACGCGGTCGGCCATGCGAACCACCAAAACCTGCGGCCACGAGGTGACAAAGGCCAAAAACGGCCGCATAATCGCCGCCAGAGAATATCCGAGAAAAACCGGCAGTTTTCGCGATCCGAAGCGATCGCTCAGGTAGCCGGACACAAGCTTTAAAAGGCTCGCGATCGATTCCGCAAATCCCTCGATGAGCCCGATGGCAAAAGGTGAAGCCCCAAGGCTGAGGGCCAAAAAAGCCGGAAGCAAAGGATAAATTATTTCGCTGGAGGTGTCGTTTAATAGGCTGACCGCGCTGAGGGCAAGAACATTTCGCGGCAAGCCCCGGTATCGCTGCCATCGCCCGTTAGATGTCGGCGGTTCTGCCATAAATGAGAGATCTTATCGGGGCCGTGAGACTTTAGGACGATCGGAACTGCCGCTGCCGCTAAAGGCCCAGAGAGCGATACTGCCGGCGATCGCGATCGCCAGAATTACCGCAACGATGATCATTCGAAACGCCATTTTCATCATCTTTTTCAGCATCTTGAATGCGATAAAAGCGGCGGCGAGGAGCACGAGGAAAAAAACCACTGCGGCAGCAACGCCGATTCCGCCTGCAAGTGGTGCTACGTCGAGAAAAATTGTCATATAGTTCGACCTTCCGACGCTTTCTCAATGGCGTCGATATCTTCATCCGATAGCGTTTCGGTTTCGCTCGCTATTGCAAACTCTTCGTCGGCCCAGGCACCGAAATCAAGCAATTTGCATCGCTCCGAACAAAAGGGCCGAAACTCGTTTCCACTAAATTCTGTTTCCCGTCCGCAATGCGGGCACTTCACGATAGGCATAAGAAAAGGTTAGGATACCAAAAGTCAGTTCAGAGTGCCGAACGTCTCTGACATTTGGGCGAACAATCGTGTTTTTTTGAACGTAATTGATAGAGGAATTTTGCATCAAAGGAAAAGATTATGAGCGATTACAAAGAGAGATTCGAACGCTGGCAAAAAAAGGCGACTGATAAGTTTGACGAAATCGATGCTCAACTTGGCTTGAAGGACAAGATCGAAGGCGGCGCTCGTGTCGTCGTTGAAACCGCGCGCACCGGCGCAGAACGTCTAAAAACCGAAGCCGAAAAAACGGATGTCGGAAGAAGGGCTGTGAAGGTTGCCGAAGACGTCGTCGGTACCGCAACCGATACCGCAAAAACTGCATGGAATGTCAGCGAACCGCTGCGTGATGTTGCCGCCGATGCCGGAACGAAGGCGGGCGGGGTAGTTGTCGATGCTGCGGGAAAAGCTGGCGATCTTTTTGAAGATGCGGTCGATTCGGTCGGTACTAACGCAAAGCGCGTGTCCAAGGTCGTCGGATTTGGCGCCGGCCTTTCGTCTACGCTCGATTCCGCACTCAGATCCGCGAAGAAGGCGTCTGACTGGGTTCAGGCGGATCCGTTGAGAGCTGCAACGACAGGCGTTTCGATGGCAATCGGTGCCGGGCTCGGAATTGTGTTTACCGGAATTAGCTCACATTGGCTTTTGAATTCTGCTATACCGACCTATTCCGTCAAGAAGATCGCCCAGGAATTTGAGGGCTATCTCGCTCGTCGCGAAGATATGATCGCCAAAGGCCAACTCTCTGACGCTGATGCCGAACGCATTGCGTTTGAGCGCGATATTGCCAAACGCATCGGAGCACCGCTGCTGGGTGCATTCTCGTTTGCCTCGGGGGCGGTGATGATGAGCAATATTCTCAATCCCGCCGCCGTCACCGGCTTCCCGCTCGGCAATATCATCGGCGGCAACCCGCTGCTCGAAGGCGTCTGGTTTTTCGGCAACGGCATGGTCTGTTTTAAGACAAGCTACGATTTCTTCATGATCGCCCTCGACGGGCAGGAAGATGTTGAGAAGATGGTGAAAGAGATCAAAGGCCTGCTGCCGTCATCAATTTAATACTGGCTTTGCCCATCGAAAAGGTGAGATATTATTACGTGAGAACATTTCCACCGAGCTGAAATTTGGTATGACTGCTCTAAAAGAAAAAAAAATCTATTCGCTCGAAGAGTATTTTGAGTTAGAAAAAAGTACAAACGAAAAGTTTGAGTTCTGGGATGGAAATGTTTGGTCAATGAGCGGTGCGAGGGCTCCCCATAATCGAATCGTTCGCAATCTAAATACCGAACTCGACCTTTTGCTCCGCGAGAAGGGTTGCGAGATATTCCCTTCTGATATGCGGATAAAAGTGCCTTCATACTCGCCGTATAGATATCCCGACCTTAGTGGTCTGTGTTCGACACCGATTTTCGAAGAAGTCAGTGGGATCGAAATGCTTGTGAATCCCCAATTAATAATCGAAGTGCTTTCCGACTCCTCCGAGGCCTTCGACCGGGGCGATAAATTCACTTATTACAAATCGATCCCGAGTTTTTCTGAATACCTACTTATTGCTCAGCGGCGTCCACACTTAACGCAATTCGTAAAACATGGAGACGGATTTTGGGCAAACTACGAGTATAACGACCTGTCAGAAACGGTGGATCTGCGATCGGTTGGCTGCTCGCTTCCTCTCGTCACAATTTACCGGGGCGTCACTTTTCCGGAGATCAATTTATCTGAATCGGGAAAGGAACAAAGCACAGAACAAAAATAATAAATGTCAAAACCGCGATTACCTTCCGTTTCGCGTCAAGCGGGGTTTGGTCGAATGGCCGTGGATGTTTGATTCGCATCATTACGGCGAGGATGATAGCGATCAGAAAACCGCTCGGGCTGCCGTAAATGTACATTCCAAAAACCGAAAGCGTTGCCATCACCGGAAAGGCAATGCGTCCCGTCCAGTAATGAACCTTCTCTCCAAAAACGGCATAGATCGCATGTCCGCCGTCGAGTTGGCCGGATGGGATAAGATTCAGTGCAGTCACCAACAGGCCAACCCAGGCGGCGAAATAGAAAGGATTGCCAACGCTAACTGCCGGGTCAACCCCAAAGGCCACTCCGATCATTCTCATTAATAATGGATCTGAGAACACGAGCCCGGTCGGATGTGCAAGTTGCTCTGCCGTTGCCGGTTCCATGCGGGCGATCGCAACGATAGCAATTGGCAGTAATGCCAAAAACCCGGCGATTGGCCCGGCAACCCCGATATCAAAGACCGCCCGCCGCGACGGCATTGGGGAAAGTATCTTAATAAATGCACCAAACGTTCCAGCCGGGCCGATCATTGGCGGCGTCGGGATAAAAAATGGCAGCGTCGCGTCAACCCGATATATGCGACACGCGACGTAGTGTCCCATTTCGTGGCAGATCAGGATAAAGAGAAGCGAAAGCGAGAAGCTAAGACCGTAGGATAAATGGCCCGGAACCGTGAACAACGTTCTTACTGCATCGCCAATCAAAAATGCGTATTTGGTAGGCAACGAGAACAATAACTGGAAAACTTCCTGAAGATTTTGGGGATCGGCTTCGGGTAGCGTCTCGTACGGCCCAAACGGGAAGATTGAACCGGCGATCGTGACCGTGCACAGCGTTACAGCCAAAAGCAGGATGTGCTTTATCCATGTCCGCGCCGTTGGACGCATTGAGGGCCGCTCGTAGAAGAATTGCTGTTCGATCTGATCTGGCTCGGTCATCTGGTCAATTAAAAAGATCGTAGACGAGCTGGGGCCGACGCTTGTTCGCGCGGCTTCGCATATCTACGATCGGAAACCTAACCAAATAATACTAAAATCGGCGTGACTAATCGACTGCCTTTGCCGAAAGCTCTTTGCCCGGCTTAAATCGGATGGTCTTGCCGGCCGGAATCGGAACTTCCTGTCCCGTTCTGGGATTTCGTCCAACACCCCGTTTTCGTGCCTTGACCACAAAAACTCCAAATCCACGCAACTCGATACGCTTTCCCTGAGCCAGAGCTTCCTTCATCGCATCAAAGAGGGAATCAACCACCTGTTCTGCTTTCTGCTTTGGGACACCCGTTCGGTCGGCTACGAGATTAACAATGTCAAGCTTGATCATCATTTCCTCCTTTTTGAAAACGGAAACACGCTTATGAGAGACTAAAACTAAAATCGTGTAGGAATCATAGTCCTGTAAGTCTACCGCTGTCAAGATTTTGCGGTAAATTTAACAGGTTATTTTTTGATAGCTTCTCTAGACTCTATAAAGAGTGGTGATGGCTCTTAAAAACACAATTTTTCCACTTAGTCGCCCGGGCTTAAAAATGCTAGAATCGGGACACATTTTTACAAAGCTAAGGTTTTGAGAGGTCAATTTTTATGCGTTGGAGAGATCAGAGGCAAAGCGATAACGTTGAGGATCGCCGTGGAATGGGAGGGCGTGGTGTGGCAATAGGTGGAGGCGGCCTCGGGATTGTCGTACTCGCGATCGCGATCTATCTCTGTGGCGGTGACCCAAGCCAGTTGCTCCAAACCGGTCCGGCCCAGGATCAGGTTCCCGCTCCAGGAACCACTGCCAACAAAGCTGTTTCGAAGGACGAGAACGAACAGTTTGCCCGGGCGATCATGGGCAATCTTGAGGACGCATGGCGTCAGATCCTTCCTTCGCAAGGCCGCGTTCGGTACCAAGACCCCAAGCTCGTTCTCTTCAGTGGACAGATCTCATCCGCGTGCGGCTATGCCAGCGCGGCGACCGGGCCATTTTATTGTCCTGGAGATCAGAAGCTTTATCTCGACTTTTCTTTCTTTGACGAACTCCGGCGCGAGTTCAAGGCTCCGGGTGATTTCGCTCAGGCATATGTTATTGCCCACGAATTCGGCCACCACATCCAGAATCTAACAGGCGTTATGGACAAGGTCCAGCGGGCCGGCGAGAATAACCGCCTTTCCGTCGCGCTCGAACTCCAAGCCGATTGCTACGCAGGCGTCTGGGCGAACTTCGCCGCAAAACAAGGCCGTGTGGAAACGGGTGACGCCGAGGAAGCCGTTCGAGCTGCGGCAGCCGTAGGCGACGACATGATCCAGAAACGTACGCAAGGCTACGTCGTTCCCGATTCGTTTACCCATGGTTCAGCTCAACAGCGAATGCAGTATTTTGCGAAAGGCATGCAGTCGGGCGATATGAAACAGTGTCAGACTTTCAAATAGTACAGGATCACGCAGCGAACGGACGACCGTACAATTCCTGATAGACCCAACCTAAAAACCTAACTTCAGCAGTGCACAGTGCTTCGATCCAGCAACTTGTCAGATAGATGCGTTTCTCGGCATTGGTGGTCAGCATTTCCGACTTTTTGACTGCAAAAGAATCAAGGTCGGCGTCGAGACCGTATGATTCGGTGATCTCGGTTTTCGTCTTGTGCGAATCCTGAATTGCCCCGAGCAAACTCGTGATCCACGATTGCAGAGCCTCTTCGGTTGGATTTTCCGCGACAGCCTGCAATGCTCCGATAGCGAATCTCGCCTCGGCATTTTCAAAAGGATAGATCGCGACTCCGTTTACCTTGTCATCCTGCTGTTTCCACTGAAATAGCTGTTCCGTGTTCAGATGACGGATCCGCGCGGTCCGCTCGTCATAATTGAGAAACCACTCCAGAACATCAGCGAGTGATCCGATATCAGGCTTCCCGTGCGAGTCAAGCCGAAGTTTTGGCGGCTGATTTTCGGCTTCCTTACTGTTTTCCATAAACTCTATTTCAGCACCAATTCGTGCCTAAAACCAGTCGGTTTTTTACAATTCCAAACCGCCGCCGCTATAATCTGACCTTAACGTGGCTGAAAACATTGTAGACAACCTGAGCGAAACGACTGAACTCTCCGACGCGGAAAAACGCGATCTCGGATTTGGCTCTGTCGTAACCAGCAGCAGTCAGCGGCTGCTAAATCACGACGGCACCTTTAATGTGAGACGTACGGGTTTGTCCGCGCTTTCTTCGTTAAATCTGTATCACACCCTGCTCGCGATGAAATGGAGGACGTTTCTCCTGATTATCCTTGTGCTGTATTTCGTAAGCAACGTTGTTTTCGGTGCTTTTTATTCGATTCTCGGCCCGGATAGCCTCGTCGATGTTTCATCCACGCCGACGGAAAATCTGTTCGTTCGAGGATTTTTCTTTAGCGTACAAACCTTTGCGACGATCGGTTACGGCACGATCCATCCGTCAGGAATCGTTTCGAATCTGATCGTCACCATCGAATCGTATTACAGCCTGCTCGCTAACGCCCTGATTACGGGTCTCGTCTTTGCGAGATTTGCCCGTCCGACGGCAAAGATTAGATTTAGCGAGATCGCTATCGTCGCGCCGTATCGCGGCATAACGGGACTCATGGTACGGCTCGTGAATGGCAGAAATAATCAACTTATCGACGTAAAAGCCAACCTGCTTTACGCTCGTTTTGTTGAAGAAAACGGCCGCATGGTCCGCCGTTTTGACGCTCTAAAACTCGAACGTGACAACGTTGCCTTTCTGCCGCTCGCGTGGACGATCGTTCACCCGATAACCAAAGATTCTCCTCTATACGGCATTACGCGTGAAGAAGTAGAGCGAACCGATGCCGAGTTGCTCGTCCTGATCAATGCTACCGACGAAACGTTCGCGGCCATTGTGCATACGCGCTCTTCATATAAGCCGCACGAAGTCCGCGTCGGCTACAAGTTTGCAAATATCTACAACGACATCGAGGACGGCCAACCGATCTCGATCGACATCCGAAAGCTCTCACTGGCAATTCCCGCTGAGCTACCCGTATTGAAACTCAACGAGGAAAACTAACCCGATGTTTACCGGCCTGATAGAAGAACTCGGAACGATCGAAAACCTGTCGCAGCACGCTGGCGGTGTGCGGATCGTCGTTGCAGCCAGCCTGGTCACATCCGATCTCGCGAACGGCGACTCGATCTCGGTCAACGGCGTTTGTTTGACCGCATTAGATTCGTCGCCGACATCTTTCGCCGCCGATATGTCGCCCGAAACCCTCGACCGCACCACGCTCGGACGCCTCGCAACCGGTTCTCGAGTAAATCTCGAACGCGCCGTCACACCAACTACGCGTCTCGGCGGCCACATCGTTCAGGGCCACGTCGATGGACGCGGCAAATTTCTTTCAGCCGAATCTGACGGTGATTTTTGGACCGTCCGGATCAGCTTTGCCCCGGAACTTGCCCGCTACTTCGTCCACAAAGGTTCCGTTACAGTCGAGGGCATCTCCCTAACGATCGCTGCCCTCGACGAAACCTATTTCGACATCGCCGTCATCCCAAAAACCTGGGAAATGACCAACCTTTCGACTTTAAAACCAAATGACGACGTCAACATCGAGGCCGATGTCATCGCAAAGTACGTCGAGCGAATGCTGGAACTTCGCGAGCTATGAAGCGCGGGCTTCGCGGACGATCTCGATGAACTGCCGGGCCCTTTCGGTGACGATGTGGGCGTTGCCTTCGCGGATGGCTTTTACGTCGACGAGGTCGGTTCCGACGCCGAGTGCCGATGCTCCCGCTTTGATGAAATCAGCCGCCGTTTTTAGCGAAACGCCGCCGGTCGGGATGATCTTGACCTGCGGGAACGGGCCTTTTAGATTCTTGACGTAGCTTGCGCCACCGACCGAACCGCAAGGGAAAACCTTTACGAAGTCAACGCCTGCGCTCCACGCCGTGATCACTTCAGTCGGCGTTAAAACGCCGGGACAGATCGGGGCGCTGTATCGATGGCACAGAGCGATCGTATCGAGATTGAGGGCCGGGCTGACGATGAACTGCGCTCCGGCGAGCAAGCAAGCCCGAGCCGTTTCCGGATCAAGTACGGTTCCCGCACCGACCAGAACTTCGCTGCCGTATTTGTCGGCAACCTTTTCGATCACATGCACCGCACCCGGCACCGTCATCGTGATTTCAAGCACGTTCACGCCGCCAGCTTTGATCGCCTCGATCACCTGCATCGCCTCATCCGCCGACGAAGCCCGAACAACGGGAACGAGGCCGACATCTTCGATCTGTTTTACAATTTCTGCTTTAGTCATATATTTTTCTTCGGGCTTTGCTCGTCTATTTGCGGAAAAGCTGTGCTTTTCCGTCGTACTCACCTAACAATATGCGGCTGTGCCGCCGCCTTTCGCATGGATTATTATCTAGATGACCATCGAACACGGCGGCGTAGCCGCGAAAATTGGTTTGAACCTGCCGGAAAAGCATAGCTTTTCCGCAAATAGGGCGGCACAGCCGCAAGAGCTTAACGAGCTACGCGGGCGCCGCCGCCTTTCATTACTCTTAAAACATCCGCGAGGCCGACCGTTGTAGTGTCGCCCGGCGTTGTCATCGCCAGTGCTCCATGTGCAGCACCACAATTTACTGCCCATTCCGGTGATTCGCCGGTCAGGAATCCGTAGATCAGGCCAGACGCAAATGAATCGCCACCGCCGACGCGGTCGAAAATGTCTAGGTCAGGTCGCATGCTGGCCTGGAACAGCTGATTATCTGTAAAACACACCGCTCCCCAGTCGTTAACCGATGCAGTTTTCGCGTTACGCAGCGTTGTCGCAGCAACCGCAAAATTTGGATAGTCAGCAACCGCTTTGCGGATCATCTTTTCGAAATTGACGATGTCGAGCTTCGAATGATGCTCATCCTGGCCTTCAACTTCGTAGCCTAAACATGCGGTAAAATCTTCTTCGTTGCCGATCATCACGTCCACGTACTGCGCAAGATCGCGGTTAACTTCCTGTGCCTTCGCCTGGCCGCCGATGGCTTTCCAGAGCGAGTCGCGGTAGTTGAGATCGTACGAAATGATCGTGCCGTATTTCTTAGCACACGCCATCGCTTCTTTGGCAACTTCCGGCGTGGTTTCAGAGAGGGCACAAAAAATACCGCCGGTATGAAGCCAGCGCGCACCTTCCTCGCCAAAAATCTTTTCCCAATCGATATCGCCTTTCTTAAGCTGAGAAACAGCAGTATTGCCGCGATCCGAACAGCCAAGAGCCGCTCGGACGCCAAAGCCGCGCTCGGTAAAGTTCATACCGTTACGCACAGTTCGACCGACACCGTCGTATTTGACCCACTTGACGTGTGATTGATCGACGCCGCCCTGATACATCAGGTCCTGCACCAAACGTCCTATCGGATTATCGGCAAGCGCCGTCACAACTGCCGCATCGAGGCCAAAGCAACGCTTCAATCCGCGAGCCACGTTATATTCACCGCCGCCTTCCCACACCTCAAACGACCTCGTCGTATGTATACGCTTGTCGCCCGGATCGAGCCGCAGCATGACCTCGCCGAGGGAAACAATATCCCATTTGCACTCACTTTTTGGTTTAATGTCCATAGTCCAAAAATCGCTGTAACTCCTGCTAATACAATGCTTTATATCTTATAGGGGACAAACTTGTCCCACGTTCGTCCCACGCGACTCGTGGGACAAATAAGTATCTTTATTTTCAATAATTAGAGCAATTTTTTTGCTCCTTTTCCACAATTTTTAAAAACTTTTCGCACCCGCGCATTTTACCGGGCCATCCATCCGCCATCGACCACAACTATATGTCCTTGCAGATAGTCGCTCGCGGCCGATGAGAGGAAAACTGCGGTTCCCGCGAGATCGTCCGGCGTACCCCAGCGTCCGGCCGGGATGCGTTCGAGGATCTGGCGATTGCGATTTTCGTCTGCTCGTAGAGCGGTCGTGTTGTCGGTCGCCATGTAGCCCGGGGCGATCGCGTTAACATTTACGTTATGCTTTGCCCATTCGTTCGCGAGGGCTTTTGTGACGCCGGCAACGCCCGATTTCGAAGCCGTATAGGCCGGAACTGTAATTCCGCCCTGAAACGAAAGGAGCGATGCAATATTAACTATCTTTCCACCGCCCTGCTCGATCATGTGCCGGCCGGCGGCCTGCGACGTGCGGAAAACGCTCGACAGGTTGACCTCGATAACCGTCGACCAATCTTCTTCGCTAAAATCCACCGCCGGAGTCCGGCGGATCATCCCGGCGTTATTGATCAGAATGTCGATGCGGCCAAAAGCGGCAATAACATCGGCGACCACGCGTTTCGGCGTCTCCTTGTCAGACATATCGCCCACGATCGAGACCGCCCGGCGTCCCATCCTTTGGATCGCCGCAACCGTTTCGTCCGCCTGCCCGTCTGCGAGGCAATGGCACGCAACATCAGCCCCAGCTTCCGCAAGGGCCAGAGCCATTCCCTGGCCGAGGCCGACAGAGGCACCGGTAACGAGGGCTATCTTGCCATCGAGTTTGAATTTATCGAGGATCATATTTCTCGGTACACCTGCGGTAGCAGGTGGGGAATTTGAATGAACACCAATAGCCCCGCCCGCTACCGCAGGCGGTACTGACCTATTTCTGCGAAGACTCCAATCCAGTAGACCCGGTTGCATACTCAGGCTGGACGTTTACAACGCCGAATTGGCGATCGACACCTTCGCGATTCGCGGCCATCATCCAGAGAAAGTTTATCTGGCCGCCCGGTGCCGCGACATTTGGGTGAAAGCCTCTGGGCATCAGGACAACATCGCCTTCGCGGACGACTTGTACAAGCTCGGGCGTTTCGCCATCGGTATAAACCATCTGGATACCAAATTGCGGTGCCGGCATGTCGATGTACAAATACGCCTCTTCGAGAAGATTCGCGTGCTCATGCGGCGGCCACGAGGTCCAGTTTCCGTCGGACGAAAATGTTACGCCAGCCATTATACGTCCGGCTTCGATGTTTTTCCCAAACAGAATATTCAGATCGCGCTCAGACGGCGGCTTTCCAGCCGTAAAGTGCAGTGCTGAATCCTTTCGGATCTCCTGAAACGCGATAAATTGCAGGGGATACTGATTCTCAACCGGGGCCGAAATTTCCGCGAGGTCAAAAGCCCCTTCGCTCGCAACCGTGATCTGCGAATCACGCGGAACGTACAGTGCATCGTAACGATTCATTGCAAACGTCTGCCCGTGCGTGGTGACGCTTCCGGCGCCATTCAAACAAACAAGCCCGGTCTCGTGGGTGCCGTTTTCGAATGCGATCGGAGTGTCTCCCGCATCAAGAATTACGCGGCCGTAAAATAAATTCCGCGAGGCCGTGGCTCCAGGCGAAACCGAATTCGTCCGTCCTTTTATCTTGTCCGTTCCCTTGACCACGCACGTTGCGGGATCGATGTTTTCTAATTGAATTTGTGCTTGCATATTGATAATTCTCCAATAAACTTCCTTCGGCTCTCATTCCGTATTTTTCCGTGCGCTTTTGTGGCAAATTCCGAAAAGAACGACCACGGATCACACGGAAAACAACGAGCCTAGAGAGTGCTTAAATACTCCTCAACCGCCACTTCCAGAGCCCCGCCAATGGCCGAGCCGACCGGTTCGCCGGCCTCGACCGACCAGCCATCGATCTTGCCGATAATGCTGCGCCGGATCGCAGCATTCAGCGGTTCCTCAATAAACTTCCAACCATAAACGAGGCGTCCGCTAATGATAACTCGCGGGATGCCGATCCCCATGATCACATTGGCGATGCCGATGCCGAGGTAATCGCCGATCTTTTCAAGCGTCTTTTTCGAACGAACATCGCCGACTTCGGCCTTGCTGACGATCTCAACGAATCTTGGCACTGTTTCACCGGCAGACGGCGGACGATCTCCAAGATAAAGCGAAGACGCCGCAGCGGCGGATGCGTATTTCTCCCAACATCCGCGATTGCCGCAAACGCAGGGCTTGCCGTTGGCAACGATCGTCATGTGGCCAAATTCACCGGCGATACCACGGCCGGCCCCAGTACCACGATAAACCTCGCTTCCGATCACGAGGCCGACGCCAATACCTGTGCCTGATCGGACGAGTATGAAGTTAGACATCAAGCCGTCGTCTGAGTTTCGGATCTTGAGCCGTGCCTCATACATCGCGGCGGCCGTCGAATCATTTTCCACGACAACACGGGTATTCTCGTGGACCCGGAGAGCGCGGGCAACGTCAATATCCCGCCATTCAAGATTCGGGGCAAAGAGAAGCTTTTCCCTTTGCGGATCGGCCATTCCGGGCACGCTGACGCCGATCACGCCGAGACGCCTTTCCGCATGTTTGCGAACAAGTATATCCACCTGTTCGCGAGCGAGCCTCAACGCGTAGCTCGCGGTTTTGGGCGTTTCAAAATCGGTCTCGTCGGTGATCTCGCCGCGAAGCGTCGTGAAACCCACCTGCGAGCGTCGAACGCCCAGATTTACCCCGATGAAATAGGTATCATCATCCGCAAACGAAAGAACGCGCGAACGTCGTTTCAAACCTTCAGCCGCGAGCGATTCCTCGCGGATTATCCCTTGCACGATCAGCGGCTTTACATTTTCTGTAACGGTGCTTTTGTCGATCGAGAGCCGCTCGGCTATCTCAGTACGCGTGATCGGCTGCGCCGCTCTAATCAGACGGAGGAGCTGATTGCCCTTTCGCGAGGTGTTCGAAGGCGTTTTTGACGCTCCCAGCAGCTCAGATTGATATAACTGACCGTTATTCATTTTTCGTTATTATAATATTCTATAACGAAACGGTCTGTTCTGCCCAGAACTGAAATTCACGGTGTTTCAAGATTTCAGCTTTCGCCTGGATCTCACCGCTCGCGGTACGCCGCACATGTTCGAATAGTCGCGTACCGGCCTCGACAATGCTTTCGGTCCCATCAATTACGTCACCGGCGGAAATGTCCAGATCCTGCGACATTTTTGCGAAAACCCGATTGTTCGACGCCAGTTTTATAATAGGCGTGATCGCATTGCCGATCGTCGTCCCATTTCCCGTGGTAAATACGACAACCGTCGCGCCGGACGCGACCAGTCCCGGAGTTGACTCCTGATCATAGCCCGGCCCTTGCATTAGATTAAGGCCGCGAACCTTCGGAGTCTCAGCATAGTCGATACAATCTTCGACACGCGTCGTTCCTGCTTTGACGATAGCTCCGAGCGATTTGATGGTGATGTTCAGCAGTCCGCCGGCTTTGTTGCCTGTACTCGGATTCTGTCCGAGCACGCCGCCGAATTTCGAGGCGTATTCCTTATACCAATCGACAAGGGCATAGATCTTTTTCCCGGTCGCGGAATCTTTAGCCCTGTTTGCTAAAATATGCTCAGCACCACAAAACTCAGGCACTTCGGTCAAAAGCACCGTGCCGCCGCTGCGTACAAGTAGATCCGAAGTATAGCCAAGGGCCGGATTTGCCGAGATTCCGGAGAATCCGTCCGAACTGCCGCATTTAACTCCTAGCACGAGTTCGCTTACCGGAAACTCTTCACGGGTAAAGCAGTTAACCTCGGGGAGCATTTCCGCGACCGTTTTCAAGCCTAGCTCGATCGCCGATTGCGTGCCACCGACATCCTGTATTCCTATCTTAAAGACGGGCTTTTGAATCGGCTTTTCACGATTGGTCAGATACTTTTCGACGTAGGTTAGGTTGGTTTTTTCGCAGCCGAGATCTATCAAAATAACGCCGCCGACGTTTGGATGGTCAGCGTAATTCGACAGCGTGCGCATCATCAGGTCGAGATTCGATCCATCCTGACAGCCGCAGCCTTTGTTGTGAGGAATGGCCACCACGCCGTCGACATTTGGATATTTTTCGCGGCTGTAGTGGATAAACTCAGCCATCATCGATATCTGGGTCGCCTCATGGCTCGCACACATTGATGTGGGAACGATCAGGAGAAAATTACGTGTACCGACACGACCGTCCGCCCGCCGAAAACCCATGAAGGTCTCGACATCTTCCGCTGCAAAATAATCAGGAGCCGGTGTATGAAGATCGTCAGGCAGATCTCGAACGACGGGGACGTCGTCCGACATATTCTCGTGCGTTATCCACTCGCCTTTCTCGATCCCGAGTGAAGTCCCGATCGGCTGCCCGTACTGATGGACAAAATCGCCCGCCGGTATCTCGCGGGTCGCAAATCGATGACCCGGCGGTACGGCTTTCAGGACGGTAACAACATCACCCGCCGGGAGCATCAGCATTTGTCCGTCGCTTGTCTCGTTTTTGACCACGGCAACGTTGTCGTCAGGGTTGACAATGATCGCGTATTCGCTGATCGCGGTGGCTCGTTCTGCGTAGGTATCCAACATAAAATATCAGGCTAACAGGTCGGGCAAAACATATGATCTGACGTTCGGGTGCAAACGGATCAGTAGTCCCGGATTTTCGTCGCACTGTTTTTGCAGCTTTTCGGTGTCGTCCGACAGGTCGGTTTCGATCATCCGCTTAAAGCTGGGTTTTTTGCCGGGAGCGGTCGCGGCGTCGACGACAGACTGGACGATCAATTTCGCTTCGAGGATCGCTGCCGGCCCGAGCGTCAGGATGTATGCGGCATTTCGGCACTCCGTCTCGTCAGCCTCAGAGATAACGCTGCCGCCGACCTTAAACTTAGAAATATGGTGCTCAAGGATCGTCGGTGAGATCGGAATGATCCCGACAAAATCGCTGAACCGGGCTCCGCAGCCAGGCTTAATGTAGCAAAGATGCGATGCTGCCTCATCTTCAGGCCCAAAGCCCATAAAGAAAATGTCTATTCCGCCGAGCGATTCGAGTTTTTCGAGATAGCCCGAAAGTGCGGCTTCCAGATCGTCGGTTTCGGTCAGCATTGCGGTAAAGCTTTTGATCTTCGCGAAAAAGTTTGGCCCGAGCAGCCTTTCGAAATCGCGGACAAAGCTCAACCCGTTATTCATCCGCATCGGAGCCAGAGCGTCCTGTGTAAAAACGTGAAGCCGGGCGAGCAATCCATCGATCTCGCCGGTCTCAGCCAGGCGATTGATTATCGCGTACATCGCTTGAGCGCCTCGACCGCCGAGCAGTACGATCGAGATGTCACCGTCCTTGGCGTCAGCGTAAGCAAGAAGCTCGTCAAACATCGCCTGGCCAACTGCTTTTTCGCTGTCGAGCACCTTATAAGCAAATGGTAATTCCGAGGCTTTTACATTCCTGGCCGAGTCAGGAAAACTAAGCCAAATGTTGTGTCCGGCGACCCGGCGTTCTACTATTTTTTTGGTCGATGTTTGCACTTGGGTATCTATAATATTATATTTTAATTGGTTAAACCAATTAAAATCAAGTATTATCTAATAAACTGTAATGAAGCTTAACAAAAAGTCGCATTATGTGCACATAAGTATAGGCAATATCAAGTGTTTTACCCCGTTTGACAAAATAAGACGCCGACGAGAACGAGAGCCTTAAATTGGCTAAGTGGTAATACCTTTGTAATAAAGCGATTTGCCCAATTTCTAAAAATTTTCGCATTTATGAGTTATAGCAAATTAAGTCTGGACGGCCGGGTAGCCGTCGTTATCGGCGGAACGTCGGGCATCGGCCGGGCGATCGCCCACGGATTGGCCGAAGCAGGTGCGGATGTCATCTGCACTTCGCGACGCCAGGATCAGGTCGATACCGCCGCCGGCGAGATCGAAGCGATGGGCCGCAAAACCCTTCGGATCACGTCCGACGTTTCCGACAAAGAATCGATGGAAAGCCTCCTGAGCGAATGTATCAGCACATTTGGCAAGGTTGATATCCTGGTCAATTCAGCCGGACGAACAAAACGCGAGCCGACGCTCGACCTCGACGAAGAGACGTGGAACGGCATCCTCGAAACAAATCTGACCGGTACGCTGCGTTCATGCCAGGTTTTCGGCCGCCACATGATCGAGAAAGGTTATGGACGAATAATCAACATCGCGTCGCTTTCGACTTTTGTTTCGCTCTTTGAGGTTGCCGCCTATTCGGCAAGTAAAGCCGCCGTTGCGTCACTGACAAAATCCCTCGCCATCGAATGGGCGAAAAAAGGCGTGAACGTCAATGCTATCGCTCCCGGCGTGTTCCGCACTGCTTTGAATCAAAAGCTCCTCGACGAAAGCGACCGCGGCCGTGAATTCCTGACGCGAACACCGATGGGACGTTTCGGAAATGTCGAAGAACTCGCCGGAGCCGCTGTCTTTCTCGCATCCGATGCCGCGAGTTTCGTCACCGGCGAAGTGCTGGTCGTCGACGGCGGATTTTTGGCGAGCGGTGTGAATCAGTAGATTTTAACCGCCGAGACGCAGGGAAGAGTATTTAAGAATAGTTCTTTCCCTTCCTTTTCTCGGCGACTCTGCGGTAAAAGTAAAACGTGAGATCTGAACTCGAAGAGAAAACCGAACGCATCGCCGAAATACTCGGCCGGGAGGATCTCAGCGCTGTTCTGCTCAACGCCCAGCACAATTTTGCGTGGCTGACCGGCGGATCGACGAACGGTATCGACCTGAGCCGTGAAAACGGGGCCGCGACCCTTTTGGTGACGCGATCGGGTAAACGTTACGTTGTGTGTAACAACATCGAGATGCCGCGAATGCTGGCGGAGGAAGTTTCGGCAGACGATTTTGAACCGGTCGATTTTAGCTGGCAGAAAGAGAAAGCGGTTGGCGATATCGCACTGAGGAAGGCTAAAGAGTTGGTCCAAGGCGAGATCGCCACAGATATTCCGCTTTTTGCCGGAGCAACGCCGATTGAAAATGAAATTGCTGCCTGCCGTTACCGTCTTACGAGTGACGAATTAACTCGTTATCGGGAGCTCGGCCGCGATGCCGGTGCGATCATGAGTAGCGTGATCGATGAGATCGCTCCGGGCGACACCGAGCTATCGATCGCCGCTAAGCTACGAAGCGCTCATGCGCGTCATAACATTGCATCGGTTGTTACGCTAGTAGCGGCTGATGATCGGATCGCTCGATTTCGCCATCCGGTTCCGACTGCAAATAGTTGGAAAAAAACGCTTTTGATGGTAACGTGTGCCAAACGTTTTGGCCTGATCGTTAGTCTCAGCCGGATCGTTTGCGTAGGCGACGTGCCGGACGAGTTGCAGCGAAGAACCGAAGCCACGGCTTTCGTCAATGCCTCAATGGCTGACGCGACGCGTCCGGGTGCAAGCGGCGCCGAGATCTACGCAGTTGCTGATGCGGCCTATGCTGACCAGGGTTTTCCCGGTGAGATCGATCTCCATCATCAGGGCGGTCCGACCGGATATAAAACGCGTGAATGGGTTGCCCATCCGCAATGCAGCGAGACCGTAAATTTGAATCAGGCCTTTGCATGGAATCCGACGATCACCGGCAGCAAGGTCGAAGAAACGTTTATCACGACCGAAAACGGGATTGAGGTCATTACGGCCACGGATGGCTATCCACAGATCGGCACATCGATAAATGGACGCGAATATTTCTCTCCCGGAATTTTGTCTTTATAGGAGCCGAACGACGCATGAGTGATGTAAACGAACGCATTGAAGAAGTTGAAGCAGCCGAAGCCCCAGCGAGCAAGGTAGGCAATTTTCGCTGGGCAATATGTACGCTGCTTTTCTTTGCCGCGACGGTCAACTATGTTGACCGCCAGGTCATCGGCATCCTGAAACCACTGCTGTCAACGGAATTCCACTGGACGGAACTGGACTATAGCTGGATCGTCTTTTCGTTCCAAACCGCGTACGCCATAGGTTTGCTTTTCGTTGGCAAGCTGATGGACAAGATCGGCACGAAAAAAGGTTTTGCGATCGCCATCGTTGTCTGGAGCGTTGCCGCACTTGCCCATGCCTGGGCGGTTCCCATCGGCGGCATTTCATCGCCGATCGTAGCTCCGATCGTCGCAGCGGTAGTTGCGGCATTTAACTCCATCAGTTCGGTTTTCGGAGCCGCTCCGTGGACTTTCACATTGTCGGTTTCGGTGGTCGGATTTATGACTGTCCGCTTCCTGCTCGGCCTCGGTGAGGCAGGAAACTTCCCGGCATCGATCAAAACCGTTGCTGAATGGTTCCCCAAGAAAGAGCGTGCTCTCGCAACCGGTATTTTCAATGCCGGAACCAATATCGGAGCTCTGGCAACTCCACTGCTCGTGCCGATGATCGTACTCGCGTGGGGCTGGTACGAAGCCTTCATCTTTACCGGCATCATCGGGTTTATCTGGCTCGCATTTTGGCTGTTTATATACAAACGTCCTGAAGAACACCCAAGCCTTTCAAAAGCCGAGCTTGCCTATATCCAAAGCGACCCGATCGAACCGTCGGCGAGCGTTCCGTGGCGCCGGCTGTTCCCACATCGTCAAACGTGGGCGTTCGGCATCGGCAAAATGCTGACCGATCCGATCTGGTGGATCTATCTTTTCTGGCTGCCTGATTTTCTCAATAAGCAATACGGCCTCGATCTCAAAAACTTCGGCATTCCGCTCGCGGTCATCTACATCATCGCGGATGTCGGCAGCGTCGGTGGTGGTTATATCTCGTCGAAGATGATCAAGATGGGCTGGACGATCAACCGTTCGCGTAAGACGGCAATGCTCATCTGTGCGCTCGCGGTCGTGCCTATCGTCTTTGCCGCCATCACGACAAATCTCTGGGTTGCGGTCATCCTGATCGGCATCGCGGCGGCGGCTCACCAGGGCTGGTCGGCGAATATCTTCACGATCTCGTCGGATATGTTTCCGAAGCAGGCCGTCGGCTCGGTCGTCGGTATCGGCGGCATGATGGGAGCGGTCGGCGGCATGATAATCTCGCCGCTGGTTGGATTGATCCTCGATAAAACCGGCAGCTATCTGATCATCTTCATCATCGCGGCCTCGGCGTATCTCGTAGCGTTGCTTGTAATTCACCTGCTCGCCCCGCGGCTTGAGCCGGCGAACATCAATTACGAGTAGGTCGCACTAAAACGAAGCAACGGCGAACCGGCAGCTAGTCTAGTGCCGGTTTCGGATTGATTGTATGGTGCAACGCACTTTTGAGAGTTGTTGATCTCCTTATCGAGCCATCGAAGATGGCAACAGCATAAAGCCCAGGGCGCGAGCCCTGGGAATGGCAAGATATGATTTTCTAAGCTGTCGTAGACAGCGACAGGTGCGTGTTTATGAAGCCCTGTCGCCCGCATTCGCGGGCTCGATCGATGAGACGGCTCTTTCCCAGGGCTCACGCCCTGGGCTTTATGCTGCCGTCCGCTACGCGGACTCGAAACCGACGATCTGAGTCTTGACACGCCACCTATTTAGACCGTTCAGACCCGTTCACGCAATCCGTAACCGCTCTAGTGCCGGTTCATTGTTTTGCGAAAGAACGAATCGATATTCTCGACTGTCACATCGAACCACGGCCTGAAAAGCCAAAACGGATGCGGCGTGTCGGGCACAACGACGATCTCCGACTCAATCCCCAACGCTTTCAATTTCGCACTCATTTCTTCCCGCTGTTGGAAAGGACGGAACGAACTGCTGTTCAAAAACAGCGTCGAAGCACTCATCTTATTGACGTGCGTGATCGGCGAGGCTTCCTTCCAGATCGCCGGGTTTTCAGCATAGGTGTAGCCGGTCAAACGCGTGTTCGTGTCGTACGGGCCTTTGATCTCTTTGGCAACATTTCCGGGATCGATGAAAGTCGCGGTTCCATCGATATCCACCACCGACTGAACGCGACTCGAGAACTTTGCATTTTCTCCATCACCTTCAAAACTCGGAATTCCGTTAGTTGAACCCAGCAAAGCCACCAAATGTCCGCCGGATGAACCTCCCACGGCTCCGATCCTGTTCGGATCGATGTTAAATTTTGCGGCATTCGCCCGCAGCCATCGGACGGCGGACTTGAGATCATGGATCTGTGCGGGGTATTTCTTTTCGTTCGAAAGGCGATGTTCGACAGTCACGGCAACATATTCACGATTTGCCAGTGCGATCGCGAGCGGGTTTTCCATCGTGTAGTGGCCGGTTATCCATGCGCCGCCATGGACGATGATCACCGCCGGATACTTGCCAGTTCCTTTGGGTTTGAACAGATCGATGTGCATCTCGCGATCAATATACTTTGCGTAAACGAGGCCTTTTTGAAACTCTACGCTGGCAGGAACGGCCGAACTCGGACGAGTGATAAAAGGATATTTCTCGATGATCCCTTTCTCCGCCGCACCGACTGAGAATATCGTGTAACCCTTCGGCAAATTCGGATCGTTAATCACCAGGTCGGCGTAACGGTCTTTCGGCGTTAGATTAAGATCAAACCAATCGAAGTCAGCATTTGCCATGCTTTCCCGGCCATTTCCGCTCGCGAAAATGCCAACAAAAACCTCAGGTGACTGTAGGGCCTCGACACCGCCGATCTCAGTAAAGTCGTTTCCACCAACTGAATACGAAAACCGCACGTATCTTGGATAGCTGCGCATCCGCAGCTTCACCGCGCCATTTCCGATCGACTCAACCGCCGCGATCGTCTTGACGCTGCCGATGGCGAAACGCAGATATATCTCGCGCGACTTTCCGTTCGAACGAATACCGAATTCATAATGGCGACGGTCATTCACCCTCAGATCCATTCCCGCCGTTTCACCAGCTTTGACCGGCGAAAATTCCAGCTCCGCGGTCGCTTCAAACTCCGCCTGCTTCACACTCCTCGCGAGCATTACAGGCCCGACTTCGCCGTCATCAAGCGTAACGGTCGAGCCTTTCAATCGAAGTTTTCCTGGAATTTGAGATAGCGAAAAGCGGGAAGTTTCCGGAGCTTTAAACGTGATCCATGATGCGTCGAGCGGCAAACCGTTAAAATCGTCGTGGAAACTCTGTGAGAATGCGGAGCTGCTAAAAAGAACAACGGAAATAACAACCAGTATCGAGCCAAAAACGGTTCTTATCATGTTCTCCACCTATTTCTCAACGCGGAACCAATCGATATCCGCCGATCCGCCGTCGTTAAATTTGCCTGGCCGGTTGAAGAAAAATCCCACTTTCGCCCCGATCCAACGGCCTTCGCGAGCTTTGAAAGGTTCGCCGATATTCGTAAACGCTTTGCCGTCGATACTATAGCTGAACATGCACATCGCCCCCATTTTCACAGAAACACGAAGGTAAAAATCCTTTGACGATAAAACTTGCGGCGAACTTTCAGTCTCGGGCGTGCCTTTATCCGCATCTTTCGATGTCGATTGCGAGATGTATATCTTTCCGGCCCGATTTGTGATGCCGATCAATGAATAGTCGATTCCCATTACGACGAGCCCGAAACGCTCGCCTTCGAAACGCGGTGTGAGCGAAACCTTTGCAGTTGCGGTAAACTCGTCTGCCGGAGTTTTCTGCAGCAGCAGATTTGGCAGATCCCACAGATTTTTATAGCCGTCGGGTTGCTGGACCGAGAACATTCTCAGCACGCCTTTGTCCGGGAACGGAAACGCCCATCGGGCCTCGGGATTTGCATGCCATTGCCATTGGCGACCGAGCTCGGGAGCGTTAAATTCGTCCGTGTCAGGCGGCGCTTGGATCGGATATGTTTTGCCGACATTCGGCTTTTTGTACTGCATTACCGGCTCGCCAGTCCCGTCGCCGTCCGCGTCGGAGCCGATCACGGGAAATCCATTTTTCCAAACCGCCGGCTGCAAATGCACGACGCGGCCGTACGGCCCTTTGTCCTGAAAATGCAAAAACCACCATTCACCCGATGGTGTATCGACCAAAGCTCCCTGATGCGGCCCGTTGACGGTCGATTTCCCCTGGGCGAGCACGACCTTTCGCTCATACGGCCCGTAGATGTTCTTTGAACGCAGGACAAGCTGCCAACCGGTCGCCACGCCGCCCGCGGGGGCGAGGATGTAGTAATAGCCGTCCCGCTTCATGAACTTCGGCCCCTCGACTGTTGGGTCGGCGTCGTGGCCGTCAAAAACCATCACGCCGTCGTCGAGCAGCTTCGTCCCGTCCGGGTTCATTTTTTTGACTACGATCAAGCTCTTAATTCCGGCCCGGCTGCCGGCAAAGGCGTGTACGAGATACGCCTTGCCGTCGTCGTCCCACAGCGGACACGGGTCGATCCAGCCTTTTCCCTCGGCTATCAGGAGCGGTTTTGACCATTCGCCGGCCGGATCTTTGGCCTTGGTCATGTAAATGCCGTAATCCGGATCGGGATAGAATATATAGAATTCACCCGCATGAAACCTGATCGCCGGAGCCCAGACGCCGCCGCCGTGCTGCGGCTTTTTGAAAACGTCAGTTGGCGGCTGCTCGCGGAAAACATGGTTGATGAGCCGCCAGTTAACGAGGTCTTTGGAATGCAATATGGGCAAACCAGGCACGCTGTTAAAGCTCGACGAGGTCATGTAATAGTCGTCGCCAACGCGAATCGCATCGGGATCGGAATAATCGGCGTTGATGACCGGATTCTTGTATGTTCCGTCGCCATTGTCGGCAACCCACACCTTTGAGACCTGCGAGAAAACCGCAATTGAAGACAGCAGAACGAACGAGATCAGCAGCGATTTCGACAGAGAATGCATAATATTAGCTTTCCTTTAGGACTTCTGGCCGTTGGATTCGGCGACGGCCTGCTCTTCCTCGAGACGCTGGGCCTTTTGGGTTTTGATCAGGTGATCGTGCATTGCCCGGCTCGCGGCCTCAGGGTCGCGTTCGCGCATCGCCCGATAAATGTTGTGGTGTTGTTCGGCCGATTCCTTAAGATCGCGTGCCCGTTTGACGGTCTTTGAGCGGCTGTCGAAAAGGATGGTCGCGACCATATTCATCAGCGAGGTCAGGATGCGGTTATTCGACGCTGCGGCTACCGTCTGGTGAAATTTCATGTCATGGACTAGATATTGTTCCGGATCGTCCAACGATGCGTACATACCTGTTATCTCTTCCGCCATGAGCGTCATCTGCTCGCTTGTCGCCCGCTGTGCCGCCATACCCGCAATGCTCATCTCAAGCGCAAGCCTCGCCTCGAACATCTCATCAGATGTGAACCCGTGCAAGGCGGAAAGCATTCTGAGCGCACTGCTGTCGAGCGTCGGCGATTCGTGGCGTTCGGCAACGAAAGTTCCGGCACCTTGCCGCGACTGCAGAATTCCGACCGTCGCCAGCGAACGAATGCCTGCCCGCAGGGTCGGACGGCTGACACCAAGCAGCTTTGCCAGATCGCGCTCCGGCGGCAGACGATCACCCGGCGATAGCTCGCCGTTGTGGATCATGTCACGCAGGCGCACAACAACCTCTTCGGCTGTTGTGCCGTTCTTTTCCGAATTGAGATTCTGAAAAACTGCCGGTGTTTTCTTTGGCATTGCTGTTAAACTGCTGGCGAATTTACACTTGAGTTTACTGTAAACAGCCGTATTTGTCGAAGATCTACTTCGGCAGCGGATCTTCAAAGATCTTGATGAGGATCATCGAAAAACCCTTTCCAGTGACCGAACGCCGATGCGGTGTTCCGCGTGGGACCATGATCAGATCGCCTTCCTTTATAACTACCGACTGGGCTCCAGTAACGGTTTTCGCGCGCCATTCGCCCGGTGTCGCTTCCTTCGGATCGACGAGCGTCCCGCCCAGCTCAAGCGTCGCCTGGCCTTTGAGAACGTAGTAAACGTCATCCGACTTATCATGCAGCTCGACCATGTCACCGCTGCGTCTATGGTCGTGCTGGATCGCGACGCGCGTCTCCATTCCCGCACCGCCGATGACATCCTCGACCTTTGAAAGCGTCGGAAGTTTCGGATCGGGATCCGTCTTGTCGCCCGCCAGTTTCTTCTCGAGATCGGCGACCGATTGCTTGGATCTAACGACGTACGGCTTTATCGCCGTCGAAGGCTGACGCTGAGCCGCAGCTGCACCGGCGGCAACTAAAATCGCAAGAAGCGAAAAAATGATCTGCTTTTTCATAAATTACTTATTTTCCTTTCGACTGAGCGATCAACCAACTGCTCAGATCCTGAGCGGCCTTGAAATTCTCGTATTCGTAGGGCAAACGACGCCCATCGGTATATTCGTTATAAAGCCACGGATCGCCGATGACAAAAACCGAGCCTTTCCCGTATTTCGCCATCGCGATGATCACATCGCCGTTAACGGTAAGAACCGATTTCGCGTCCTTGGAAAGCGACAGTGTTGAAACCTCTTTAATGTAGATCTCCTTTGTGTTCGGGAAGATCGGATTACCGGCAGGAATCATAACGCGTCCCATTTTGTAATCGTTATTCAGGACTTCGAACTTACGATCCTTGTTAAATTTGATCCCGAAAGTTTCCGACAGCGTATTAAACTTATCCAGTTCAGCATTCTGTCCATCGTTGCCAAACAGCGCGAGCACACCGCCTTTCTTAACCCAATCGGCGATCGCTTTAACGTTATTCGGTCCCACAAATTGCGGATTTGCCGTCTCCCTGTCCGTGTCAGGGTCGACAATGATGTAAACGCTCGCGCCCGCGAGATTTGCCTCTGTCGGGGCCGTAGAAAGTTGTCCGACCTTACCGCCCGACGTGCGGAACGTGTTCATAAAGATCGAGAATCCCGAATCGAGCAGCTCATTGTATTTATAGTGAAAGAGTTCATCGCTGCCAAGTTTGCCCTTTCGGATCTCGTGGTTAAAATAGTCATCGAGCAGAACGGTCTTGCCTTTTGCCGCCCAGCCTTTTTCATGCGCTTCGATTTCCAGAGCCGCACGGATCGCGGGGCCGAGGCCTTTGGCGTCATTCGTGCGAAGCTTTTCGGTCATGTAATACTCGTAGCTGCCGTCGCGATAAGGATTGCCGCCGAGGCCGGAAACGGAAACTGTTCCTTCCCAGTCGGTCTGGCCCTGGGCATTGACCTTGATGAATTCTTTTTTGATTCCAGCCCAGCCGGTCGTCGCGACCTTCATGTATTTTTCAGGCAAATATCCTTCGCGAACGCCGCGTGCGAGTGCGTAGACGAACATCGCGGAGCCCGATGATTCGAGATAATTCTTCTCTTTACCGCCTAGATCGAGGATGTCCCACCAAACGCCACTCTTTTTGTCCTGAACTTTTTCGATCGCCGCCGCCTCGCGGTTAAGGATCGCGATCAGCTCGGATCTGCGAGGATTATTTTGGGGGAAATATTCGAGCACATCGATCAGCCCCATCGCGTACCAACCCATCGCACGTCCCCAGAAATGGGGCGATTGTCCGGTTGTTTTGTTTGCCCATTTTTGCTGCTTCGACTCGTCCCAGCCGTGATAAAGCAATCCGGTTTTCGGGTCACGCGAGTGCTTTTCCATCCATACGAACTGATTAGCGATGTCGTTCCAATTGTCCTCGCCAAAGAACATCGAATATTCCGCATAAAACGGTTCGCCCATATAGAGCCCGTCGAGCCACATCTGATACGGATAGATCTTTTTGTGCCAAAATCCACCCTCGTTCGTTCGCGGATGTGTCCTGAGCTGAGTGCGGGCAAGCTCGACCATTTTGCGGTACTTCTCGTTACCCGTCGCACGATAGAGCATCAGCATCGAGGTCGTCGGCGTGATGTGGTCGATATTGTACTCGTCAACCTTGTAATCCTTATGATTTCCCTGCTCGTCGATCCAGTAGTCCATTCCTTTCTGGATGTGCGAAAAATACTTGGCGTCACCCGTCGAGTACCACATCGCCTGTATAGCCTTGTGAACTACGCCCTGCTCGTAGGTCCATCGCGGCGGTATGCCCGGCTGATTTCGCGCGTCAACCCACAAGCGGTTCATCGCCGTGTCGGCAAGCTGCTCGGAAACCGGCTTCTGAGCCGACACTCCAGCGGTTAGCAAAAAGAGAAATACAAGAATGATCGTGCTTTTCATAAATTCTATTTTCTAAGCGGGATCGATTGATTCCAGGCCGCGCCTTCACCGTTTACCGTTCCGCTGACGGCAAAGAAAACATACGTCGGTTTACCGTTCTCAATCAGAACATGCGGCCTCTCCGTTTTTCCGACTTTCGTTGTTTTGCCGTCCGCCCAAAGGATGTTTCTCGACACAGCAATACCGGGCTGAGGAACTCTCCATTTTAACCCGTCATCGGACGTCGCGTAAAAAATCTCTTTGTCGGGCGAATATTTGCGTTCATGATCGAGCATCAGAGCTTTGTACTTGCCCTTCTCCATCCAGATGAATGGATCTTCGGCGCCGATGCCCATGTTCAACGGCTGATCTGAAACACGTTTATATTCTCCGTCAAACCGGTCAGCAATAGCCAGCCCGATCGCGTGAACGGTCAGCCGCTCGACGCCCTTGTAATAGAGCATAACGCGGCCATCCTTCATAACGAGCGGAGCTGCATTGCTCGTCAGATACTGCTCCCACGAATTCGGCCGCACATCCAGGATCGGCTTATCGAGACGCTTCCACGGGCCGTACGGCGATTTTGATGTCGCGAGGCCTATGCGTTCGCCCTGATGAGCTTCCAGCTTTGTCGGATGAGTCTCCGAGATACGATTTGTCGCACTCGGCCTCTCTGCTTTGTATGTAGTGCCAGTGTAATAAAGCAAATACGTGTCTTTGTATTTACGAATCGCCGGATTATGCGTCATCTGGCCGTCCCAATACTGCGAACCACGCGGCGGCAGGGCAACGTCGTTGAATTTGTACGGGCCGGCGGGTCTGTCGGAAATGGCATGGACGATCTCGGAATTTGTCAGCCAATACGGGCCAAAGCCCGGCGGTTTTGGCCAGCGGGACGCAAACATGTGATATTTGCCGTCGTCGCCCTTAATGACCGACCCGCACCAAACCCAATAACCATCCATCCTGAATCCGCCGTTGAGAGGTGCAGGCAATAATCTATCGTGAAACTCATTCGTCTGCGCCGACAAGCCCACCGCAAAAACGGCCAGCAACAAAACGATCTGTAAACGCCTAAGTCTCATTATTTCTTCAAATACCTGGCTAACTTGATCTTATTCTCACGGATGCCTTCCACCGCAAGCTTTGCCATTTCTTCGGCTCCCAAAGGACTGAAATGTGTATTGTCCTCGACGCCTTTCGGATAATTTATGTGCTCGCCCGGTTTGAGTTGAAGGAACAGCTTTGTCGAACCATCTTTCCCGTATCGCGTCAAAACTGCGGCACTTTTGCTCTCCATATCGATCACGGCAACATTCTCAGCTTTGCCGACAAATTTTACGGCATCAGGATATTCGCCATGCGTTTTTACGAGCACGTCTTTTTCAAACTTGCGACGCGAAACGGGCGTCAACAAAACCGGTGTCGCACCTTTGGCGCGAACCTCACGAATGAACCTGGACAGATTTGCTTTGTAATCGTCAGGCGAAGCGTAAACTGCCGGCTTGTCCTTTTTTTCGTCGTTGTGTCCAAACTCAACGAACACGTAATCGCCTTTCTTAAGTGCGTCAATTATCTTTTGCCAATGGCCCTCATCAACGAAGGACTTTGTACTGCGGCCGTTCAGAGCGCGATTGTCGATCTTTACCTTAGCGGGATCAAAATGCTGCTGCAGCATCTCGCCCCAACCCGTTTCGGGCCGCCGATCGACATTTTTGTTCGCCGCGGTTGAGTCTCCGGCAATGTAAACCGCGATTTGAGCCGTTACGGAAAACCCAAACGTTAGCATCAAAAGCGTTGTTAAAGCCAAAAGACCCGTGATCCTCATAAAACTCATTTCTTCAGCATTTTCGCCAGTTTCAATTTATTTTCTCGAATACCTTCGACCGCGAGCTTTGCCATTTCCTCGGCTCCTGCCGGGCGAAAATGCGTGTTGTCATCGACGCCGTTTGGAAAATTCGGGTGTTCGCCGGGCTTTAATTGGAGGAACAAGGCTTTCGATCCCTCAACACCGTATTTTACTATCAGAGCCTCGCTTTTACGGTGCATATCGATGAGCGGAATTTTTTGCTCTTTCGCGACGGTGCGAAAAATATCGGGATATTCGCCATGAACATCGACAAACTTGCCATCCTTATCAAACCGCCGTCGCATCACCGGTGTCATCAGTACAGTATTAGCCTTTTTGGCTTTTACGTCCGCAATAAAGCGGATCAGATTTTTCTTAAAATCATCGGGTGGCGTGTACCTGTCGGGCCTGTCCCTGGCACTGTCGTTGTGGCCGAATTGGACAAAGACGTAGTCACCTTTTTTTAAGGCATCAACTATCTTCTGCCAGTGGCCCTGTTCGATAAATGTTCGAGTACTTCGGCCGTTCTGTGCTCTGTTTTCGATCTTTACCTTGGCCGGATCGAAAAATTGCTGAAGCATCTCGCCCCAACCGGTTTCAGGCCGCCGATCAGGTGTTTTTATTGCCAGAGTCGAGTCCCCGGCCAAAAAAACGGTTAACTGGGCGGACGCAGAAATACACAGAAAGATCGTGAGAAGTATCGCCCTCGTTATCACCAGGATCGATCTCATATCTTTACCAATTCACCGATCTTAACCGGACGCTTCTGCTCAATGCTGGTTCGGGCAGCGATACCCGTCAGACATGACATCGCACCGGCCCGCGAACCGGGCAATTTCAGATAGTCTGGTACCTGCGCATTCTTAAAGATCACGTCCCGCATGGTATCGTCACCGCCCCCGTGTCCGCCACTTATGTTTGGCATATCGATACGTTCGCGGCTGCGTGGAAAGCTCTTGATGAGATAGATCTCTGACTGCTGAGGCTCTTGCCAGGACTGACGTTCGTAATCACGAACCTCCAGCCGGCCTTTCGTGCCGTTGAATGCGATCCGATAACCCTCGATCGGCATAGACGCGTTGAGCGAGTAACTCATCGTGACGCCATTCGAATACTTAACACCAGCGGACATGGTGTCGTAAATATCGATGTCTTCCTTAAAGACGCAGCCATCGCGCATATAGCCGTCAACGTCTTCGCATTCGGCGTAAAGCTTCATTAAACGATCGTTTTTTGTCAGATCCCAAAAGAAGGGGCACTTAGCTTTGTGCGGGCAAGTGCGACAATTTGTATGGCGAAATGTTCCGGCTTTGCCATAAACATTGAGATCGCCGTACGCCGTCACCTCGACCGGATCGGCCGCGAGCCACCAATTCACGAGATCAAAATGATGCGTCGCCTTATGCACCCAAAGGCTGCCGCCGCCCGATTTCAAACGATGCCAGCGGCGGAAATAGTCGGCTCCATGCGAAGTGTCGAGATACCAGCTAAAATCGACCGAGTTGACCTTTCCGATCTCGCCGGATTGGAGTATCTCTTTTATTTTCTGATGTTTCGGAGCATAGCGATAGTTGAAGGCAACGGTGATCTTGCGGTTATGCTGCTTTTCCGCATCGAGCACCGCCTGGCAGTCAACCGCCTGCGTGACCATCGGTTTCTCCGTGATCACATCGATACCCATGGCCAGGGCCTTGGTAATAAATTGATGATGCGTCGAATCCATCGTCGTCACCATCAACAGCTCAGGCTTGGTCTTCGCGACCATCTCTTCGAAATTTGTAAATGTCGGGCAGATCGCGCCAATCAGCTTTTTCCCGGCCTCGGCGCGTTTGCCGTTCTTATCGCAAAGCCCGACGAACTCGACCTCGTTTGCGTAGCGTTCGAAGATGTCCTTGCCCCACATCCCGGTGCCGCGATGTCCGGTGCCGACCATTGCGTAGCGTCTGCGGGCGAGCGGCGTAACGGTCGCCGGAACGGTTCGCGCGAGCAGCACTGAAGCCGCGGCGACGCCCGTCGTCTTTACAAAATCACGCCTGTTTATCATTTCGCTTTCTCCTGAGTTTTGGTTTTGAGTTCGGTAACGGCGGCTCCGTTAAATTTCACGTTATTCAGCTTTATGCCTTTTACATTCTTGATCACGTTGCCGTCTGCGACGTTGTCGAACGTGCTGTTAGAGATAGAAACATCATAGATCGGAGCCGCGTCGAGGCCCTGAATATCAACGCCATACTTACTCTTCCCGCTCTTCAAACCATCGACCACGAAGTTTCGCATCACGGGCGTAAATCCGCCTTTCGCACCTTCTTCGTAATTAAAATCGATCGTGATCAACGCATGTGCGACCTGGCCTACAGTGATGTTTCTAAAGTAAAAATTCTCAAGCAAACCGCCGCGCGAAGCGTTATTTTTCACGCGCAACGCATGATCCAGATTCGGGCTGTCCATCCGGCAATTCTCGGCAAAAACGTTGCGAACGCCACCTGAGATCTCGCTACCGATGGTCACGCCGCCGTGGCCGTCTTTCATCGTGCAGCCGCGAACTATTACATTCTCGGTCGGTGTCGCGAGCCGTCGTCCGTCGTTGTTTCGGCCCGATTTTATCGCGATACAATCGTCACCGGTGTCGAAGAAGCAGTCCTCGATCAACACGTCTTTACACGATTCCGGGTCGCAGCCATCGTTATTCGGGCCGTGCGTGGCAATATGAAGTTTTCTCACGATCACGTTTTCGCACAAGACAGGATGAACCTCCCACATCGGCGAATCGACGATCTTCACGCCTTCTATTAGCACATTTTTACACTTGTACGGCTGGATGAACTGCGGTCTGAGGTAGTGGCCTTCACCAAAAACGCGCTCGGTTAGCGGTACGTTCCGCGTCATCATGTCGTAGAGCTTATCGCGGTCAGGTTTTTGGGCGATCTTCGCCGGATCGCCGCCGTAACGCGGATTGCCGTGCCATTTCCAAAAGAAGGATTTCCCTTGCCCATCGAGCGTTCCTTCGCCGGTTATTCCTATGTTCGTTTGCTCATATGCATATATCAAAGGGGAAATATGCATCAGTTCCATGCCTTCCCAGCGGGTATGAACAACCGGCATATATGCTTTCGGATCCATCGAAAACTTAAGCGTTGCACCCTTTGAAACGTGCAGATTGACATTCGACTTCAACCGTATCGCACCCGTCAGAAATTCGCCCGCCGGGACGACAACCCGTCCGCCGCCAGCCTTGCTGCAAGCGTCGATCGCGTTATTTATCGCCTCGCGGCAATCGAACTGACCGCCGGCCTTAGCTCCAAATTTCAGGATGTCGTAATCTTTTTTCTTAAAAGTCGGCGCCTTGATCCGGGCGAGAATCTTTGGGTATTCCGTCTTCCACGGGTCCGCTTGTCCAAAGGTCAGAGCCGGAAAAACGGCAATTCCTGCCGCTCCGATCGCCAACGTTTTGATAAATTCTCGTCTGTTGTGCATAAGATACCTGACCTATTTCGCCTGCTTTGCCTTCCATTTCGGATATTCGAACTCGACCAGATTTCCAGGATTTTGGACATACCATGCGTAACCGTTTCGGCGTTCGGCTTCGATCTGGGTCACGTCGTATTTGATGACAGAATCGCGGCCGATAAAGATCGGTTTCATCGTCTCGAATTCATAAAATCTCGCCCAAATGGGTTTTGCGGTCTTGTCCTTGATAACGACGTTTTCGCCGCTGACGCGTTCCCATTTGATGCCGGTGAGTTTTGTCGCCTCGAACCACTTGATCGCCGCATCGATCGCGGCAGTAATCTCGGGTGTTTGTTTTTCCGCCATCAGGTAACGCACGATAGCGACGCTTTCGCCCGCCGTCAGACACGGCGGTTCGAATTTGCGTGCCCACGCCGGTTTTAGCGTGACTTCGTCATACTGCTGCACCCAAACCGTCTTTTTGCCGCCGATCTCGACTTGCAGCTTGAGTATCAGCGAGAGCGCTTTAGCAGCGGCAGCCGCTGACTTCGCACGGTGGGTTTCGTCAACGAATTTGTAATCGTCCCTCGCATTCCCGATATCGCGAAGCACGCTCAGCACGCCGATCATCGCATCGTCGTTGAACGTAATCTGGCTGTAATAACCCTTTTTCAGCGGAAAAAACTGCGGAAAACCGCCGTTCTCGTACTGAGAAGATAGTAGGTAGTCGAGCCCTTTGTTGAATGCATCTTTGTATTTAGGGAAATTGGTCGGCGGCGACGATTTTAACATGCTCGCGGTGATCAGTTTTCCGAGATACTCCACCTGCGTATAGCTCGTCCGGTTGTCGATCGTGGTTTCGCTGATATCGGCGTGTTTGGCGAGCAGAGCGGTCTTTTCAGCCTGCGTCAGCATCGCCGCGTGATCGGTATTCTTCTCCCAGCCGCCGTTGTCCTTTTGGTAGATCAGCAACTGATCGCCGATGCGTGCCGCTTCGTCGGTCTGGTACCAAAGCGCGGGCATTTTCAGGATATCGCCGCCCCACGAAACCAGCAGCCAATCGGGCCTGGTTTTTTCCAGCCACGCGTCATTCGCGGTTTTCGGGTTCCAGCCGTCTTTGCCCTTCAGGAAATTCTCGGCCGTAAAAGCCGCGGCTTCCGCGTCGGTCAGCAGATGTGCCCATTTTACGCGGGCAGTGTCGTTGGTCCCTTTTCCGCTGGTCTTGTATTCGGCGAAGTACGCGGTCTTTTCGCGTTCGGGCAGGTTCCAGTTGTGCCAGCCTTCCGGCTTGATGTGGTCGCCCATTTCCGTGTTCAGAAAAACCGCGCGGCCGTAATCGCGCCACGGGCGGCCGAGATATACGCCCTTCAATGTGTTTTCGGCGGTCAGACGGCATCTGTTAAATACAAACCCGGCGGGTTCGGTTGCCGCAAAACGCATCGGTGCGGTCAAATATCCGTCGCCCTTACTGCGTATCTCGCAGTTCTCAAACACCGCCGCTGCCTGACCAAAAATAAAATCGACCGTGCCCTCGATATAGCTGTCGATGTAATATTGACGGCCGTTCTTCGCGTACAGCGTGTCCTGCCAGCCGAGGAAACGGCATTTCTTGAACACGGCACGATCAGCCTCGGCCAAAACCGCGACAGCCTGGCCGCCCGCCGGCGATGGCTTGCCAAACGAATTCTCGAACGTAATATTCTCGGCGTAAAAATCATGGCCGCCGATGTAGGTCGCGTACGCCGCCGATGTCGATCCGGCGTCTTTGTTTGAGATCTTGAAGGCGAGAATGGTTTTAGAGGCATCGGTGCCAATGAACGAGACGTACGGTTTACTCGCGGGAACGCGGATCTGTTCGTTGTAGGTGCCGGGTTTGATGGCGATCACAAAGCGTTTTGAGTTGTTTTCGGGAACTTTATTGACGGCTTCCTGAACTGTCTTGAAATTGCCGCTGCCGTCCGCGGCCACGGTCAGATCAGGTTTCTGGCCAAAAGTTGCGATCGTTGAGAGGGCAAGAAATACTGCGAGGTTTACAAATACTGCTTTTCTCATTTAGCTTCGCGTTCCCCTTTATGAGCCGGGCAGATGTCTGCACGAATTCGATACCGTTTTTGCGTCACCGGTTGTTAAAAATAGATCCGGCCTTTTAATTTGAACAATGCGCCGCACAAGTTAAACAACCTGCTCGTGCGGCGCACTATCCACGTTTCGATCGATCGAAAGATTCGACCTAGAAGGTAAATCTCGCACCGAGCTGAATGTCTCTCGGCAGATTTCTCTGAGCATTTACAAACCCAAAGGTCGATGTCGCAGCGAGCGAAGGCGACAGGTTGATCCCCGTGAAATTAACCCAGTTAAATGCGTTAATTCCCTCGATCCTAACCTGTAGCTTCATGCTCTCCTTGATCTTGAAGTTCTTTGTAATACCCGCATCGAATTTCTGATAGAACTGATTGCGAAAATTATTCAGAACGTATGGCATTGAGCGCAGAACGTTTTGCGATGACGTCGTGTAGTTGCCGCCAAACGCCGGGATCACGGGCAAATTGAAATTGGGATTTGCAACACCGTTTATGGTTGCTCGGGTATCGATGATGCGGAATCCGCTGGTGTCGAACGCAGGTATGTCAACGCCATATTTTAGGCCTTGGCCGTCTTTCTGGCCGAGGAGATTTTTCAGCGTCTTCGGATCGCCGCTGTAATAAACGTTTGGCAATACGAGTGGCTCACCGCTCTGGTACTGGTAGATCGCCGTCAACTGCCAACCACCGAGGAAGCCATCGACCCAACCATTCCAGCTATTTCCAAACGCCCTGTTCTTACCGAACGGAAGTTCATAGATCGATGAGAACGTGAAGATGTGCGGACGGCTGTTCGTCGAGATCTGATCCTGAAGCTCCGCATCCTGCGGGTTCAGACGACGAGTTTTTTCGTGATCGTAAGAGAATGTGTACGTAGCGTTGAGCGACAACCCACTCGAATAACGTTTGATCGCCTGCAGTTGGATCGATGCATAATCGCCTGAGCCGTTGTATTCCGTCGTGGCCAGATCCTGAAACTGCGGATTGGCCGTGATCAGGCGAAAACGGGCAAGCGTTGCGGCGTTCCAGGTCGAGTTGGTCGGAACCAGGCCCCGGAATGGATTAGGCACGGTCGTCGTCAGGAACGTATTCACCGCGGCAATTCCGTTCAAGATCGTTGGTGCGTCGTTCACGCCCGCAAAATTATTTAAGGCCGACGTCGGCACATAGTTCAACTGGCGAAAGACTGCCAGATCATACGAGTGCTGATATACCGCCGTTGCTTCAAATCCGATCTGGCCGGGCAGTTCACGCTGAATCCCAAGAATGAATTTGGCAGCGTTGCCGTTCTTGCGTGAACGTGAGAGAACCGCCGCCGTCGGGCCGGTTCCACCGAACGATCCCAACGAAGCTCCAATGGAGGTCGTGAGTCCCAACGACGATCCGGTTGGCCCGTTAAGTCCCGACGGGAATGGACTATTCAAGGTTCCTAAAAACGTCAGTCCGTTATCGGTCGACGCCGTAAATGTCGTCGTTGGCGTGAATCCTGTCTGTACCAACGGGGCGGTAATGCCGGAAAGCGCAAATGGAGCAGTAAAAATACCAAATCCACCGCGGATGACCGTTTTGCTGTTAAGAGCATATGAGGCTCCAACGCGCGGCTGGATGTTATTCGGGTCCTTTACCTGCTGCGGCCGCTTGCTGCTGTCGGCAAATACGAGGCCGCCGACGAGATTTTGATAAGCAGCTATCGGAATGCCGGCGGGAACATTCGCATTATAATTTGCCAGAGCAGCTGCCTGGAGCGGATTTGCGACAGTCGCGTCGTAGCCGAGAACAAAGTTTCCCTGGGCCTCTCTGACAGCCGGCTCTAGTTCATACCTGAGCCCTAAGTTGAGCGTAAGTTTTGAACTCACACGCCAATCGTCCTGGATGAACCAGCCCTGATAATTTGAGTGGACGTTATACGAGACGCCTTTATCGAGCGAACCGCTGGTTGGCAATCCTAACAGGAAAGAAGCAATATCACGTCCAACGGCCGCACTGCCGGTAGTTGTGCCCGAACCTGAATTCGACGCCTGTGCCGTGAAAGTTCCTGTTGTTGTAAAGTTACCGGCGTTATTTCCGTTTGTTGTACGAGTTTCGTACAACCGGCGGAAATCATACCCATACCTCAAGGAATGGTCGCCCCATATCTGAGTGAACGACGGCTGGACCGAAAGTTCGTTAAACGCTCTAGTGAGGCCCTCGTTGTAATCGGAGCGTTGGGGGCCAAATGTTTCGATGTTTGTAAAATTAAACCGCGGTGCCATCGTTGACGACGTTATCGCCGCGATCCCGGTAAAGCCGAGATCGGCAGCAGAAAGCGGGTTGGCCGGTGTTCGGATCTGGGTGAACTTGTTGTAATTGCCGCGAAGGTCGAATACAAAGTTCGATGAAAGGCTCGCCGTGTAGTTCACGCTGCCGCCCTTGTTAAAGCGGTTCTCGAATCCACGCGTAAACGCGTCGTCCGTTTCCAGGAAGTTGAATTTGTCGTCCGTCGATTTGCTCCAGAAGAATTTACCGAAAATGCGTTGGCTATCATTAATGTAATGGTCGATACGAGCCAGAACGGTCCGGTAGGGCAGAATGTTCGTGTTGTTAGAAAAAAAGTTGTTGGTAAAGCCGGCCAGATTCGGCAGCGGATACCGTTTCAGGAAATTAAGAGCGGCTTGATTGATGCGGGCGGTCGGAATGATGTTTCCCGCAAACGGCGTTCGGCAGATCGTCGTTCCGGTCGCGCTCGCGACACAGGTCGAACTTGCTCTGAACGCGGTAGCCGGATCGTATATAAGAATGCCGGAAGCCAGAACCTCGGAAAAATCACCGGTTCTCATTTTGGCTGTCGGCACGCTGAACAGAGCAGGAGCCGGAACCAAGGTGTATTGCCGCTCATACGACGCCATGAAGAATGTCTTGTCCTTAACGATCGGGCCGTTCACCTGGCCGCCGTAGCGGTAATAGTGACGATCCGGACGGGCAACGCCAGCCTTGTTGCTGTAGAAGTTATTTGCCGTCAGCGGCTTGCTGCGGTCGAAGTATGAACCGGCTCCGTGAAACTTGTTGGTTCCGTTCTTGACCGCCACATTGACGGTCGAACCAGCAGTAAAACCATTTTGCGAGTCAAAGCTGCTCGTCTGGATCTTGAACTGAGAAACGGCATCCGACGGCGGCGTGTAGGCAACCGAGCCGTCAAAGCCAAAGTTTGGCGAACCGTCAAGTGTGATCTGGTTTCCGCCAAGGCCGTTCGACCTAAAAGAAGCAAGGTTACCGTTCGATGTCGGGCCGGTAAATAGCGGGCTGCCGGTATAGACAACGCCGGGTGCCTGTAGAGCAAGGTTGTAGGCCGCACCTTCTGACAAGGGCAGCTCTTCGATCTGCTTTCCGGTAACCACCGTTCCGGTCGTCACCGAACCTTTCTCGATCAGTTCATTGTCAGCAATAATGTTGACCTGCTCAGCCTCGGTGCCGATCTCGAGTTGGACATCGACCGACAAACGGTCGCCGACGTTCAACGTAACCGCGTCGCGAAACGATTTCTTAAAACCGCCGCCGCTCACCGTGATCGAATATTTTCCGGGGTTGAGGAGCGGTGCTACGTATGCCCCGTCGTCATTCGTGGTGATCGTGGTCGAAATATTCGTATCGACGTTCCTGATCACCACGGTTGCGTTGGGGACGACCGCTCCATTAGGATCGGTCACCTGACCCGTTATCGTACCACGAAATTCCTGTGCCGTTGCCGCCGACACAAGCATCAATAACGAAAGCGCAAATGTGCCGAAAATACTCGATTTACATTTAAAATTTCTCTTCATAACTCAAAATCCTTATCTTTCGGGGCGTTGTAATACAATTTGTTTCGCCACCCGGCCGTTCGGCCATGTTATTTTTCAGCTCAAACTGTAATTGGTAACACCAATTATATTCTGCTCAAGCTTTCTGTTCGAACCTGCTAAAGGCCGTTGTGCGGCATAATTGTTCGATATTACTTAAGTCGGAAAGCAAAAATATTATGACCAAGGCGCATTTTGTTGTCAAGGTTGATTTGACCAATCGGTTAAAAAAATAATTATGGGTTTGACCAATTGTCCGACTGGGACGCGGGGCGTCTTGCTTGCCAACCCCGGTTCCTCCGGCATGACGGAGCTGACACGTATTCAACTTGCTAAATTCTGAGAGCCGTCAGCGTTCTTCGAACGCTTGGCAAGCAAGATGCTCGCGCTCCAATGACCTTTGACCAATCACGCAAATACCTTTACCAATCTGCCCAAAACACGACCGATCAACCCCTATTTCCTCTACCTACGAGAATTAGATTCTTGGCTCACGAAGCCCGCATTGAATCACGGAAACCCAGTATTTATGGGCACTCCACACTACGTTTTTGTAAAAGTGTGAAACGTTTCACACTTTTTATGCGGCGCTTTTTGGTAAAGTTAGGCGAAAAGTGAAAAAACACAAAAATTCCTCTCCGTAGAACGAAAAAAGGCTGCCATTTAAGACAGCCTCCGTTTCGTTTTGATAACAACGATCTCTTATTTTGTCGGCTGGTCGGAAACCGTAAAGAAATCCCCGGTTCCGCTGTTGGTCTTGAGCATCCGCATCACATCTTCGTACCCGAACGGCCTCGCCCCACGCCGGCCGAAGACGGCGATCTGATTGCCGCTCTCATCAACGGCTCGATCGCGGTCAAGCCCTTTCGAAAGCCCGACGGCTTCACCCTTGGTCTTAAATGTCGCTATCAACTGCGGAGCCGGGCGCGGGCTAAACCCGGCGTAGGTCGGCATCGTCTCAGGGTCGGTCAACTGCAGCACCTTGAGGCCGTTCCTGCCATCCGCAACGTACGCATAGAGGCTGGCGTTGGTCATCGCAACCTTGACGGCGTGAGCATCATTGATCGTGCCGCCCGCGTTGAAGGTCTGATCGAGTTTGGGCTGCTGAGGCCGCTCAATATCGATGATCGCAAGCCCTTCCTCACCATTTGCGACGTAGGCATAGGTTCGTGCGAGGTAGATATCATGGGCATGCGCCAGCGGTACCGACGCTCCCTCGACCTTGACGACCTCGCCCTTGCTCTGAAGTTCCTTGATGTCGAGAACATGCATTCCGGCATGGTCAACCACGAAAGCATACAAGAACTGAACCGCAACAGCCTTCGGCTGATCGAAAGGTATCTGCTTCACCACCTTCGGCTGTAGCGGTGTTGAAAGGTCGATAATTACAAGGTCCCGCTCCGTAGTAATATAAGCGTAGTTTCCGGCGATCGTAACATTGTTCGCCCCGGTCAAAACTCCGTTTGGATTATAGGTCAGTGAACGGCTGAGGAAATTATTCCGTGGATCGCCGTCCAGCAAGGTTCCGGCGCCCACGAGGATCAACCCTTCGAATTTATCCGCAACATATAGATATGCGTACAGCGGATGGATCGGGCCTTCCTCATTGATCGCGGGGGCCGGTTTCCCGGCCTTTTCGGCCTCGGCATTGAGACGCAAAGCCTCGTCCGGCGGAACTTGATCGTAAGTCCCGTCGTCCTTCAGAACAGTTCGCCAACGCGTCGGATCGACCGCAAGCGTCGATGGCGCGGCGACCGCTGTTGCGTATTTCGACGGTACGTAGAACTTCTGACCGATCGGCGAAACCGGTGCAGTCGTTATGCGTTCCGAAAATCCCTTGTGGTCGATCTGAGCCACGTCATATACACGCAGCCCGCCTTTGCCCGCCGCGACATATGCGTACTCACCGCGAACCTGAACCTGCAGAACCTCCGGACGGCCCTTATTTTCGTATACCTCCTCAAGTTCGCGGCCATCGCGGACAAACTTGTTGTAGTTGTCCTTGTAGGCAAGTTTGTGCAGATTACTGCCGTAAACAGCCTGCGGCTCGCTGTGCTCGGTCACAGCCACGGCCTCGAGGGCGTCAGTTCCGGCTACGTAAATGTAGCGGCCCATGAAATTCACGAAGTTCGTGCCCTGGAGCAGAACCTGGGCGAGCCACGCGTTATTGTCCTTATCTTTTGAGACGTGACAATCCGAACAGCCCTGCGTTTCCTTGCCGCGAACGGTATGCGGCACATGCGTATTAAAAGCCTGCCCCGAAAAGCCCTCAGCCGAGAGCGTCTGCTGCTGGTGATAGATCCACTCGCGATTCTGATTGCGCGAGCTGACAAGCACCGCAGAACTCGATCGCACCGGAGCGACCATGTGGCCGGTAACCGTTCCATCCTTGCCCAGCATGAAAATATCGTCACGTAAGACCTGGAAATTATAGGACGTAAAGTTTCGTGAATCGCCGCCTTCATTGTGGCGCATCGGCGTTTTGCGGTTCGCTTCCATACTCAGATGGCAGCCGAAACAACTCGTAACCCACGACGTATGACACGCATAACAGGTCATACTGCTCTCGCGATGGGCAAGCATTTCCTCGGTCGCCTTCGTATCGCCCCAAGTTTTGGCATCACGCTGCATCGTTTTGGCGTAGGCGCTTTTTTCGTTGTAATCGGAATTGCCCGGCGTGACTGTATCCGCGGTTTGCGTTACCTTCCAGCATTTACCGGGCTCAACTATTGAGTTTTGAACGATATCGCCCTGTTTGAGAACGATCGGCTCGCCTTTTTCATCCTTACATTTCTTGGCAGTTGCTTGAGCGGCGGTCGCCAGAACCTGCAAAACGGGCAGCCTGCGACCATCCGTCCCGCGAAACTGCAGGCGCGTCAGATCGCGACCGATGAGCGGCTTCTTGGCCCTTTCACGTAGAGTGATCTCCCCACGCGCGGTGACCGGCATCGCCGCCGGGCCGCTAGTCAGTGTGTTAGCTTTTTCTTTTGCGGAACCGTGGCAGTCCACGCAACCGATCTCAAGCGCCGCTCGGGGTTCGTTATACAGAATTCCCGTTCCGTGGCTGTCCTGGCGGAAGTGGCAATCGACACAGTGCATTCCCTTTTCAAGATGAATATCCTGTAAATGCACTGCTTTCTTGAATTTGTCAGGATCCTCGGGCGCGACTACCTTATCTTCAGCATCAAGCAGATTCCCCTTCCGATCTTTCTTATAGACATTCTTGAACATCCATCCGTGCCCGTGCGAATCCGCGAACTGAACATTCTTGAGCTTGCTGTTGAATTCAGCTGTGCCTGTTTTTCGCAAAAATATGGAATCGGACCACAACCCTCGGATCGAGGAACCTTCAGGATTTTTCTGCAGTTTAGCGATCTCGTCGGACTGGCTTGGGTTGATCTGCTTGTCCTGCGGGTACATCATTTTGCCGTCCGATTCGTTATCCCACCACGTTCGGCCGAGATAGGTCGCGACCATATTTGTTCCTGGATGCATGTGGCAGGTCATACACTGCGTGGTCGGTATCTGCGATGTAAATTGATGTTTTATCGGATGACCGGATTCGTTTTTCGGGATGCTCTTGTCAGCCGATTGCGAAAATCCCTGACTGCCTGCCTGAGCATAATGCCCCGCCGCCGTGACGCTCGAGTCATTGGCATAGACCACGTGACAAGCGGTACATCCCGCCGACCGGTAATCACCGGCCTGATCGTTTGTGCCAAGGAAATTCAGAGTAGGATCAAGCAGGCGTGTCTTCTGCAAACCCAGGTAAACGGGGTCAGTTCGATTGTTTGTACCGAGACCGCGAGGGCTGAGCCCTTTGTCGGGCTTGCCGCCTTCCTCTTCCCGATCCGGATTTCCAACCTCAAGCCGCCGTTTGCCGCCGCGTTCGAAAACGCGAAGGATGTTGCCCGGTTGCGACAATTCCCAACGCGGAAGCGGATATATTGATTCAAGAAAGCCTTTCTTGGCCTGCTGTTCGCGGGTCGGTTTCGGGCTTTGGAACAAAGCCTGCGGAGCGCCGTCTTCGTTATAACTCTCGCCAAACTGTGCGTCTTTTATATGAAAACCGCCGTTATTGTAAAGAGCTGCTCCCCAGAGCATCGCACCGTGAGCCATGTTGCCTTGTGAAACATTGCGGTTCTGATCGGCATGACATTCGCCGCATGATTGCTGGATCACGCGGAAATCACCGGGATTAACGAAACGAACAAACTCACGGCTTTCCTTCGCGATCAAGGCATTCGTACGTTCGGGATTTTTGCTGGAACAATCGCCATTTTTGCATCCCCATTCTTTCGGGAATTTCGGCTGTACGTGAGCTTCTTTTTGGATTACCGATGCAGGATTACCGCCGTGGCAGGCCGTACACGTTAAGCCCTGAGCGTCCTTGCCTTCTTTGATAGTGTCAAAAACATCGCCGGTCGCATTGTAGCGATGCATCGGCTCGATGTTGTTGTGGCATTTGATACAGCCTTCCAGTTTAGGTGCTGCTTCGACAACCGGGGCGGCCGTCGCGACCGGGACCGGAGTTGGGGTTGCTGCATTTGCGGGCGGCGGCGCCTGTGCGCTTACTATCTGCCCGGCAAACGAATTAACTTTCCAAAAGGCCGCGATCAGCAAGCAGGTAAATGCTAACAAAACGATCAACTTGATTCGCACAACCATGTCGGATTTTGCTCTCATGTCCAAAAACGCCTCTCGCTCTAAAAGATCAGTTTCATCTGACTAAACAGTGAATATTGAGGTTTCGATGGGTTAACGACGTCCCCGGTGCAAAAATTCGGAATCGGGCAATTTCGAGCCCGGTCGGTGTAAACATCCCTGAAGCCTTTACCGGCAAAGAAAATGCTGCCGCCGAAGGTAAAGGTCAGATTGTTTATTAAAAACGGACGATAAACAGCGCCCAGGCTCAGGTCGTAACCGATCTCATGTCTCACATTCGGCTGAAACAACACATATTCGAGCGGCTCAGTCCTGTGGAAACGCAGATAGTTCGCATTGAAGATCGCCTTGAAGGTCTGTGTCAATTCCGCGTCAACACCCGCGTTGTAAATGAAGATGCCGGGATTAACAAAATTCGCCTGTCCCTCGGTTTTGCTCGACCGAAGCGTCGGCAAAAGGCTATTGCTCTGCACCAACCCGACCTCGGTCGACACGAGCCTTATTCCCTGGCGATTCCAATACGAAAACTGTCCGCCGACGAAATTCGGATCGTCCAGAATCGCATCAAATCCGGTCGCCTTATCATCCGTCGGGTTACTGTCACCAGACGAAAAGAAGGCAGAGGCACGAAAGCGCAGCCAGTTTTTATCTATCGATCCCTCGACCGCCGCCATATGGGCCCTGATGTTAGTCTTCTTTCCGGCGATCGGGTTATGGCTGTCTTTTCCGAATGCAAAATAGTAGGAATTCGTCAGATTCAACACGCCGATATGGCCATCACCATTAAATCCAATGTAGCCGGCCTGAACATTATGCTGTCTCGCATCACCAACGAGGGCGGGACGAACAAGGAATCCATTCGTGTCGTAGTGGATGTCGCCGCGGTCGTCGTTATATGCCCCCACCGCTTGTATCGTATAGCCTTTGGTCAGGAAATCCTGCCGGAAAATATTGGCGATGTAAACATTCTGTTTGCGAAACTCGAACGCGTTGAGGCCGCTGTTGGTGTCTTTTTCGAGCTGGTGAAACCACGCTAGATTGAACTGCGTTTTGTTATTTGAAAACCCACCAAATACTCTCGCGCCTAGATTGTTGTCGGAGTATAGAAATCCGCGGAAATCGGCGTTGAACGACTGAATTCCTACGCGCGCCGAGACTGCGTCGAAATTATCGTTCGTATCGAACAGCTTAACTTCGCCGAAAGCTTCTTCGAGGGATACGTGATAATCGGTTCTCGTGGTTCCGCGCCGGACGTCGATGTTTACGATGCCGTTCTCTCTGGCATTCAAATAATTTGGGATGCTCACCGTCGGCGAGATCTTGAACGCCCACGTTCGCGGACGGAAAACGGTCTGCCCCTTAAAAAACTCAAATGATACCTGAAGCGTTTCGCTAAACGAGAAACTCTCTGGACGGCCAAAAAAGTTGTTGCTGTCGGGGTTCGCGGAACTTACGTTATTTCCTGACGGCGTCCGGCGCAGCTCAACTCCGGTCGTACTCGCCCCTGACAAGATCATGAAATAATCATTGCCGATCACCGGAAGATCGCCTTTTAATATGTTCTGATCGTAGGGATTATACCATCGTCCGCGTCTAAAGGGAATGTCTCTTCCCCTCGCCCCTTTGTCGCCATAGCGGTCATATTCAGGGAAGCCTATCCGCCATCGATCACGAACCTCACGCCGATCGGGAATTACATTTTTATCCGCGGCGGGCTGGCCCGCCGTTTGAACTTCTTTGGACGGATCAACGACTGTGAAGTCTATCTTACGCTCGCTGCCATCGACTATCACGTTCTCAAGCGTCGGACATTTCTTTTTCGATTCATCGCAGATGATGTTTGAAAACACGCCGTACTCAGGAGCTTTCCCGCGGTCGAAGCGAGCCTCGAATGGAGCTGCAACAGTTATTCGATAGGCTCCCGACTGCACCTTTATCGAGTAGCTTCCGTCAGCCTTAGTTCGCGTAGATGTACTGTCAGTATTTGTTTGATTGGTTGCAACTACCAGGACGCCGGCTGCGGGCTTTCCGTCTGCGTCTGTTGCCTTCCCGGTGATTCTGCCGTTGGACGACTGGGCACTGGCTGCTCCTGCCACCACCCCGATAAGCAACGAAGCTGCAATCAATAGAGCAAGTTTGAGACAACTCGACATCATATGGACTGACCCTTACACGACGTAAAATAGTAAATGCTGTCAATGCTTGTAACACAATTTTGCGCCAATAACAATATTTTCCGGAATTTTTCCGGTAAAAAACTTGACTATCCGCGCAGTTTGTATAATATTCGTACGCATCATGAAAACATCGTCCACGCTCAAAAAGATCGAATTCTTTGCTGGATTCATGATCGTATTGTTTTTTGCTGCCCCAGCTAACTCGCAAAGCCTAACTGTTTCCGACGTTCAGACAATCATTGCTCAGGCCGTTTCAAAAGCGGTCGCGTTGAACCAAAAGGTTACAGTTTCGGTAACCGATAAAGAGGGCAATTTGCTTGGAACCTTCGCGATGACAGGCACCGCTCCGAATACGCTTATCAGAAGCGTCGGACGCGCGGGGCAGGGACTCGAAAATGTTTCGATACCCTCGTCCGCGGCATCGCATTCCAAGGCGGGGACGGCCGGTATCTTCTCAACGGGCGGCAACGCCTTCACCACTCGCACCGCCTCTTTTATCATTCAGGAGCATTTCCCTTCGCTGATCGATAATCGTCCGGGCGGGCCGCTGTATGGAGTTCAATTCTCCACATTGCCGTGTTCCGATATAGCGATTGCTGCACTTCCTGTCGGATTGTCGGGCGATCCGGGCGGAATTCCGCTGTATAAGAATGGCGTCGCGGTTGGTGGAGTCGGGGTTGAGGGTGACGGGCTATATACTGTTGATCGCAACCCGGCCGACAACGACCAGTCCTATGAAGAAACGATCGCGGTGTACGCAACGAAGGGCTTTGAATCGCCGGAACTCATCCGTGCGGATAATATTCTTGTTGAGGGAATCCGCTTTCCATTCGCCAACATTTCAAATCCCGATAACGCTAGTCTAATCGCCTTTGGTTCACTACCCGGCGTTGTGACTGCGGTGGTGAGAGCAGCCCCAGCCTCCGATTTTATTCCCGGCGTTTTGAATGGTATCAGCGGCCAATACAGCTCGCGCTTTCCCGTTATAGCCGGTTCGGCCCTATCTGTCGCCGAGGTTCAAACTATTCTGGGAAATGCTGTCGCGACGGCAAATCGGACGCGGGCCGGCATTCGTCAACCGATCGGCAGCAACGCCCGTGTGACCATTTCGGTTGTTGACACCGACGGAAAGGTTTTGGGTATTTTTAGACAGCTCGACGCTCCGGTTTTTGGCCTGGACGTTTCGGTTCAAAAAGCGCGTACATCTAATTTCTTTGCTCGTTCCGATGCCGGAACGAAGTTAACGGCCGCCGGATTTGGCTCATTTGTTACGCGCGCGGCTACGGATGGAATCACCCTTAATGGCTCGACCGCGTTTAGCGATCGCGCGATCGGTTTCCTTCACCGTCCACTGTTTCCTGATGGTATTAATAATACACAGGCTGGACCATTCAGTTCCTTGCTCGCTGATTGGAGCCCATTCAACGTTGGACTGCAAACAGAGATCATTAAAGCGTTTTTCACTTCTCCACCGGCGGTGTGCCGCGGTATCGAGCCCAGCAAAAAAGAGTTCTTAATGGCTCCGTGCCCTTGTACATCTATAAACGAGGTTCGCAACGGGATCCAGATCTTCGCGGGCGGTATTCCTATTTATCGTGGATCAACACTCATTGGCGCGGTTGGCGTCAGCGGTGATGGTATCGACCAGGACGACCTGATCGCGGCTGGCGGTGCGAACAGTTTTGCCCCGTCAGAAACCATAAGGTCGGACCGGACCTTTGTTCGCGGAGTGCGTCTTCCGTTCGTGAAGTTCCCGGCCCGGCCGTTCCTAGATCAGTAAAAACCATGTCTTTTCTGCGATGGCTAGCGGTTTTCGTTCTACTCATACCGGCCGGAACGGTCGCGGCTGTAGCGCAATCCGCAGGCTCACTCGAAGTATCCGGAAGGGTAAAGATTGGAGGGAAGGCCGAAAAACTAACGCGAAAACGATTCTATCTTTTTCGCGGCGGCCTTGACGCAAACAAAGTCCTCGTCGAAAAAATGAAGGCTGCCAGCGTCACCTCGCGTGAATGCTTTTACTGCTCCCAAAAAGCGAGTCCGGAATTCATTGCATGGCTCAAAGCCGAAGAGTGTGAGTCACCATATTGCCGGACAATCACCCAGGAAGATACAAAGAAAGTACCGGAATTTCTCGCCGCCTATGATAAAGGTTTAAAGCAATTTCGGAATAAGCCAACGATCGCCCAACAATGGCTCACTACAAACCTCGCTCCCGACCTGCGAGACGGCTTCTATAAACAACAAAAAGCGTCGATAAGCACGATCCTGGGCACAACAAAGCCCCTACAATCGTCGATGACAGACAGCGTCTCGGTCAAGGCGATCTTTATTGACATCACACTGAACACCGGCGGTAAGCCAACTGAGACTTTTTTGATCTCTAACATCATACCGCTCGAATTCGGCGGAAAAAGCTACCAGTGGGCGTGCGAAGTTGAGATCGGTGCTGCTAAAAAGGTTACGCTTGCTCTACAGGTGCCCGATGCGGGAAAAACGGTCAAGAAATGTGAGGTTATAGTCAAAGATCTGCAGCAATGTGCGGCAGGAGTATGTTCAGCGAAATGAAGCGAATTTTCATCCCGTTTTTTGCCGCTCTGTCCGTGATCTTTCTCGCGGACGGCTTTTCGTATGAAATATCAGCACAAAAACGCGACGCGTTTCTGCATACAACGGCCGCTCATAAAAAACTTGGCTGTAGTTCATGTCACAAGAACCCTACATCCAACTGGGCCGGTGTGCGCGGGTATCCGGATGTGGCAGATTATCCTGGACATACAGCGTGCAATAGCTGTCACAGCGGGCGACAGTTTCTTAACCTCTGTAGTGCTTGTCACACGCCCGGCTCAACTCCTAAGAGCGCTCCGCGTTATCCGTTCCCTACGAAAGGAAACTCGCAGGAATTCAATACGATCTTTCCTCACAATACGCATCAGGACATCATCGCGTCGAATACCAGAAGATCGGATGTTGCGGTCGCGCATTTTGTAAATGCGAGCTTTCGTGAGCCGGTAAGCACGGACGACAAGCCGCAGTTTAATAACTGTGCTATCTGCCATCAGACAACAGCCAAGCTGCCAAAGCTTGCTGTGCGAACACCCGAAACAGAAAAGCCGCTTTCGAATGCTGTAGCCGATTCGTTCGTTCCAAAACCGAGTTTCTTCAAGGACATGCCGAGCGGCCACGCAACCTGTTTCGCCTGTCATTATCAGGGCGTAAAGCCAACCGGAACGAACTGTGCAGGCTGTCACAGCCTGACGACGCGCCATTTCGAATCGTCCGTTGTAAAACGGTATTCCTTCAAATTCGACCATCAGCAAAAGGAACATTCCGTGCGTGACTGTATGACCTGTCATCTCCGGATCTCCCAGAATTCTGATCTAAAGACAATGAAGGATGCGGATGTTCCCTTCGTCGCCTGCGTCTCGTGTCACAATCACGCGGAAGATATTGCGAAAGAGGTTGCCAAGCGAAAGGAGAATGTCGACAAAGGGCTTCCCGCATTCCAGTGCACGTACTGTCACACGGCAGCGATCGGAAGATTTCCGATGCCGGCGAGTCACGAGAAGCGATAGTAATATAGAGAATGCTCGAAGAAACGCGTTACATAAATTTAGTGAAGACTCTGCTCGGCTTTGGTGCGTGCGCGATCTTTGCAGCGAGCTGCATTCAACAATCTGCCAAAACAATTGTTCCTTTGACAGCTTCAGAAACACCCGAACCCATTGCCGTAAAGGCGTCGAATAAGACATTTGAGGCTTTCTCACACAAAATTCCAGAACATAAGCAATTCCAGTGTGCCTCATGCCATCAGCGTGAGGGACCCTCGCTCGATATGGAATTTGCGGCCCACGACTCGTGCATTGGGTGCCATCTAAATCAGTTCACGGACCGTAGCCTGATGGATCGTGACAAGGTAATGTGCTCAATTTGTCATAAGGAACTCCAGTCAAACCCGCCGCCGATGAAAGATTTCCCAGTCCGTTTCCGCGAGGGCTTCAATATGAAGTTCGATCACGGTGATCATGACAACGGTGCCGGAAGACCGCCAGCCGGATGCGCCTCGTGCCATCAATCAGCCGGAGCGGGAAAAACTATTCCTGCCGGTTTTCAGGCACATAACAACTGCTACACATGCCATACGGCGGAGAGCAAGATCGGTTCCTGTAGCACTTGCCATGAGATTGCACCTTACAGCAGAACCTCGCCGGGACGAACGGCTTTCAGAGGAAGCTTTAGTCACGGCGATCACGCTAGAGTAACCTGCAGCGATTGTCACGATGTTCGTCCCGGGGCTCCTCAAGGACGCCAGGTTACAAATATCGCCGTCTCACAGCATTGCGGTGGGTCAAATAACTGTTCGACATGCCATAACGGTGCGAGGGCGTTCGGCGACGGAAATTTTGCAGATATAACCAGTTGTGCCCGATGCCATGGCGGTCTTGGGTTTGATATGCTGGCAGGCGATCCGTGTAGAAAATAGGGTTAATGTCGATCCAAACTGTGACATTAGGGTCTCCAAAAACATTGACATTGCCGACGAAAAGAGGTTTTAATAGGTGCAAAGTAATATGAAAAATCTGGCCAAACTGATCGTTGTTTCTCTCTTTGGACTCGGTGCTTTATTTGTTTTTTCGTGCGCAGTCGCTAACAATTCGGCCGCTGACGCGCAAGTCGCCGCCAAGGCGGCCGCGTCACCTACGCCCCCTGCAAATGCTGCCGCAAATACCGCTGCGAAACCTCCGGCCGGCTCTAGCGACAAGAAGATCACCAAGAGTTTTATGTTGGGCAAAGATAGCCTGTCGGAGTATGGCGAGGCCCCTTTTGATCACGAAACTCACGCGGAAGGTAAATACAGCCCGGATGGCAAATCCGTCGTTGCCTGTATCGAATGCCACCATACCGATCAGCCGAAGTCAGCCCTTAAACCACCTCTCGCAACGTCCGAACGGGAAGTCGCTCTCACGATGGAAACCTGGAAGGCATCTACACAGAAGGTTAACGAGTGCCGCTCGTGCCATTTTCAGGAAGGGAATGTTCCCGATGGAAAGGTGATGCCAGAATTGAATGGCAAGGTTCTGAACAACGAATATTCATATCATGTAAACTGCAATGTGTGTCACGATGCCGCCTTTAAGGCCAGGCCGGAACTAAAAGGAAAGAAAGGTTTTGCGACCAGTAAGGACTGCCTTATCTGTCATACAAAAAATTGATCAATGGGAGTAAGGCAGTGCGAGAAGTGCAGCGAGATCGTCGACGAAGCCAAGGCATTTTGCCCCGGTTGCGGTCAGGCGTTCGTCGCTGAAGAGAAACGCTCGCAGACATCAAATTTTGACACGATGGACAACACCGTTCAGCTCGGCCAGACGATGTACAACCAGATGCTGTCCGATATGGGCCTGAATATTTCGAAGGCTCCTGATCCGGTTGAAAAGCGGATTGAGGTCATCGCACCGGTTCCGACGACACCGAAACCGCAACCGGTCAAACCGCCGACCGAACCAAAACCCTCGGCGAACAAAAAGTGGATCATCGCCGCCTTACTATTAGCTATTTTACTTTTTCTATTTGCGATCGCGGCGGCGGCGATCTTATTTATTTACTGGGTAAAGTTTAGATAATTTATTTCCAATCCGACGGTCACAAGCTGCCCATGGCACGTGAAATTGAAAAGCACGAGCAGATAATCGAGGCATTTCGTGATGTTGATATCGTCTCCGAACTGGTCGAAAAGCTGCCGAATGGCGAGTTTCGCAACGAACTCGACATGGATATCATCTTGTTCGGACGCAGCTATCGCGGCAAGCAGGTCGGGCCATATACACGGCTTTTAGAATTCCTTCCCGGCGAAATAATCGTTCAGGAAAATACTTGGGAAAGCAGCATCTTCTACATCCTCGTCAGCGGCCAACTTGACGCGTCGGTCCCGGAACCAAGTGGCAATCGAAAGAAGGTAGGTGAGATACTGCCGGGGAGTTCCTTCGGCGAAATGGCGCTTCTCTCGGGTACGCCTCGAACAGCGTCGGTTTCCGTCGCCGGCAATGTTCCGGCCCGCGTACTTGAATTTACGCGTCCGGCAATCCGCCTCCTCAGAAAGTTGCCGAAATTCGGCCGTGCGCTCGACAGGAACTATCGCAATTATGGCCTGACGCTCACCTTGAATGAGATCAAGGATTTCACACACCTCGACCTCGACCCGGATTTACTGGGCCGACTAAATGACGCAGCTCGATTTGCGGTTTATGAAAAGGACCATGTCTTGTTCCGCGAGGGCGACCCGGTAAATCGTGTCGTGTTTGTACGAAATGGCTGGATACAACGAGTGTCCGGGGTGGAATTTAACCCAAAGGCAGCCGACATGCTCATCGAGACAGATGAATCGGTCGGGTTGGATTTTCTTGGCGCTGGAACGTGTTTGGGGATCGAAGCGGTCGATAAACCCGGCGAGTGGAAATATACTGCAACGGTTCGCGGGCGAACTGAGGTGATCGAGGTCGCGATCTCGAGACTGAGGGAAGATCAGCCGCTGAGCGGTGCGATCATGCCGTTTCTAAAAACGTCGGCAGGTAAATCCGACATACCCTCGCATCCAAAGGATACGCGAGTCCTGACGGCAGCCAGCCGCGAGATCGAAACCGGTGTCGTGGACGGTGTAAATCTGCTGGTCATGGACATGGCGAAGTGCATCCGCTGCGGAAATTGCTCGCTCGCTTGTCACAAAGTTCACGGTAACTCGCGCCTCGTTCGTCGAGGCATCCATATCGAACGTCCGGTAAAGGCTAATGCATGGAATCTTCAGAGTGTTCTCGCGCCGTCAGTGTGCATGCACTGCCAGGATCCCGAATGCCTAACTGGCTGCCCGACCGGTGCAATAGCTCGTTTCCCTGACGGCGAGATCGATATAAACCCCAAAACCTGTATTGGCTGTGGCGACTGTGCGACTCAATGTCCATATAACGCGATTTCGATGATCGCCAAGCCTGACCCAAAGGCGAAGAGCGGAAAGGGTATTTTTTCGAAGGCTCTGTCTGCCTTCTCGCTGACTCGTGCAACGCTTCCCGAACCGGTAACCCAAACCGAAAACCTGCTAGCGGTAAAATGTAATCTCTGTAAAGACACCGGTCTCAACAAGCCGGGAAAGAAAACCTCAAAATACTCCTGTGAGGAAAACTGTCCAACCGGAGCTCTTGTTCGGGTTAATCCTCGGGAATACTTCGGCGAAGTGAACGAAACGTTGGGCCTCATCCAGCGGAGCCAGACGCATGCGATTGGGGTTAACATTCACAAATTCGATCTGCGGTCGGTGCTTTGGCACATTTTTGGAGTCCTTATTATTCTGATCGGCGGCGGAACAGCCATATGGGCAACGCAAAAATTCACGCAGGATCTTGCTCTCAGCCCGGGAACATGGCTGACGATGCGTTGGGTGACGGGACTAGCCGGTTTGGCTGGGATCGTTTGGGTGATGGCGTACCCGGCACGAAAACAGGTTTATCGACGACGCGCGGGAGCATTGCGTTACTGGATGCTTTCGCACGTTTATCTCGGAGTTTTTGCGGGGATTTTGCTTCTAGTACACGGTGGTTCGAGCTCGGGTGGATTGCTGACGACGTTTCTGATGATCACGTTTGACCTTGTTATTGCTACGGGCATTTTTGGAGCGGCTTGTTATATAATCGTGCCTCGCTTCATGACCCGTATTGAGCGCGAACCATTGCTCGTTGAGGATCTTCAGGCACGCCGCGAGGAACTTCGTGCTGAGCTGGTACGGACGACCGACGCAACGACAAATCCGGATCTCAAAAGCCTCATTCAGCGAAAGGTTCGCCGGCGTTTTCTCGGACTTCGGTATTTATTGAGGCAATATCTGAAACAGGAAGATCTGCAGTCCATGCTGGCCGAGGCCCGCGAGGAGTTTCGTGATGCAACGTCGGGCATGTCGCGAGCGGATGATTCGCGACTGATCGATGCGGTTGAGAATGCAGCGACTCTACGACGCGTTGACGCCCTCGTGCTTCTTCATAAATTGCTGAAGGTCTGGGTCGCCCCGCATGTGCTTTTCACGTCGATGATGTTGGTCCTGATGTTGGTCCATATCGCTCAGGTAGTTTATTTTAACGTTCGCTAGAATTGATGAGTCAGGAAACGGGAAAATTTACGATATCGTATTCCGATCTTGAGAAACCGACCTTCACGGTCGGCAAGGACGGCATTTATATCGGTCGTCTCGATACCTGCGAGATCGTGCTCGATCACAAGACCGTCTCTCGAATCCACGCCGGGATCAATTTTCGGGATGGTAAGTATTTCGTTATCAACCTGTCAACCTCGAATGTCCTGACGCTAAATGGAAGGCTTCTCGGCGCTCAAAAAGACGATATTTTAGCCGACGGCGATACGATCCAAATTGGCCCTTTCACACTTACGGTCGGCCGATTTGGGGATGATCTATTACTGATCGTCGAATCACAGTTTTCGGAACAGCTGCCTAAGAATACCGGCGGACTCACACCAAAGCCGGCCACACCAAAAACTCCGCCGCCGACATCCGATGGCGTACTGAAGGTTTTCTGGGAAAAGCGCAACAGGGAGAAAGACGATTGGGGCACGCGGCTGCGACCGACCGAGAAGCCGATGCCCGGTAAAGCGATGTTCAACTGGCGGCCGACCGGCGATCTAAGACGGCCTTGGAGATTCGGACTTTTTGTGTGGGCATTTTTGCTGATAGGAGCAGTCGGTGCGTTCGCATTTTTGCGCTATCCGCAGACTTACGCCCCGAAACCTCTCTCCAACCCACACGCCCAAAAGATCGAGGGCAGCACCATAGCAGCGGCTTCAAACGGCAATTCGTGTACAACCTGTCACACGCCGAATGAGCCTCTTGAAAATTCATGCGTCAAGTGCCATCAGGGAACAGAATTTCACGCGTCAAATACAAAAGCGCACGAACAGGCAGGCATTACCTGCACCGTTTGTCACAAGGAACATCAGGGTGCTGATTTCCAAATCACGGCAACCGCGATCCAGAGTTGTGCGGAGTGTCATAATGATAACAATTCCAAGACCTATAACAGCAAATCGGTTCGCACAGCTCACGCCGGTTCCTACGGATACCCGATCGTTGAGGGTGTTTGGAAATGGAAAGGTGTTTATAAAGAGGTTGCGGATGCGATCCCTGAGATCAACAACTCGGCAACCGGCGATAAAGACGAACAGGCTCGTCTGAGCCGGCAGTTTCACACGATCCATGTCGCAAGATTAAAAGTCCCTGCGGGTGTGAAAGGCGATTCCAAGGGTCTGGTTTCATGCTCGTCGTGCCATATCAGTTTCGACCCAATTGATCGCACTACTCCTCGGCAGACGTGTTCCGCCTGCCACACAACGGCGGTCGACGCGGTAGATAGAGACAGTCGTTTCGGTTCCGTGCCGGCAAACTGTATCTCATGCCACGTACAGCACCCTTATAGCGCCGGTCGGTGGAGTGAATTCTTGACGCCCGATGCCCTAACGCGAAGAAAGGACGCGGTTGTCAGCCAGATAAAGAGGGTGAGCGGCCAATGAAATTCTTTCATATACTTTCATGCTTAACGGTCCTCGGCCTGCTCATCTGGCTGAACCAGATGATCGTGCCCGAAACTATGGCCCGATATGGCGGCCTCACCTGGATCGGTTGGGCAAGCCTTGCGCTAGTAGGTGTCGCCTCGGGATTGTTTGTGATCGTTACCGATTCAGCCAGGGCATTTGGTTTCTTTAGGGCTCGCGACGAAAAAGCGGCTCCGCCGACTCAGATCCGCACCCTTGATCGCAACGAGCTAAAGGAACTTGGCCTGGAAAAGTATCGCGGTCCGAGCTATCCGCATCCGGTGATATTTGCCGAAAGATGCATCGGCTGCCAGGCATGTGTTGATGCTTGTCCGCACGACGTTCTCGCGATCGTTGACGGTACCGCATCCGCCATCGCCCCCGACCTTTGCATGGAAGATACGGCATGCCAGGCCGAGTGTCCCGTCAATCCGAAAGCCTGCATCGTAATCAACACGGCGAAAGAAGTCCGTTCGATGCCGACGCCGACGCGGGATGGCGCCTCGTTTCAGACAAATGTTCCGGGCTGCTTTATCATAGGGGACGTTTCCGGCGTTCCGCTTATCAAGAATGCCGTTAAAGAAGGGGCGGACGTTATCGCACATATTGCGTCCGAATTAGCCGATGCATCTGCTGAACCAAAAGCAGAATACGACGTCGCGATAATCGGTATCGGCCCGGGCGGAGCTTCAGCAGCAGCGGCCGCGTGTGAAGCAAAATTACGGTACGTCGGTATCGAACAGGACAAGATCCTTTCTACCATCGATCTGTACCCAAAAGGCAAATATATATTCTTTAAGCCGGATACTAAGGACTGGTTCGGCGGTATCCCCGTGACCGGGCTTGGGCTCGCAAAGGCCAAATATGGTGATGTCGCGGATGACAGCCAGACAGTAATCGATGCCGTCGGCCCTGAGCTTGTCAATTTCGTTCACGAACAAACCCCACTTATCCACGCTCAGATAATTGCGAAAATTCCGCGGGCATTGCAAGCCGAATTATCACCGCTGCTGTCTGAAAAGATCGAAAAGGAGCTCAAAAAGCGAATTGTTCTTTTCCTGAGATCCAAGGGCCAAGGCGATTGGGCAAATCTTTACAGGTCACAGTTTCTCGCTCACCGCGATACTCTTTTGCAGAATTTTAAAGCAGAGATCTCCGATCAGCTCCAGACAAAGATTCCGGGCGATCAACGCGAAAACATTCTAAATGTATGGCTCGGAAGCCTTGCGGACAAAGGCGTGATCATCAACGAAAATGAAAGCTGCAAGACGGTGAACCGGGCAGAGGACGGTGATTATTTTGTTATTAAGACTGAGCGAGGAGCCGAGAAAGCACCTCAAACCTATCGATCGAGGCGCGTAATTATCGCTATCGGCCTCCGAGGTGCTCCGAATAAACTTCGGCTGCCAAACGAGGATCTCAAGGCCGTCATCGACGGGCGTGAGCATCAAAAAGTCATATATGGACTCTCAAACCCGATGGATTTTCGCGGCAAGCACCTTGTCGTCGTCGGTGGAGGTAACGTTGCGGTCGAGGCTGCAGTTGACCTGGTTGCGGTTCGCGACGGAGCGGCGATCACTCCGCGAAAACCGGAGGACATGAACAAGGTCACTGTGCTTGTTCGCGATTATCTGGCGCCGACGGTTAAATTTGGCAATAAGTTTCAGCTTTATACGTGTGCCGAGGACGGTATCCTCGATCTAAAGTTTGGCGTCGGGATCAAAGAAATGCGTGAGCACGAACTTGTCCTGGAAAATGTCGTCACCAAGGAAGAGGTTGGAACGATAAAGAATGATTTTGTTTTCGCCCTTATCGGTGGCGAGCGACCAAATAGATTTTTAGAGTCGATCGGTATTACTATTAAATAGTAATGAAGAAAGAAAATATAATGTTCGGTGTCTTTGGCCTGATCGTTGGACTTGTCGTAGGGTTTGTTTTTGCGAATAGTGTCAACAAGACCGGCATCGAAAAGGCTTCTGCCCAACCATCAAGCGTCACCGGAACTCCGGCTAGTCCAGCGATTCCGCCCGACCATCCGCCTGTTGGCGGATCAACCGGAGATGCGACGCAGACTGCTCCCGTAGGCCAGGTCATGGAGTCGATCGAAAAAGCCAAACAGCAGCCCCAGAATTTTGAAGCACAGATGACCGCCGCTGACCTCTACTATCAGATCCAGCGTTTCGAGGATGCAGCCAAATTCTACGAGGCAGCGAGCAAGCTAAAACCAAACGAAGCCGAACCGATCATTAAGGCCGGAAACGCTTTTTTTGACGGCGAAAAGTATGAGATCGCTGAGACATGGTACGTTAGGGCTCTGGAAAAAGACCCTAAGAATATCAATGTCCGCACCGATCTCGGACTAACTTATTTTCTACGCGAACCGCGCGATGTCGATCGTGCAATAAAAGAATATAAGGTTTCCCTTGGGATCAACCCGGATCACGAAGTAACACTACAAAATCTCGCACTCGCCTATAGCGAAAAGGGTGATAAAGAAAACCTGAAAACAACCATCGAGAAACTGAAGAAGATAAATCCCAAAAATCCAGCCGTTACGAAAGCAGAGGGGTCGTTATAATTACGTCACTTTGAACCTTGCGCAGCTTTCTTTCCGACTGATCGGATAACCGCCCAGGTTGTTCTATCGGTATCGAAAACTGAGTTCAACCCTTGCTCCTCCATAGGCGGATCCCCCATTAATTCGTCTCCGGTTTTCCAAAAAGGCTGGCCATTGATCGGCCTCGCTGATCCGCCAAACGCCCAGAAGTTCGCTCCTGCTATCTGGGGCTTACCACCAGCCTGATTCCCGATATAGGAAAAGATCTTTTTATAATACGAGTCTCTGATAGAGGTTGTGCTTGCGATGGAAAACGATTGTCCATCCCGCGGCATCCCGAACTCTTCGATGACCAGAGGTTTATCGAGTTTTACGGCAACGGCAAGATTTTCGGATATGTACTTCTCGGTTTCAGAAACAGCCTTAGGAAAATCTTCGGCCAGCCGTTTATCACCAAACCAGCCCCAATTTTTTGGCCAGATGTGAATGGTCAAATAGTCGATGTTTTTGTCGGCATGAATAGTTTCGAACAGCCTTATGTCTTGGATGCCTATCCAACCCTCGTGGCCTGTTGTGATGAGGTGATTCTTGTCGATTGATCTGATCAAGGCGGCGGTTTCGGCAACCCACATTCTATAAGCCCCGTTTGCGGCTGGTCGCATTGGCCTGGGCTCGTTCGCGAGTTCCCATGCCATAATCGTCGGGTCGCTAATGTAAGCTTTACCGCTGTATCGATTCTTGCGGTTAAGTACGAGCTTTACCTGCCGGTTATAGCCATCCTTACAAGGCTCGCAGGAGTAGAACTTGGCGACGATGTCACGGAGTTCATCCCACGTAGGCTTCTTAGTGAGCCATTTGTCCGGGATGATGCCATTCCAGATCAAATATTGCTGAAATCCGCCGCTCCATTCCCAGTTGTTGCTGAAGAAAATAACAGCAGTCATCCGCCGCTTTCCCATCTCATAAAGGACCAGATCAAGTCCCTCCAGGATGGATTCGTCAAACTTCCCCATTTCAGGCTGGAGCGGCGGGCCGACCCGTGTCACGGCGTTCAGCAAACCGGATCCTTCCGCCCCGGCAAGCAAGCGTAAGTTGGTCACTCCGTTTGCCTTTAGAAAATCGAGTTCGCGTCTGAGCCTTTCAACACCGCGTTTCTTGTCTTTCTCAAGCCCGAGTAAACTGCCGTACCAATAGTTAGTCCCGACAAAATAGTATGGGGCGTTCTGCCTGTAAAGCTTATGCCCACCAACCGTGACAAATGTGCTCGCGTAGCCATTGGAGAGAGTCATTACGACGAGGATGCAGGAACCCACAAACGATAGAAAAAGCCGGACGATCATAGCATCAATATAACCGATTCTGCTGATTCCCCGTATCTTAGCCGACTCTTAGAACAGGAAAATTACTAAAGCGCACGGGAAAGATGCCGATATGAATTCAGTATCCGGGTGGCCTTTCAATAGTGGTAAGCCCCCGGATCTTCCAATATGATCAATGTTCTTTTTGTCGACGATGAGCCTAATATTCTAAGCGCCCTTCAGCGGATGTTGCGTGGACAGCGTTCGGAATGGCAAATGTCGTTCGCGAGCAGCGGTGAAGAGGCCCTAAATATACTTGCTGAAACAGATGTAGATGTAATCGTTTCGGACATGAAAATGCCTGGAATGGACGGGGCTGAGCTTCTTGAAAAAGTGAGCGAGCTACATCCCCACATTGTCAGGGTTATCCTCTCTGGTTATTCAGAGAAGGAAGGCAGCATACGGTCGGTTGGTTCCGCCCACCAATATCTCTCGAAACCCTGCGATCCGGAAGTTCTGAAGACTACGATCGCAAGTGTTTGTGCGCAGCGTGAATTGCTCACCGATCAAACCCTTCGCCGTCTTGTTTCGCAGCTGCCTTCCATCCCGAGTTTGCCCGGAATATATGTCGAACTCGTAGACGAACTCGGTAAACCGGATTGTTCAACGAGAAGAATCGCCGAGACCATTCGCAAGGACATTGGCATGACGGTCAAGATTCTACAGATCGTCAACTCAGCGTTCTTTGGACTCGCCAGGCCGGTTTCGGATGCCCGGACGGCCGTCGAGTTTTTGGGATTGGATACCATAAGCGGCCTAACTCTTGGCGTCGGCGTGATTTCTCAGTTTGAACAGCGTGCTCCCGGGGCAATGTTTGGAGAACTTTGGGCACATAGTATGTCGGTAGGCGTTGCCGCAAGCAACATTGCGGCGATCGAGAAAAGTAATTGCGGGAGCGACGCTTTCACAGCCGGACTTCTGCATGACGTGGGCCGCATAATACTGGCAGTCAATTTACCGGACGATTATCGATCTGCTTGCGATCTGTCCGAGTCCGAGCATATCTCGATGGTTGATGCAGAGACTCAGATCTTCGGTGCAACACACGCTGACGTCGGAGCGTACTTGCTGGGCCTTTGGGGTCTACCGGGTGAGGTTGTCCGGGCCGTCGCATCTCATCACTCCCCGTCTGCCCTTCCGGGCGAAAAGTTCACCGCTCTGACAGCAGTCCATGCTGCGAACGGCATCTTGCGGAGATCTCATTCAGAGGAGGATGGCTGCGACACAAAACTAAACCTCGATTACTTGTCCCAGGTTGGCTTGGTTGAGAGACTGCCTGTGTGGCGCGAGGTTTTTGGTGCCCAGGCCGCGGATCCTGTGCTGGCAGTTTGGTAGGAAAAAATGAACTATACGAATACGAGAATTCTGTGTGTAGATGATGAGGTAAATGTCCTCGACGCGTTCAAACGAACTCTACGCAAGGAGTTCGAGGTCTTTGTAGCCGACGGCGGCGAGCAAGCACTCGCGATGATCCGCACGGAAAGGCCCTTTGCTGTCATCCTCTCGGACATGCGAATGCCCGGGATGAATGGAATCCAGCTCTTAGGGCAGGTAAAACAGATTGCGCCCCAAACAGTGCGTATGATGCTGACAGGTAATTCTGATCAGCAAACAGCAATTGATGCGGTAAATGAAGGCAGTGTTTTTCGCTTCTTGACCAAACCTTGTCCGCCCGAACGCTTTACCGAAACCCTGCTTGCAGGCCTCGAGCAATATCGCTTGATCACTGCCGAAAAGCAACTATTGGAGCAGACACTTAGCCGGAGCTTGCAAGTCCTGCTCGATATTTTGTCGATCGTAAATCCTACGGCATTTAACCGTTCCGGGCGCGTAAAAAAGCTCGCCAAGGACCTGGCCGAACGTCTGAAGGTGGAGAAAGTTTGGGAGATTGAGTTCGCCGCGATGCTTTCTCAAATCGGCTGCGTCAGTGTTCCCGAAGATATTTTGCAGAAAATAGCCTCCAATATTCCACTTTCAAATAAAGAAACGGGGCTCTATAACCGGCATCCGCAGATCGGCTACGATCTCGTCATCAGGATCCCGAGGATGGAAAATGTTGCCGCGATAATTCTGGGCCAAAATAGACGTTTTGAAGAAGACAACGTCAACGCATCCCAAGTCGATGCGCCAGCTATCGGCTCCAGGATCCTAAAGACTGTGATCGATTACGATAGATTTATCTCAAATGGGATCAACCCGCACAACGCCTTGCGTGAATTATCGGAAAGGACGGGATGGTACGATCCTGCGGTGATTCTCGCGTTGCAGAGATCGGTCGATACTACAGCTGATGATTTTGAGAGCCTGGAACTAGGCGTGGTTGATCTTCAACCGGGAATGTATCTGGAAGGGCCTTTGGTTTCTCTTCGCGGCTCGACTCTTCTTCCGGCTGGCCAAGAGATCACGACATCCCTAATTCTAAGGCTTGCAAACCTGGTTGAAACAGGGATGGTACAAAATCGCATACAGGTCAATGCGCCCGTACAGCGAGCAACTTCTATACCTCAGGGAGTCTAGCCCGAAGTAAGTCTTCGGCCATTTTCGTAAGACTTGGCAGCGAGAACGGTTTTCCGAGATAAATGGCATCGCCGTTCTCCGTCGATTCATCCATGAACGTGTCAGGCCCCCCGGAGATGAATATAACGCGGGCGTGAGCATGAAACTGTTTTATACGCTGTGCTGCCTCGACTCCATTCATAACGGGCATCGAGTAATCCGCGATTATCAGATCGATCGTGTCGGGAAATGTTCTCGCTATATCGATCGCATCCATGCCATTTGCAGCCTCTAGAACACGAAAGCCTTCTCGTCTTAGCCCTTCTGCTGCCACATTTCGGATGGATATCTCGTCATCCAAAAGCAGAATTGTCTGCATGTGCCCGGGCGCCCTTTGTTGTGTTGGCAGTTTCACGTTAACCTTCGGCTGATCGATACGTGGAAACTGGATCTTAAAGGTCGTTCCGCTGTTCTGAACGCTCGTTACCCATATAAAACCGCCTGACTGTTTGACTATGCCGTAAACGGTCGCAAGGGTCAGTCCATCTGACTTATGCGATCCTTTGGCGGAAAAAAACGGTTCGAAGATATTATCTTCGACCCTGGGGTCAATTCCTATTCCAGTATCGATCACCTCGATCTGTATATAATCGCCGTTCCCCTGTGTTTTATGAATTAGTCGCCCGCCCTTGTCGATATTTGAAGTTTTTATCGTTAGCCTTCCGCCATCAGACATCGCGTCCCGCGCGTATATTGTTAGATACATCAGTGCCTGCGCTATCTGGCCCGCGTCCACAAAACTTACCCCAAGATCCGGATCGAGATCTAACGCCAACTCGATCTTCTCACCCAACAGAGCACTAAAATCCCGATATGATGCCTCAAGCAGATTATTGAGTACGACCGGGGTCGGATTCATTGCCTGGCGACGGCCAAATGCAAGTAACTGTCGTACGATCGCTGCGGCGTCGTTCGAAACCGCCCGTATTTCGCTCACTCGATTAACCAGCTGGCTATCCTCATGAAGCTGTAGATTGATCATGTCAGTCTGCAGGAGGATCACCGCAAGGAAATTGTTAAAGTCGTGAGCTATCCCGCCGGCAAGCCGTTCGAGGGCCTCGGTCCGCTGCATTTTCCAGCGCTGCTTTTCCGAGGCGAGAAGAGATTTTTCCGCCTTTTTCCGGTCTGATATATCGTGAATGAGTAAGAGCAATTGGCCGTCTGGCAATGCTCGAGCATGCACCTCGGCCCACACAGAGATAGCGTTGCCCCAGGCAAACTCGCAGAGCCTGCTATGATTCGCGTCGCCACTCGACCAGAGTTTTTCGTTAAGCCAACCGATCGATTCAGCCGACCGGACCCAATCGGCCAATCGTGTGCCTTCCAGCCCAATATCTTCGGAAACAAAGAACTGCCTGGCCGAATTATTTGCCACGCTTATCCTACCCTCCTTGTCGATCACAATGGCTGGCAGAGGTGAAACATCGAGAAACGCCGTTACCTCATCCCGCGTGGAAAGGGCTGCCTGTGTGGAGTTTTGGTCAAACGGCTGTTGCATTCGTCAGGGGAATTTCTAAGTTTGTTACAAAGGAGATAGTTTAACTCTCTTTCTGACGAAACACATAGGCGAGAATCTCTGCGACCGCCGCAAAAAACTCAACTGGTATCATTTGCTTGGGTTCTACGGATTTATAAAGTGCCCGCGCAAGCGGTGGATTTTCTATCAACGGAATGTCGTTTTCGCGGGCGATCTCGCGGATCTTAGCAGCTATCGTATCGGCCCCTTTTGCGACAACGATCGGTGCAGCATCTTTGTCACGATCATAACGCAGCGCTACGGCGAAGTGGGTCGGATTTGTTATCACAACAGATGCTGTCGGAACATCTGCGATCGACCGGCGTTGAGCGAGCGCCCGGGCAGCTCTGCGACGCTGGCCCTTCAGCATAGGATCGCCTTCTTGTTGTTTATATTCGTCGCGAATGTCCTGCTTGCTCATCCGCAGCGACTTTTCGTGTTTGTACCACGCGTAACCATAGTCAGCCGCCGCGAGAACTATTAGGACGGTACCGCATCGAAGGGCGAGGCTATACAGCGTTTCGCCTAGTCTCACTGCCACCGTTCCGAGCGGTGCGTTAACAAAGGTCGGTGCAGCCTCAATGACCGGCGCTAAAACACCGTAAGCGACTACAGCTATGAAGATCAATTTGACGAGTGATTTGCCGAGGTTTACTACCGAATCGGGCCCAAATATGCGTTTAATGTTTTTTGCGGGGCTGAATTTTTCAGCTTTTGGCATCAACGCCTCGCCGGCGAATGAAAGCCCGCCCTGCGCGAAGTTACCCGCAACAACGCCAACAAATCCGATCAGTATCACGGGTAGTGCGAACATTATCAGCATTTTGCCTGCGTCAAGAAGCAGCATGTGCAGATCAGTGTCCGTCAGCGGCTTTAAGTGAGATACGCTGTAGGCCGCGTTTTTCAGGTTATATCCGACCCTGCCAAACATATCCGCAGCCAGGAATTTGAGCATCACCAACGCCCCTAGGAAGGACAATGCGGCAGGAAGCTCCGCACCGCGTGCGATCTGGCCCTTTTTCCGGGCATCCTCGCGCCGTTTTGGCGTGGCCTTTTCTGTACGTTCCATTGCCATGTCACATTGAGCCCGCGGCCGTCACGAGGCCATGATAAATGTTCCCCAGGACGTCCCGCACCGCGGCAGGAATAAAATACAAGGATGCTCCGATCAACAACAATCCGACCGCGATCTTGATAGGAAAACCTAAAATAAACACCTGAAACTGCGGCGCCGTCCGGCCGAATAGTTCCAAAGCAAACTCGACAGCCAGCAGAACGATGATCGCCGGAGCAGCGAGCGTTACGCCTACAACGAGGGAGCTCGCCGATAGCTTCAAGATCATATCAAGCAGCGTAGGCGAGAAATCAAACGTGCCCGGAGCGGTGATGGAAAAGCTCTTGACCGTTGCCGCCAGAAACCAATGATGTCCGTCCATCGCCAACAAGACCATCAGGCCAAGCATCTGTCCGATAATGCCGAATGCCGTTGTCTGTGCTTGCGTTGAAGGATCTATCGTACCCGCAAGTGAAAAGCCCATTTGCGAACTGATCAAAAATGTCGCCATTTCGAGGCCACTAAATACAACACGCCCGACAAACCCAAAAACCATTCCGATCACGACCTCGCCGATGATGACCATCGTCAGCGGACCAATATCCGATGGCGGGGTCTCGATCCGCGTCATGATCACCGGGGTTAACACCATCGCCAAAACAAACGCAAGCACAATGCGGATCTTCGGACTGGCCACGCGGTTAGCCCAAAACGGGGCAAACGTTACCATGCCGCCAACTCTGGCCAGCACAACAAGAAATACAAGAATTGGCCTGAGCGGGACTTCGAAGGTTTCCACGTTGAGCGCTATTTAATAAACGGTGTGAAATCGGAGAGTATCGACGATGTAAACGTGATCAAAACACGCAGGATCCATGGAAAGGTAACCAGGAACACTGTAAAAATTGCGATCACCCGCGGTGCGAACGAGAAAGTCTGGTCCTGGATCGATGTCAGCGTCTGAATGAGACTCACCACTACACCCACGAGGATCGCAACGGCCAGCATTGGCCCGACGATCCACATGAGGGTCGTCAGCGCATTCTGCATCATCGATGTGACTAACGCATCATTCATAGCTACAAAACACTTTTCACCAGTGACGTCACGATCAGGTACCATCCATCAACCATCACAAAAAGCAGAATCTTCAACGGCATCGAAACGATCACAGGCGGCAATTGCATCATTCCCATCGACAGCAACACACTCGAAACGGCTAAGTCGATGATCAGAAACGGCAGAAAGAGAACGAAACCGATCTGAAACGCGGTCTTTAGTTCCGAGATCATGTATGCCGGAATAAGGGCTGTAGTTGGCACGTCGTCGACCGAATTTGGCCTCGCACTTTTCGAAAGCCGGAGAAACAATGAGAGGTCTTTTTCGCGAGTGTGTTTCAGCATATACACCCGAAGCGGGACGAGGCCTTTTTCGAGAGCGTCGCCTTGCGACATCGTGCCCTCGGACATTGGCTTATATGCACCTTCGTAGATCTGCTTGATCGTCGGGCTCATCACGAAAAGCGTGATGAATAAGGCAAGGCCGATCAATATCTGATTGTTCGGAGCTTCCTGTGTACCCAAGGCCTGGCGTAAAAAGTGAAACACCACGATCAGACGCGTAAAGCACGTCATTGAGATCAAGATCGCCGGGATAAAGCTGAGCAACGTCAGCATTACGACGATCTGTAGCGGTGTCGAACTGTTGGCAGTCTTGGCGAGGTCAATCGTTTGTTCAGGCGATGCCAGGGTTTGTGGAGCGGCAGCGGGCACCTGAGCCTCGATCGCTAGCGAACCAAAGCCGATAAATGCGAACAGGAATATTGGCAATATCAATACTCTGATCACGCGGCACCTCCGCGACTCTGCCACATTCCCAACTTGCTTTTCGCAAGTTCGAATTCGTCATCAAACGACGGGCATTCATCTTCCAGCATTTCCGCAACCGATCTCGGGCTACCGGCAAATGTCTCGTCGGAGAGTGGCAGTTCCTCGGCAAGCAAAGTGAAATTCTGCGGCGTTGCTCCCACGAGCAGAACCCGCTCGCCAAAACGGATGGTTGAAATCGTCCGCCCGTTTCCCATCGATAACGTCGAGAGGACGGTTAGGCTCAACGTTTCACCGTCTTTAGCTTTCTTACCGCCAACGCCGAGCTTCTTAAGCGTCCATGTGCCAAAGAATAGAAGGCTGATAACTAGCAGTAAGGCTCCGATCGACTTCGCGATCAGCCCAGTCGAACTGGGTTCTTGCGGCGGCGGATTATCGTCACTTTGCATGAACAAGAGACGATCGTCTTCGCTCATGATCTGCGCCACAGATTCGTTGAGTGTTGTTGGTTTGGGTTGCTGTGGAAAGGTCGACGGAGCAAGAGCAAGTATCGCCAGCAAGATCACCAATGAATGTAAAAACAAGTTCCTATTCATTAGTTTGCATCCGTTAATATCTCACTAATGCGAACACCCGCCCGATCCTCGATAACAACGATCTCGCCGCGCATCAGCGGTTTATTATCAGCCCTAATGTCCACGCCTTCGCCGGTCGAACGGCCGAGTTTTACGATGCTCGACGGTTGGAGATCGAGGATCTCGCGAACCGACATCTTCGCTCTACCCAGTTCGAGCGAGAGCGACAACGGCAGGTCGAGAAAATCGGCCCAGGACGCGAGGATCTTTTCGTTCTCGGCTTTCATTTTTTTTTAGAGTTGAATAATGAAATCTGTGATGTAGATCGCTTTGACCTCCGGTTCTTCCGACGCAGCTTTTGCAGCTTGAAGAAGGTCTTTCCGAAGTTTGGTTTTGCCTTCGACGGTCAGGATCTGATCCGAACTCTTTTCAGACAAAACGGCGAGCATGGCGTTTCGAATACGCGTAATAAACAACTGATCCGGCTTTTCACCTTCTTCGCCAGCGACTCCGAGGCTGACCGTCATCCGAAGGTAACGCGCCTGTTCCGTATCCGCTAGGTTAACGATAAATGGCGGCAGTTCGACGATATGTTTTACGTCTTCGTCTTCAGGAATGGCGTTTTCGACAGCAGCGGATTTCTTAGAGGACTTACCTTCCTTCTCGGGTTCCTCGTCAGTCTTTTTTGTGGAAGCTTTCTTATCCCCCGCCTTTTTTTCCGGCTCCTCGGCGGCCTGAGTTCCTGATACGCGCCAGAAATAAAATCCCGCTCCGCCGCCGCCAAGCAAAAGGACCAATATGATGGCGATAAGAATAAACTTCTTACCGCCTTTCTTTTTCTCAACGGGAGCGTCAGGGCTCGCAACAACGGTTTCTTTTTCTATCTCGGACATGGATATATCCCTCCAAGGCCGGTTATGTGCGAAACGCGTGCCACAATTCAATATATTGATTTTAGTAGGGTTACAGCTTTCTCGTGTGATCCATAGGAGTTCTTTCGACCTTTTTTTGACTGGCGGTGTCAACGAACTGGCGCATGAAAAAACCCGGCCGCACTGAACGCGGAAAGCGTCCGGGGCGACCGGGGGCGATGATTTTATGTTTTATCTCGTTAGTCGAGGCGGACTACCTCGCCAGTTTCGAGCTTATAAACCGCCCTAATGACCGCAAGATGTCCCTCCTTTACAGCCTTTTTCAATATCGGGCTACGGGAAAGGATGTCTTCGGAACTTTGTTTCACGTTGAGTTCGACGCAGGACAAATTGCTTGGTTCACCAATGATACATGCCTTCGAACCCTCGAATGCCGGTGAGATGCTGTCAACGATCGCCGATAGATTGGCACTTGGCATTTTTTCACCTGAAACCGCCGCTGCGACAGCTCCACAGCTTTCATGCCCAAGGATCAGCAATGCTTTTGCATGGAGATGTTCAACCGCGTACTCAATACTACCAAGAGAAACCTTGTCCGGAATATTGCCCGCATCGCGTACGACAAAAAGCTCTCCCAAGTTCTTGTCAAAAACGAACTCCGGAGGAACCCGGCTATCTGCGCATCCCAATACGATGACCTCGGGCTGCTGGCCCTTGACCAGGGTTTTGCGCGCCGCTGCATAGTTCACCGTGGTGTGTTTTCCGGCCATGAACCGCTTGTTTCCTGCGGAGAGTTTTGCCCAGATCTCATTTGCCACGACCTTCGGATCCTTGACAGGTGATTTGCCCGCAGTTTTCTCATCACTTGATGGCTTTTTCTTTTCGTCATTTTTTGAAGATTCCCCCTTCTTCTCGTCGGCCTTGGCCTCTTCAGCGTTGGGTTCTTCTGATTCGTGATCGGCTTCTTTCTTTGTCTCGGTATCTACGGTTTCAGCCGTTTCGGTTTCCGGCTCTTCTTTGGCTTTTTTCGTCTTTTCTTTCTTTGTCGTAGCGTCAGCTTTGCTACAGGAAGCGACGAATGAAATGCCTGAGATCAGGGTAAGGAGTATAAGAATCGAGATGAAATAGCGGAGCGTTAGTTTTTTCATGATGGTAGGATCTTAGCGAACGTGTGTTTAGCGGATGGTTTAGAAATGAGTCTATAGATCATTTGATCTTCGGTTTGTCCGGCACTTTGTCAGCCTCGCCGACAACTACCGAACCTTCTGTCTCAAGTTTCTTCTTGGCAAGTTTTGTTTCTTGAGGTTCAGAGGTGTCTTTCGTCTGATTGTTTTTAGGGTCTGTGTCAGAAACGTCTTTTTCCTTCTTTAGATCTTTTGGTTCAGGAGCTTCGGCCAAACGTAGGACCGTAATGCTGATGCGACGATTAGCAGGCGAGTATGGATCATGCGGAACGAGCAATTCGGTATCGGCAAATCCGATCACACGACGGATCTGTTCGGGCTTGACGCAATTTGCTTCAAGTGTGCGACGTGCAGCATTCGCTCGATCGGCGGAGAGTTCCCAGTTGGTATACCCATTGTCAGATGGAAACACACGGCTGTCCGTGTGTCCGCCAATATTTATCTTATTTGGAAGTACGCATATACCTTGGGCGATTTCCGATAGCACGGCCTGGGCCTCAGACCCAAGTTCGGCACTTCCTGAGGCGAATGAAACCCGGTCAGCTTTATCTATTAGTTGGATGCGGAGGCCTTCGTCGGTGACCTCGATCTTTACCTGATCTTTGTATTGCGAGAATTCCGGCCTCGTTTCAAACTGCTTTTGTAGAGCTTCGGCAACCCCGATCAAGGCCTGTTCGTTAATCATCTCATCCATTTTTTCAGGCTCTTTGCTCGTTTTCTTGTTCCCGGGAAGTATGCCGCCCTTGAGCGTGTCAAAAACGCCGGGCGAACGAAAATAAGCTGCGATCGCCTGTTTCAACTCAACATCAGCCTGAGAAACAAGCCACAAGACAAGGAACAGTGCCATCATTGCGGTCACGAAGTCCGCGTAGGCTACCTTCCAGGCTCCGCCGTGATGACCACCGTGGCCGCGAGCTTTTTTCACGCGGCGACGAGGTTTTGGAGGTTCTTCTTTGTTGGGTTCCATATCCGATTCCGCTCTATCTAGGCTTTATTTCTCGCAAGAGCGGTTCGATCTCTGCAGTAGTAGGGCGATCGAAGCTAAAGATCGTTTTTCTGGCAAATTCTACTGCCGTCATTGGAGCTGCCCCATTGGCAAAGGCGACGATCCCTGCTTTTATGCAGAGAAAATAGCGGCTTTCGTCGTTGGCGAGATTCTCAAGGTTTTTTGATACCGGGGCAAGAAAGCCATACGAAAGCAAAAGACCAAGGAACGTTCCGACAAGAGCGGCTCCGATATGGTGGCCAAGTTCCTCAGGGGTTCCATCAAGGTGCTGCATCGTCACCACGATGCCGAGCACGGCCGCAACAATTCCTAATCCCGGAAGGGCGTCGGATGCTGTCTGTAGCAATGCGGGAACGATCACTCCTTCCTCGTGGTGCGTTTCGACTTCGGAGTCGAGCATGATCTCAAGCTCTTCCGGCGTGCACGCACCGTTCACGAGCATTTTCATCGCGTCGCAAAAGAAATCAACGGCATGATGATTCGCTACAAAACTCGGATACTTTGTGAAGATCGGCGATGAGAGCGGATTATTCACGTCTTCTTCAACAGAGAGTAACCCTCCCTTCTTTGAATTGATGAACATGTCATACAAAGCTTGCAGCAGCTCGGTATAGGTCTTTTTATTGTATGGCGAGCCCTTAAGAGCGACCGGTAGGATAGCCAGTATGCGTCCCAGGTATTTTCCGGGATTTGAAGCAAGCGTTGCACCGATCACCGCGCCGCCGATAACCACAAATTCCGACGGCTGGATAAGAACGCCAAGGGGCCCGTTGATCATCAGAAATCCGATGATCACGCAAGCCATGACCATGACGATGCCGATAATAAGTAACATAAGATTTTGAAAGGGGAAGCGGAGTTTTGCCGGTTTAAATCGACTACAGGTAAAAAGGCATTTTGGATCCCCAAACTCCTATTTACCTGTAGTTAAGCTACTTAGGATAGCCTCTCCCCGGTAAAGCCCTTTCGAGGCTCACTGTCACTTATCGGTCACTCAGCCGGAAACTTTAGACCATTTGCAGCAAATCCTGAAACGTCTGATTGGCCGTTGTAATTACTCGTGAATTTGCCTGAAAACCACGCTGAGCTTCGATCAGTTCAACAAATTCGTTCGTAATATTGACGTTGCTTTGTTCCAGGTAACCGCCAGCAATAGCCCCGCGAGTTCCGGTGTTTGCCGCACCAATGGTTGGCTGGCCTGAAGCAGGCGTCTCCGAAAACATATTGGATCCAGCGTGTGCTAAACCATCATTCGAATCAAAAACCGCGAGGGCTAGCTGCCCGATGATCTGAGATTGCCCATTGGAATAGATGCCAAATATATTGCCATCTTCGTCGATCGCAGCCTCGCGTAGATTTCCGGGCATGTAACCGTCCTGGTATGTTGAATCCCGACTCGAGTCTGCCGCATACGAAGTCGCAAACGACCGAATTGGGTCTCCAGCGGAATCGAGCTCATATAAATTAATATCGATCGACGGCAATTCGGCCAGCCCGAGTTCAGTTTGGTCAGGAATGATCTGCAGCGTTTCAGCGGGGGTCAGCAGCTGCCCGTCTGAGTCGAACGTAAAGCTAACTGGCGTAAGCGACGGCCCGGTTCCATCAGCATCAACTTCAGCTGGATTGCCATCGACGGTTGCTTCCATCAGAAACGAACCGTCGGCCTGTTTTGTGAATTTCATGGCCATTATATGTTCACCACCGAGTGAATCATACACATTCGAACTTACGGTGTAAGTGGCGTCAGTAGCCATTGCCGAGTTGAGGTTGAATTTGAATGTGGCCTCAGTCGTCATCTTTGGCGGAAAGATCTGGCCGATGGGAAATTTTACATTCGATAGCGATGCGCCAGGTGAGACGACGCCACCAACAGCCTGATAACCTTGTACCTGACCGCCGGTCGTCGAAACCATAACGCCTTGGTTGTTCAGGGAAAAATCACCAGCCCGAGTGTATCCACGACTGCCATCGTTATTCTGTACGACAAAAAAGCCGTTTCCGGAAATTGCAGCGTGCAGCGGGGAGCTCGATTCATTCAAGGCACCTTGCGAATAGTCCGTATGAATCGCTCCGGTCCGAACGCCGTTGCCGATCCCAAGCGAATTCCCGGCCCCATTCAATCTGGCGCCGAACCGGTTGGCGAAGACGTCCATAAAGGTTATCTGCCCGCTGCGAAACCCGATCGTGTTTGCGTTGGCAATGTTGTTTCCAACAACGTTTAGAGCGTTGCTGTTAGCGTTAAGCCCCGAAAGAGCTGTGTTGAATGAAAATGACATGTTATTTCTCCTTTAAGATAAATTCGATTAAGCGGTTTCCCTTTTGGTTGGGGTCAACTTTGCATTAAGAGCGTCTATTGATTGCCGAATGCCCACGAGTTGGTCAAGCGAATTGAACTGTGCGAGTTGGGCGACGAACGCCGTGCCGTCCTGCGGGGCGAGCGGATCCTGGTTCTTTAACTGTGCTACCAGCAAAGTCATAAAAAGATTGCGCTCAGATGTTGCATTTGTTGGGTTGCCGGCCGTTGTGGCTGATTGAACCGACGTATTGGCTGCTGAAACTCCATTTAGAGTTGTCATTGTGTTTATTTCTCCTTTTCTTGCTCCTAGGCTCGTAAATTTACTAATCGATTTTGTTTGCTATCGTCGCTACCCTTTATGATTCCGTTGAATTGCGGTGTCGTTAATTGCCGATCATCGGGCGTCACGAATGTTTGGCGTTCCTTCCCTCCGCCATCATGGCTGCCGGAAAATGAAGTTGAACAAGACGTTTCGAGGTGCCCGACTTTCATTCCTGAACTCTCGAGTGAGTCACGAAGTTGGGCCAACGTTTCGCTCAGGAGGTGCTGTGTATGCGGGTTGTCGGTGCGAAAATGAGCGTCGATCACGCCATTGGCGTTTTTTGATAACGTGATCTCTACCGTTCCAAGTTCCGCCGGTTTAAGCCGTATCTTCAAAACCCGATTGTCGCCGCCGTCCTTTTGAAGCTGAGCAAGATCGGTTAGATTCGAACCCACTTGATCGAGGATCATCCGCTTTGCCTTTACATCCGACAAATACGAATTCTCCGTTCGGCCCACGACCGAACCGCCCGAAAGCGAAGAGTCAAATGAGAACTCGGTCGCCAGTTCGCCTTGCGGTTTTTCCTCCAGGGGTTTGCTCAGCTCGGCGAAGGTTTCTGCCCCCTCCCAAAGACTCTTGTTTGTCGCACTGCTTCGAACTGTATCAGCCGGTGCACTGTCAGCGATCACGTTGTTAGTGAATGTCTCTAGTAGAGATGTATCGGACTTCTTGTCGACTTTGGGTTCTCGCGAGGAGCTGGTCCAAATCTTCGGTAATGGTTCGACGGGGAGCGGCTTCGGCGTGCCAATTGTGCCCGCCGCCGCGGCCGTCATCATCAACTCGTCCGTCTGGACAGGTTCACTGGAGGTAGCAGACGGCGGAACTTCCAAAATTGTGTCATTATCAGATTTCGTAACTTGCGGTGTGAGATCAGCCGGAATTTCCAAAATTTCAAATTCAATTGGATGGTCATGCTCATCCTTCGGGCGATCGACTTTGCCTTCGACGTGCTGGATGATTGTCTCTTTCGGCATCCTCCCCGTAAGAGGCGGAGTTTTCCCGTCAACCGGCATCCCGCAAACGTCTTCGGGCACGACCGGCAGACGGTCATTCGGCCCAACCGAAGGAGTTTCGAGAACCTTCCCCGGGTTCGCATCAATCGGCGGCCCAAGATATCTTACCGGCTTCTCGATACCGGTGGGATCTATAGGATCGACACCTGGATTGACCTTGGTAACTTTGGCCTTCGAATCTCCTCGGCCCGGAAAAAGCCCCAGGATATCGGCCACGCAATCGGAATCGGAAAACGGTTTGGCAGTAGGCAATAGGGCCGTTTTGGGGCCCTCCTGCGATAAAAACAGATCTGTAGTCTCAGCGCCTTTTTCAGACTGTAACTCTGCCTTGACCGGCTGCGCTGGCGGCACAGCGCCTGGAAAGGAAAAAAGCGCCGCAAACAGATCCGTATAAGGATCAAAACCCGAAGAATCATTAGCGGGAAAACCGCTTTTTGGATACGGGTCACCGGCCGTGGTTGAGATCAGATTTATCATTTTGCCTCCAGTATTCGCCTCGCAAACTTATTGCTCACGAGTTCGTCAACGCCATTCTGCTCCCGTCGTTCGAACTCGGCGTTGTGTCGTTCTCGCTGAGTTTCACGCAGATTCTCAGTGATCTTGACGTTCCGCATCGCGTCAGTAACGGCGGCAATCTGAATCTCGCAAGCCACTTGTCGCTGAGCCAGATTCGCTTCAGCGGCTTTCTGTATCTGATCGAGAGACGCGAAATGCTTCGAGCTTAGCTCCATTTCCAAAGCGTCAAGTCGTTCTCCGGCGGCTATCCGGCGTGTGTAGTTTTCGATCGCATCATGCCGCATCGCCTCAATGTGAGCGACTCGCTCAGCCGCACGGTCGGCCTCGGCCTGTAGCTCGCTCAGGATCACACTTTCTCGATCCTGCTTGATCTCACGGACCTTGTGGACCGAATCCAATGTAAATTTGAATTTTTTCATGTCCTTATCTGCATTAGTTTCGCGATCGAATCGTCAAAATGCGCTCCTTCGTCCCGCCGTTGTTTCAAAAACGCATTTATTTCATCATGTCGCTCGATTGCGAGGTCGATCGACGCATTGCTTCCTTTCTGATAAGCACCGATATTGATCAGGTCCTCGGCTTTCTCATAAGCGGCCATCAATTCTCTGATCTTCCCGGCCTGTAGACGATGCTCTGCCTGTGCAACTATCGAAAAGAGCCGCGATGCTGAATTGAGCACATCGATGCACGGATAATGATTCTGTGCAGCCAGGTCGCGAGACAAGACGATATGCCCGTCTAGGATCGATCGAACAGCGTCGGCTATCGGCTCGTTCATATCATCGCCTTCGACAAGGATGGTGTAGAAAGCTGTGATCGAACCACCATTATCAAATTTTCCAGCCCTTTCCAGAATTCTCGGCAGCAGTGCAAAAACCGATGGCGTGTACCCTTTCGACGATGGCGGTTCGCCTGCCGCAAGCCCGATCTCACGCTGGGCCATACAGAATCGGGTTACCGAATCCATGATCAGGAGGACGTTTGAGCCCTGATCCTTGAAATACTCAGCGATCGAGGTCGCGGCAAGTGCCGCTCGAATTCGAACCAGCGCGGAATCATCGGACGTCGAAACAACCATAACGCTCCGCCTCATTCCTTCCTCGCCGAGCTCATTTTCGATGAACTCACGCACCTCACGCCCACGCTCGCCAATCAGCGCGATAACGTTTACATCTGCCGATGAACGTTTCGCCATCATTCCGAGAAGTGTGGATTTTCCGACACCGGAACCGCCGAAAATACCGATCCGCTGACCAGCGCCAACGGTGAGAAGCCCATCGATCACGCGAACACCCGTTTCGAGAGGCTCGTCGATGTTCGATCTTGAGAGCGGATTGGTCGTCTCACGGTTCAATGGATACAAACCACTGGTATTTATGTCGCCAAGCTCATCCAAAGGTCGCCCGAGGGCGTCGATAGTACGGCCCAGCAGTTCTTCTCCCACACATACCTGACTGCTGCCACCGGCAGCGATTATCGAATCTCCGACTCGAACCGGCGGCATTTGACCAAGCGGCATTAAAAGCACATTGTTGTCGCGAAAGCCAACGACCTCGAGCATCGTTGTCCGCTCGCCGTTTGCCGACGGCAGGTAGCAAAGATCGCCGACGGAGACGGTCGGGCCCTGTGATTCGATGATCAAACCGACCGACCGCGTAACGCGGCCGATGGATTTCAGCGTGTCGATCTTCTCAAGTTTTTGTGCGTAGGCAGCTAGCATTCTTTAGTTAAAAAGGCCGTGTGAAATCTCGTCAAATTGCGATTCTATCCGGGCATCGATATCCCCGGTTTCCGTGTGAATAAGGCATCCGCCGATCGATATCGACTTGTCTTCAACGAGGTCGATCTTCCCGCGAAAATCGAGCTTATCCAGGTGATCCTTAACAAACGAATAATCTTCCGGATTAAGGTGAACCTCAGCGACGGATCGGTTATGTAGTTTTGCGAGTGAGACTTTCACCAACGTCAGCGCGATCTCGCGGTCGATGGTAACTTCGCGGGCGACCACTTTTTTGGCGATCAGGATAGCTAGTTCGACAAGCTGATGCTCGATATCTGCGGCTAGATCTCCGCCGATCGCCCCGACCTCAGCAATTGTGTTTGCCAGGCTGGTTCTAAGTTCGGCGAACATTTCCGCGTTCTCCGTCTCGAGTTCCAACTTAGCTTTTTGAACAGCTTTGTCACTCGCAACCTGCTCGATGATCGTGGCATGTTCCTCCGCCTGTGCAATTATCCTGGCCGCTTCGTCCTGCGCCCTTATGAGCAATTCGTCGGCGCTCAGATCCTCACCAAGATCATAGTGCTCCGGAGTAGTCACATATTCGAGTGGTTCTAGTTCAGGCACAGTGAACTGCTGAACACCGGCAGAACTGGACTGGGTGCCATCACCACCGATCAGCGGAATACTAAATGGCATCGAACCAGCGGCGGCTGTCGCTTTGAGTACCTTAGCTAACATACTCGTCACCTCCGCCTCCGCCTGACAGGCTGAGCACGCCTTGTTCATCGAGCAGTCGAAGAATTTCGACGACCTCACGCTGAGCACCCGTCACATCTTTTAGCTTGACCTGACCCATGAAATCCATTTCTTCCTTCATCATCTCGACCGCGCGACTCGACATGTTCGTATAGAAACGATCCTGTAATTCCGGCATTGTTCCCTTGAGTGCAAGGGCAAGTACCTTTTTGTCGACCCGCTGCATGATCTCGCGAATACCGGCGTCATCGACAAGCAAGAGATCTTCGAAGGTAACCATCAGACTGCGGATCTCGAGGGATAATTCCGGATTCTCGCCTTCGATCTGCTCCAGCATTAACCGCATAGTCTCGCGATCCAGGCTGTTACAGATATCTGCTACCGCGCGTACACCACCGACGCGCGTACGGCTGAGGCCGCTGACGGATGATAGTTTTTGATTAAGAATATTCGCGATCCGCTTGACCACGTCCTGCGACACCGTCTGAAGGCTTGCAAGCCGCAAGACAACTTCGCTTCGGCTCGATTCAGGCAAAGCCTTGAGTACCGTAGATGCTGTCGTCGGATCCAGATGAGCAAGAACAACGGCGATCGTCTGGACATTTTCTGACTGAAACATCTTTGCAAGCTGCTGAGGATCGGTCTTTTGCAATGCCTCAAAATTGGCGGGAGCTTCTATCGCGTGCATTACTTTATCCGTCAGCTTCTTAGCGTGCTCAGCTCCAAAGCTGTTCACTAAAAGACGCTTCGCGTAATCAACACCGCCCGTGGAAACATAACTCCGGGCCGTTAGCAGTTGATGAAATTCCTCGACGACCCCATCGGAAATCTGTGATTTCACATTCGGCAGCATAGCCAACTCTTTTGAGAGCATCTGTACTTCCTCCTCGTCCAGATGTTTGAAGAGCGCGGTTGCAGCTTCCTCGCCGAGCGAGAGGCACAGGATAGCGGCCTTTCGCGCACCTGAGATCTCTTCAGGCGGACGAATAGAGATCGCCATCGAAACGTCATCGGTCGGCGGTGCTTCTAAAGCTTCGGTTTGTTGCTCCACGGTCGGGGTCATACTTTTTGGTTCAATTTATGCGTTTTCACGGAGCCAGCCACGCATCGTACTTACAACCAGATCGGTATCGTCGATGCTCTGAGCGGCGATCTGTCTGCGGATGGACTCGATCCGCTCAGCGTCAGCGTTTCTTTCACCATTGATTTCAGCCTGTAGTTCCGATACGGTCATCATCTGCTGATATCCCGGCGTGCCGGCGTCGATCTGTCTAGGTGTATCTGCCGATGCGGTGCGGCGTTCTTCAAAGCCCGCTCCTTCAGCTATTTGTTTTGGCTCGTTGGCCGCCGCCGCTGCCGCCTTCAACGCCTTGCGGGCTGGCCGGATAACGAATATGAGAAGCAGAAGGGCGATCAGAACAAGCGTCCCGTATTTGACCGCGGTGGGGATCAGCGTCTTGTTTTTCTCAAGGAAAGATGCCGGTACGGCCGGTTCAATCTGAGGCTTGCTGAACGGCATTGTTTGCACAACGACCGTGTCGCCGCGAGCCGCGTCGATGCCCACGGCTGCCGAAACAAGATCCTGGATCTGCTTGATCTCCTCGGCCGTTCGGGCAACTTCGACGCCCTCGACTGACTTGTGATCAACCACGACCGATACGTTTAATTTGTTTACTCGGCCGCCGCCACCGATGGTTTTCTTGATCGTTTTATCGATCTCGTAATTTACTGTCGAGGTATTTCGCTGATCGGCTGTCGCTCCCGCAGTTGCGGTGGCCGGAGGCACCGGTGTCGGCATTGTCTGCGGATTATTGGATCTCGCACCGACCGGTGCGTTGACCTGTTGAGCCGGGTTGTTGCGGATCTCCTGCCCAACCTGTTGCGAGCGAACGACCTGCGATTTCGGGTCAAATTTCTCTTCGCTCTGCTCGGTCTGGCTGAAATCAATATCCGCCGCCACATCCGCACGAACACGGTTTAAGCCAACCACTGGTTCGATCAAGGCGATAAGCCGCGCCGCGCTCTCGGTTTCGAATTTGCGCTTCGATTCCAATTGACCCGTAAAAGCGCCCGTATCGCCCATTCCGCCTGGCCGATTCTTGCCTGCGGCAACGAGCAGCCGTCCTGACGTATCCATCACGGAAACGCCTGTCGGCTCAAGGCCTTCGATCGAACTTGCAACCAGGCTGACGATAGCGTTAGCGCGTTCCGCCGAAAGCTCCTTGTTCTGCCTGACACGCACGACAACTGAGGCCTTCGCTCCGTCCTCTTTTTCGGTAAAAACTGATTCCTTCTTTGGGGTTATATGAACGCGTGCCGATTCAACCTCATCCATACCTTCCAGCGTTTTTGCAAGCTCGCCCTCGATAGCACGGCGATAATTCACCTGTTGGGCAAAATCAGTGGCTCCAAAACTTGTTTTGTCGAATAGGTCAAAACCAACATGCCCACCGGAAATTGCACCTTCACCGGCCATTTTGAGCCGGAGTTCTGAAATGCGTTCCTGAGGAACCGAGACGATCGTACCTCCATTTGTCAGGGTGTAGGGAACGTTCTCCACCTTTAGCTTTTCGACTATTGTTTGGGCATCAGCGGGTTTGAGATCGGTAAATAGGACGCCGTAATTTGGCTGAGAGCCGTAGTAAAAGAGTGTTGCGATCAGACCGACAGATCCGGCGACGGCCGCAACAGTTGCTACCCGGCCAGAACCGGTCATGCGGCTCCAAATTTCCTTGAACTGTATTAAAGGTGATGCCATTTACTGTTCAAAAATTCCTAAACCGGCATTCTCATGATCTCGTCAAAAGCACCAATCAACTTGTTGCGGACCTGCAGCCCGAGCTGAAATTTTAGATCGGCAGTTTGCAGGGCAATAATTGTTTTATGCAGATCTGGCGATTCGCCGGTCACCGCTTTTGAGATCTCGTTTTCCGCGCTTTTCTGCGTTTCGTCGATCGATTCAACGGCGTCCTTGATCGCTGAGTCAAATCCATCGCCGCTGGTGGAGATCTTTGCGGTTCCGGTAATTCCACTTGAGAGCGGCCTTGTTGGAGTTATGTTTCCTATCTGCATTACTTATTAAACGTCGCCGAGATTTAGGCTGACGCGGGCCATTTCTTTGGCGGTGCCGAAAACAGTGGCGTTCGCCTCAAAAGCACGAGCTGCCGACATCATGTTTACAGTCTCTTCAAGCGGATCGACATCCGGCATATTTACATATCCGTCGGCGTCCGCATCCGGGTTCCATGGCTGGTGTTGCCTATTTGGTTGTTGATTTTCGTCCGCGATGACAACCTCGGAATTAACGCCCTGCGGTTTGATCCGGCTTCCGCCAAGTCCGTTTTCTGCCGAAACTTCACCCCACCTATCGTTGATGTCGATCGCCGTAAAAACCACGTCGCGCCGCTTATACACCTTGCCGTCGGTTGACCGCGTTGAATTAGCGTTCGCGAGATTGGCCGAAGCCGCCTCGAGCCTTTCACGCTGGGCGGTCATGCCCTGCGACGAGATCTTGAAGATGTTATAGAGTGACATAGCTATTTGCCCTCACGGATCGCAGTTCGGAGCAGTCGCAAACGGGACTGCAGCATTTTTGCTCCGAAACTAAAGCTGCTGCCGGCCTGTGCAAGATCCGCCATTTCACGGCCTGTATCGACAGTGTTGCCATCCATTCCGACGGTCGTCATCGGCTGTTCGATAACATTTGGGCCGCTGGTCATCCTTAAGGAGTTCCGCTGATATGGCGGCAATGCGCTTTCCTGGGCGGCGTCTTTCAGGAACTGTTCGAAGTCGACTTCCTTAGCGATATAGCCCGGCGTGTCTGCGTTTGCGATGTTTCCTGCGATCGTCTGCGACCTGAGGCTCTGCACGTCCAGGAATTTTTGCAGTAGGTTTGTTACGTTGTCAGTACCTAATAATCCCATCGACACACCTCCGCAAATGGACATTGCAAGGGGCGTGCCGAAATAAAAAGCCAGGAAAATACTGTGTTTCCTTGGAAAAGTGACTTAAGTTAAGGCCAGGTGTCGGGTGATATCCTACTTGCTGTCATTTTGTTGACACTTGAAATCGTAGTACATTCAGAGAATCGAATGTCTGCCGAACTCGCATTCGGTAATGCAGCAACTCTATCCGCTACGCCATGAAAGCTAGAATATTAGTAGTCGAAGACGATACACGGCTTCGCAATCTATTGGTTGAGGCCCTCACACAAGAGGGCCATAATCTGACGGGCGCCGAATCGGCTGAAATGGCTGTTGATATCCTGAAAGCTGAAGGCTTTGACGTGCTTTTAACGGACGTCAATTTGCCGGGGAAGAGCGGCATTGAGCTTCTACCGATCTGCCTACAGCTCCATCCATTTACTTACATGATAGTAATGACGGGCTACGCGTCGATCGACATGGCTGTCGAGGCGATGAAGCTTGGTGCTGCGGATTTCCTGCGAAAACCGATCTCGCTGAAAGATCTCAGCGGGGCGATTCAGGTTGCCCTCAAACGCATCGAAGCGCCTGAGCCGCTCGTTCCGGCGCGTAACGCCGCAAATCCTGAGATCATCGCCACCTCGGTCGTGATGCTCAACGTTCTCGAGCAGGTCAACGTTATTGCTCCGTACAAGATCAACGTACTGGTAACCGGCGAGACTGGGACTGGTAAGGAGTTGATAGCAAAAGCGATCCATAACTCAAGCGACCGCGCAAAAAGCAATTTCATCGCGATGAACTGTGCCGCGATCCCGGAGCAGCTTCTCGAAGACGAGCTTTTCGGCCACGTTAAAGGCGCATTTACCGGCGCCCAGACTGACCGCAAAGGCCGGTTTGAACAGGCTGACGGCGGGACGCTTTTCATGGACGAGATCGGCGATATGAACCTCTCGCTCCAGGCGAAGCTATTGAGAATATTGCAGGAAAGCGAATTTGAGCGGCTCGGCTCGTCGAAGACAATAAAAGTCGATGTTCGAGTAGTTGCAGCGACAAGTGCCGACCTTGAGAGCAAGATGGCGGATGGTTCGTTCAGGGCCGATCTCTATCACCGTTTGAACGTCGTCCACCTCAGCGTGCCTGCGCTTCGTGAACGGCCAGACGACATACTGCCGATCGCTCAGGGCCTGCTCGATCGATTTTGCAAGACGACGGGCCTGCCGGCGAAACGCATTGCCGACGAAACCTATCACTCGCTGATCTCATACAGTTTCCCGGGCAACGTCCGCCAACTGCAAAACGCAATGGAGAGGGCGGCCGTGTTCTCAGGCATGGGAACCGAGGTAAGGATCGAACACCTGCCCGAGGAGATCCGCAATCAGACCAGCCTGTTTCAGGTCAGCCTGGGTGCAAGTTATATGCCGAGGTCGATCCCCGACGAAGGCATCGATTTCTCGGAGGTCGTCTCGCAGATCGAGCGCGAGCTGCTTCTCCAGACCCTCGACAAAACCGGCGGCAACAAAATGCAGGCCGCGAAACTCCTCAACATGAAGCGCACGACGCTGGTCGAAAAGATCAAGCGCCTCAACATCGACATCGGCCCCGACGACGAAACGCCAGCCGCGTAAAAGGTCATTTTTAAAGTGAACTTTTGTGTTTTTTCACTTTTCGCCTAACTTTACCAAAAAGCGCCGCATAAAAAGTGTGAAACGTTTCACACTTTTACAAACCTGTAGTGTGGAATGCCCATAATTACTGGTTTTCGCGATTCACGGCGTGTGGCGAGAGCGCAAAACGCGACTCGCGTAGGTAGAGGAAATAGGGGCTGATCGGTCGTGTTTTGGGCAGATTGGTAGAGGTATTTGCGGGATTGGTCGAAGGTGGCTCGAGTCAAATTGCCTAGCATCCCCTATTGTTGACTTCTTTCTGATTTCGCTCTAATTGTCGGGTATATTGTGTGCAACCGGCAACGGTTAGCTTTTTTGGTTGACAGGTCACAGTCTATGTAGTACGGTGTGGGTGTCTTAAACCTATCATAAGGAAGTGTTTCTCACCATGACCAAAAGAAGAATCAATGCAATTATTGCTCTAAGTGTTTTGTTTGTAATGACTTGCCCCCCCCCCCACGCATAGTATTTGCTCAGGGGCCGCCAGATAGTTTGTACGAGCGACTCCACGAAAAATATCCGAACGTAAAAATTCCCACCAGGGATGAGCGAGTGCGGGCTTGGAATAGCCTATCGCCGGACGCACAACAACAGTACGCTGAGCAATTCGCAACACTTTTCAGGAAAATACAAGGACAGAATCCCGGAACTTTGGAGCCGCCTCTCAAACGGAATGCTCGTCTTACCTTCCGAGATGCACTGGGGATTCAGAAAACGGTTCAAGCTAACGCGAAAGGTGACAATCGTTTTGGAATCTCGAACGACCTACGTAATCCGTTTAGCACGTTTAGGAAAGCGGGAAAAAAGGTTGAAGGTGGATCGCGTCCAAATTGGGGAGTCGATTTAGATGTGGATGGACTGGATGATGAGTTCGAAGACTCCCTTGCAGACGGCTTTTCACCGTATTACTTCGTGTCGGCGGGGGAACAATCTGGAACAGGGTTCGCAGACTTCTACGATTCGGTGCCGCAAACGGTGTCTCAGACTTTTGGTTCAACGCCTCCGAGGAGCCATTATCGGGTAAAACCATTACGGCAGGAGTACAGAAACGGGGTTCTTTACGGATTAATTGAACTAGACTATTTTACACTCTGGAACCGCGACGATGGATTGCTAATCGGCTATCCTTGCACTGTCTTCTCTCTTACCTTGGGCGTATCATTAACGGGGTTGTTTAGTCATAGTTTGGATAATGAATATTCTTCAGTACTTGTGGCTGCGCCGGTTACTGCTCAAGGTGATTACGACCCAAATATAGCAAACTACAGCGCGTACGGCCTTTATGCTGCAGCCCATGAAAACACATTCAACGATCAAAGTGTAAAGATCCTTTTCAGTTCCCCAATTCCGTATGACAGCCATTTGTTTCTCGCATTATCGCAGTCGAAACATGCAACCTACACTTATTCCCCCGGGCAGTTTTATCCTAACTACAACCCGCTGTTTCCGGAGGCCTTCATTATTTCTGTATATGACGCCATCTTTTTAGCCTATTTTCTTGCGAACGACGACCCATTCCTCCTCGCTATATATCTGTACATAGCGGACACCTTCTTTTTCTTCTGCATAGTTGATCATTTTACTGATCAGGGAGGAGCTTTTGCAGAGTATCCGCGCATGAACATTGGAGAACCGAATCACGCAAATTCGGGATTTAGCTTTATAGATGATACAGAGTTGCACAGCAAACTGACTTCGACAACGCGACCAAATTGGTAGGAGGAAGATGATATGTTAAAAAAACTGTTTTCAGGTATTGTGGCGGTTCTTATTTTTAATCTGGCGACGGTCGCCTTTGCTTCTGGTTCGACTGAGAAAGAGGCGAAACTAACCGAAAAAGTAAGGACAAATATTCTAAAATTAGGGACGGGACCTGATGCCAAAATCGAGTTGAAGCTAAAAGACGGATCAAAGCTCAAGGGCTACGTGAAAGAGGCCGATGAGAACAAGGTCGTCGTTGTAGATTCGATGGGTGGAGAAACTACGGTTCCCTATTCCAACGCCAAGCAGGTCAAGGGAAATAACCTGAATAAAAGAGTGTTTTTTGTTGTCGGGTTTGTTGCCTTTCTGCTCATTGTCCTCCTAATCGCTGGTGCCGGATCGTAAAACGTTTCTTGAGCCTTGAGGCAGCGGGATTTACCGCACAAAGGAAGCCTCGATGTTGGCAACCAGGGAAGCTTGCCGCCCCGGTCGCTAAAAATTCCGGCTATAAGCCAGGCCCTTGGTATTTTCTTTTAGATAAGCGTTGCTTCCCGCGTGGCCTTTGCTGAGGGCGTTGAGGCCTTCGACGGCCTGGTCGCGGCTGGCGGTTAGGAGCGAGCGGGTTTTTTGATCCTGGACGAGGGTAGAGTTCGCTAGTTCGATGACGCGGTTCGTGATGTCGAATTGGTTGACGCTTTCGCCGGCGGCTTCGAGGTTGCCGCGGAGCTCGCTGATCTGGCGGTGATAGGTTTCGAGGCGTTTGCCGATGGCGGAGCGTTCCGAGACGATATCCCAGATCTTGAGAAATTTACCTTCCTGTGCCGCAGCCGTTTCCTGGCGGGCGAGGGCGAGGAGCTGTTCGAGGTCGCTGCACTGGGCACCGAGAAGTTCGATCAGCGATTCGGAATTGTCCTTGACCTTGTCGAATTTAGACATAACAGATCTCTCAGATCAGCGAATACCTGGGTTATCTTTTTCCACTTTTCTTTGCGTTCTTTGCGTCCGTTCTTTGCACCTTTGCGTGAAACCGGCTTCTCACTTGCTAACGGGATAATTTTCCCGCAAAGTCGCTAAGTCAATACCCAAGGCCGCAAAGAAGAAACAAATCAACCAACCATCGCAAAACCACCGCCCGCGGCATTTGCCGGGGCGATCGACCGGCCAGCATTTACCTGCCAGGCGTCACGAACCGGAACGAGCAGATCGCCGGCCTGACGCATCATTTTGGCGTCCGTTTTGGCGCTTGCCTTGAGGACCATCGCGGTAATGTTTCGATAGAGATTATCAAGATTGACCGCGACATCCTGACCTTTTTCAAAATCGAGGATCGACTGCAAATACGTCAAAATGTCCAAAGCCCGCCGCGAATGTTCGCCTTTTGCGACAACATCACCGGCTTCCATATCGAGCGCTGTCAGATTCAGAAACTTGATAGCACCGTCATATAACATCACGACCTGACGGATCGGGTCGGTTTCGGTGTTTGCCTGACGGCCGTAACTGGAGATGCCTTTTGGTTGAGCGTACATGTTGTGTTTTTTATCGTCCTAATGAACCTGAATAACATATCGGCACGATGCTCCAAACCTTTAGCCCATAATCAGTTACGAGTTTTGATTCGCATTATTAAGCGAAGTAATGATATTTGTTAAGGCCGTACCCTGGCCGTTTAGCTGACCGATCGCAGCATCGGCAACCGAAAAGCGGTTGGTCAGCGTCGTCTTGAGCAACTGTAGTGCGGCGAGCCTGTCGGAGATGCGGGCATTCAGGCCCGTGACCGACGATTGGTAGCCCTTGATCGCGTTCTGCACGCTGCCGGTTATGCTGTCGCTGAGATTTTTTGAGACAGTATTGAATGTTTCAAACAGCCCTTCCTGTGCGTCTGCCGCACCAAAGAGAAGAGCTTTGACGTCGTCCGGGTTGTTTTTCAGCTTTTCGTTGAACGCTACCGAGTCGAGGGCCAGATTGCCGTTCGCATCTTTCGTGATCCCAAGATCGGTCAGAGCGGTAAACGTGCCGCCGTTGTCCAGCGAAAGGCTCGTCGTGGCATCGCGAAGCTGACGCTGTACGTTTCGCAGCGTGGAATCGCCCGCTAAAACTCCGGTCGGCCGGTTCTGCCCATCCTTTTTATACTGATTGGCGATCGCGTCCTGGATCGTGTTGTAAGCGGTGATAAATCCGCGAAGCTTGTTCTCGATATCGGTCGATTGCGTAACGCCGACGGTTGTCGAACCTACTTTTTTGAGATTAAGCGTGACGCCAGCAACGGCGTCGGAAACTGTATTGGTCGAGCGCGTGATCGCGAGCCCGTTGATTGTAAGCTGCGCGTCGAGCTTTGCAAAATCCGCATCCGGCGGATTGAGCGAGCGGATATTTAGATCGGTCAGCGTTCCGGTGGCCGAGGTTTCGACCAGTTCGACGCGGCCTGTCGCTCCGGTGTCTTTTGAGTTGAGGACGAGCTGGTTGCCGGTTCCGTCGCCGTTGACATCGACGATGCTCGCGGTTACACCGGCATTCGCGGCATTGATCGCATCGCGAAGTCCCTCGAGTGTGTTGTTTTGAGAATCTATGGTTATCGCGGTGCCGGTCGCGGCTCCGCCCTTGCGCAGTTCGAATGTGCCGGTCGTCGCCCCGCCAGCCAAAATACCGGTCGTGGTGGACGAGAACGAACGCGATGCTTGTGCGAGACTTGACGCGAGACGCGTGACAGCTACGTCGAAGCTGCCGATATTTGCGGTCGAGTTCGCCGACGCCAGCATGATCGAGGAATCGCCTGCTGCCGCACTGCGGCCGCTGCCGAGATCGCGATTGATCAGTGCCTCTGATGCGGTCGTCAGAGTCGCGAGAGCCGTATTGAGCTGTTTTAGAGACTCGATACGGCTGTTATAGTCGCTGACCCTGGTCTGCATCAGCGTAACGGGACGCGTCCGCTGATCGAGGATCGCATCTCTGATCACGCTGAAATCGATACCGCTGCCGACTCCGCTAAAACTCGTGGTTGCCATAATCGTATTGAAAACCCTTGCGAATCAAACGTCTTGTTCCGTGTCTTGTCAGTGCGTTCCGTGGTTCTATTAATCTTATGGTCGTAAACCATGGGAGAAGGAAAAACCGACCGCGGAACGCACGGAAAATGCACGGAAAATTGATGTCTATCCGGCTATTTCTCGACGTCTAGGAAAACGCCTTGTAGCTTCATAAAATTTGCCGCCAGGTTGAGCGAAACTTCGGTTGGAAACTGCCGTATGGCCTCACCGGTCCGCCCGTCGATCATCTGGACGACGATGCGGTCTGTCGTCTCGTCTTTACTGAACTTCAACGAAATGTCGTGCTGTGCCAATGCCGTCTGTAACCTGGCGAACTCATGCGAATCAACCTGTTTTTTCTCCGGCTTGGGCTCCTGGACCCGAACCTTGGCTACTGGGTTTGGTACGGCCTCGATCGGCACCCGGACATCTCCTGGATTATTTATTACTACTGTCTGCATAGCGTGCCTCCTTTTTAGGCTAGCTAAAACGTCCGAAGGCGAAGATTCATCACCATATCTTCGCCTTCGGACTTCGCATATCTCACCTGTTCAGATTCTTAGTTTTGGAGCGGAAAGTGGGAATTTTCCGCTCCAAATGTCTAACTATCTGAGCAAAGAGAGAAGAGCCTGGCTCGACTGGTTGGCCTGAGCAAGAGCGGCAACGCCGGCCTGCTGCAGGGTGCTGAGTCTAGCCAATGCGGAAGCTTCTGAAGCGATGTCAGCATCGCGGATCGAAGATTCGGCAGCCTGGAAGTTAACGATCTGCGTCGAAGCAAGATCGATAGCCTGTTCCAGGTTGTTCTGTCCGGCACCGACTTTGCCCTGAACGTCACCAAGAGCAGCAATAGCTGACTTGATAGCGGCAAGAGCATCTTTGGCACCATCTTCACCACCGGTAAGAACACCGGCGGTTGCTTCGGTCGGGGTCTGCAACGCATCGATGTTATTCGTTGCGTTGACTGCACCGGCCGCACTCGAGATCGCGACGTTGAAGGCATTCAACGAAACGAACTTAACCTGTGAACCATCGGCTTTCGTTCTGACTGCAAAAACACCGCCTTCGCGAAGCGAGGTGTCGTCATTGATAGAAGCGACGATGGTGTCCGTGTTGACAGCAGAGACAGCTGCAAATGTCGCGAACGACACATCCTGCGAGCCGTCTGCGAAGCCGATCTGCTCGCCCGTGAAGCTCAGCGTCTGGGTCGACGTAGCGGCACCAGCCGAGATCGTTTTCGTCACGCTGTTGGCAGCACCCGTAACCGCAACGTCGTCGACCGCGGCAGCAGCACCGGCGATACCGGTCTGGCCCGCACCGTCAGCCGTGTCCGACGAAACTGCAAAAAATGCCGCCGACGAAAGGATAAGAGCGCCGGTCGTCGAATCGAGCGAGGCCTGGATGCCGGCACCCTGGATGTTGCCGTCGTTGTTGATCGTATCCAGTACATTCGAAGCACTGGCACCTGCCGACAAAGATACGGAAAACGTGCCAAGCTGGCCGCTCGAACCAACCGTCTGGAAGGTCAGCACTTCAGCCGCCGTAAGTCCGGCCGAGATATCCTGGGCACCTGTCACGTTTCCGGTTCCGGTTCCGATGTTCAGGTTGTTGAGGTCCAAACCGGTCTTATCGACTCGGCTGCTGGACAGGTCGATAGCGACGCTGTTACCGGCTGCGGTTGCGTTTGCTCCGCCACCGATGAAAACGTTGATCGCCTTATTAAAGCGGCCTTCGTCCGTTCCGGTTGCTCCGCCGAGGCCGATGTTCTGTGCCTGACGGTCGATTTCGTTAAAGACCTTGCCGAGCTCAGCCTGTAGCGTGTTGCGGTCACCGGTGAAGGTTCCCGACGCCGACTGCGAAGCCAGCGAAGCGGCACGGTCGAGCAAGCCCGAGATCGTGTTCAAACCACCATCGATGATCTGCAGTGTTGAAAGACCGTCGTTAGCATTACGAACGCCCTGTGCGAGAACGGCGCTGTCGCTGCGGAAGGTGTTAGCGATTGCCAAACCGGCAGCGTCATCGCCCGATTTGTTGATGCGAAGACCTGACGAAAGACGCTGAAGCGTTTTGTTCAAGTTGCTGTTGGTTGTCTGCAGGCGAAATTGCGAGCCTGACGACGCGATGTTATTTACGAGTGAAAAGTTACCCATTTTAGTTGTGTTCCTCCGTGAACGTTGTCTGACCGCTGCCTCCGTGCATTGGCCATCTGTTTTTTAATTTAGACTAAGATTGAACCGCCATTTGCGATTCGCACATAGCCTTATCGGAAGAAATTTCTTTTACTTTAGCCCCTCACCGAAAATTATTTATCATTGTTGAAATTCGTTTAACGACCAATGATGACAACATCCACGCGGCGGTTCTGCGCCCGGCCCTCCGGCGTGGCGTTATCCGCGACCGGTTGGAAGCCGCCATAGCCTGCAGCCGAAAGCCTTGCCGGCTCAATGCCTTTCTCGGTTAAACGCATCAGAACGCTTGCGGCCCTCGCTGTCGAGAGTTCCCAGTTGGATGGATAGCGGGCGTTTGAGATCGGCGTCGAATCGGTGTGGCCCTCGATACGGATATTTGCCGGCAGGCCCTTTAACGATTCGGCGATCGTCGCGATCACGCTGTCCGCCTGCGTATCTATCTCCGCTCCGCCCGGAGCAAAAAATCCGGCTTCGGAAAGCGAAATGACGAGGCCGTCCTTGGTCTGCCGCATCTTTGCCTTCTGCAGCAGGACCGGATTTGCCATCATTGCTTCCTCAAATTTCTCGCGATCTGTTTTCTCGGTCGCATTTCCCGGTAGCAGCCCGTTGCCGCCGGTGCTCATCGTCGAAAATCCTTCGACGATCTGCTTCGCTCGCTCCTTATCGCTCGCGGCGTACATCACGATAAAAAGAGCGAGCAAAAGGGTAACGAGATCGGCATAAGAAACCAGCCATCGGTCGCGATTCCGGTGGTCGTGTTCGTCAAAAGTTCGAGGAAATCGCTTTCTCATTTAGGCAGATTGAACTGGTTCATGATCGCCTGCGGCGTTTCGTTCGAGACGAGAGACAGGATGACGGACGTCAATTCCTCGCGGCGGGTCATACGCGATTCGTGACGCTCGCGGAGCCGCGCGGCGAGCGGGAAGAAGATGAGATTCGCAAGGCTAAGGCCGTAGATCGTTGCGACAAAGGCAGTTGCGATGCCGACGCCAAGCAGTTCAGGTTTATCCAAAACGCGAAGCACGCTGATAAGGCCGAGTACGGCACCGAGAATTCCAAACGTCGGAGCAAAACCGCCGGCAGCGTCCATCGTGGCGGAGTCGTGCATGCCTTCGTCGTATTCGAGGGCGAGGCGGCGTTTGAGGACTTCCTCGATCTGCTCGCGTTTGACGCGATCGGCGACGAGGATCAGCCCTTGCGCGACGAGCACGTCACCGCTCGCTTCGGCATAATCTTCGTAGGCTTTCACGCCGTTCTTATTCGCAGAACGCGAAAGCCATGCGAGCTTGGCGATCTCGATATTGTGATTTTTGTCTTCGTCATCACGCAGCCGAAGTTCCCAAACGGCTTTGACCGCACTGGTAATTCCTCGCAGCCCGCGCCGAACGATCACCGCGCCGAGCGTGCCGCCGCAAACGATAAGTGCCGCGGACGGATGCCACAGCACGGTGATATTCAGGTTCTCATTCCAGGCACCACCGATGATCGCCGCTGCTCCGACCGCGATGCCGAGCCAGATTGTCCAATCAAATCGCTTCATGATCTTTGTTTTTACGAACCATCTCAGAGAGATTGCCGAGTGCGAGATTCTCAAGATCGTCCGCTGCGACCTCGGCCGCGCGGTTTGCTTCCTGGATCTCGACAAACACCTCGTACCGGTGAACCGATGTCTCGCCCGGAGCCGAAATGCCGAGCTTGACGCCATCGCCGCTGATCCCGAGGACGTCGACGACGACCTCGTTTCCGATCACGATCTTTTGGCCGCTCCGGCGGGATAGGACGAGCATAAGGATTAGGTCTGCATCAGCGACTCGGCAAACTGATATTTGCTGTCGCTCAAAATAAGCTGTGCTCCGATCTGCGTTTCCGTATTTATAACAAGTGGCGCCCGCAAATTAACGGTGGTCTTTTGCCAGTCTGAAGATATCTTAACGATCGCAAATGTCTGCACGCTCTGCTCCGCCGGGAACGGCTCGTAACCCGCGAAAACCTCGTGCGGATCAACGACGATAAATCTCGCCTTTTCGCTCTCGACTGACGCGAGCCAGCAGAACGGCTCAAATTCGTCCATCGGCACGAGCACGGCACGCCGCATTTCGGGCATACCGATGAGGCCTTCGGCAAAGGTGATGATCTCATTCTCGTCGTAGGAAACTTCCTTTCCCTTGATCGTGATAACGGACATATATTTCGGAAAACTATCCTAAATAATCAAAAAGCGAACGACGGCCGCGTGCTGCCAGTTGCAGCGTCGCCTCAAGCGAACGCTCGGCATCGGCCACACCCATCGCGGCCTCGGCAAAATCAACCGATTCAATATCCGATGCTCGACCGTCAAGCGACAGGAAATTGCTCGCGAGCGAATCGGTAGCGATGTCGGTCGCGTTCATATTTGCTCCGATGATCGACCGGGCGTTGTTTACCTGATCGGTGTAGATCATTAGCCTTGAGCTTGTCGCCTCAAGCGTTGCCCGATCGGCTACCGCATCGCCGGTCCCGCGAAGCGCCGCGACCGCATTCGTCAGATCTGTAAAAATCGTCGATGTCGCGTCGCTAAAAATTGTGTCAGCAGTAACGCCAACAGCGATTGCATTGGAACCCGGCTCGATCTGTATGTACTGCGCCGTGGTTGGAATTGCCGATGGCACGGCGGTCGTCGCGTCAAAAGGAGCTTCGGTCTGGCGGGTGCCGCCGAAGAGGTATTCGCCGTTGTTAGCCGTGTTCGCGGTCGTTAAAATTCGCGAGCGTAAGGCGTCGATCTCAGTCGCCAACGCATTCTTTGCCGCCTGTGTAGAAGTATCGCTGAGGCCCTGTGTCACGAGGACGCGAACGCGTTCGAGGACGTTTTCGTAGGTGTTCAGGGCGTCATCGGCGGCGACCAGTTTTTGGTTCGCGGCCTGATTGTTTCGCTGAAACTGCTTGATCTCGGTCTGCGACGTCCGTAAGTTTAGAACCATCTCCATTCCCGACGGGTCGTCAGATGCCCGGTTGATGCGTTTTCCGCTCGTGAGCTGTTCCTGAAGAATGCCGAGACGGCTCCGCTGGGAATTGATCCGCGATGTGAAATTGGAGGACGACGTGTTGTCCGAAACTCTAAAATTCATGGTGTTACACCGTTAACTGTTAACTAGCGAGAGAAAGTATCATCTGGGTCATTTCGTCGGCGATCTTGATAAATCGCGACGCGGCTTCGAAGGCCTTTTGATACTGCAAAAGGTTGATAGCTTCCTCATCGAGCGAAACGCCGGAAACCGCATCGCGTTGAGCGGTCGCCTGGGAAAGGATCGCCGCCTGTGTCTGGAGATTGTTGTCGGCCGTTGCCACGCGTTCGCCCGCGTCCGATATCATCGAGCCAAAGATCGAGCTGAACGAACCGGTTCGCGTGCCTGCGGTTGAATTCTGATCTGTAAGCAGGTTTGCGATCTCGCCGGCAACTGTTCCCGTTTGCCCTGGCTGGGTCAGCGGCGAAGCCACGACGAGACGGGGATTGCCCGTGATAGCTGCATTCACTGAAATATTCGCCGCCGTCACTGCCGGCGTATCGTTGAAAAAATTAACCCCGGCATTGCCGTCTAGATCCGTGCCCGAGGTGTGAAGCGTATTTACGCGGTCCGCGACCGCCGCGGCGAGGCTGTCGAGATCGTTGAGTTGCTTGGTCACCTCGGTGATAGCATTCTGAAAACCCGCGATCGCTCCGTCGGTAAAAACTGCTGTTTCGCCATCCAGCGTTATCTCAGCTAAACCGTTTGGCGGCGTGTCGTTTACCTCGAGCTTGCTCGCGGTTCCCGAAAGAACGAGCGGACGCCCGTCAGGCAAGGTTAGCGTCAGTGTTCCGTCGCTATTCGTACCGCTGCGGGCTCCGGTGAGCTCAGAGAGCTGATTAACGGCGACGTCACGCTGATCGCGAAGATTCGACGCTTCCCCACCGGCCGCCTCAGCCGAACGAATGTTTTCATTCAGACCCGCGATCCTCTCCGAAAGGCTGTTTACCTCAGCTACGGTCGAGCGAAGCTGGGCGTCAGTTGTCGAGCGAATGTCATCGAGCCTTTGCGAGGTCGTATGAAAGGCATTCGCAAGGGCCGCACCGCGTTGGCCGACGAGCGAACGCAGCGGGACTGAATTTGGATTGGCTTCGAGATCGCGAAAAGCTCCGAAAAACGCGTTGATCGAGCTTTGCAACCCGCCGCTCTCACTGCCCTGAAGTGCAGTTTCGACCGGGGCAAGTGCGTCGCGTTCGGCCGTCAGGCGTCCGGCGATGCCGGTTTCGGTTTGAATTCTGGATTGAATAAAAATGTCGCGAAACGAATGAACGCCCGCGATCGACACGCCCGTTCCGAGCGTAAAGCCGTGGATGCCCTGATACGCAGATTCGACCAGCTCGACGCGGCGGCGTGTGTAGCCCGGCGTATTCACATTGGCAATATTCTGCCCTGTGACCTCGATGCCAAGCTGATTGGCGTTGAGGGCACGGCGGCCGATCTCGAATGCTGAAAAATTGATACTCATGCTGTTGCTACCTTGGTGTACTTTAGGACAGGAGCCCGGTAGGTTGACGGCGGAACGCCACACATCTGGATCGACGCTGCGGCAAATGATGATCCGCCGAGAGCCAGGCTCGCGGCTCGTCCGGCGATCTTCTCGTAGCTGCGGGCAGCATCGAGCAGCGTGTTTGCCTGCGTCTCGAACGCCTCGCGGGCATTCGGGTCGAGCGGCTGCGGATCGGCCTGATTTGATCGGAATTTGCCGAAATCGGTAAGCGCAGACGTGATCTCGAGCAGCCTCGCCCGCATGCGGAACATCTCGGTTTCGCCGGAGCGGGAAAGCGACTCGATCGTCGTTGGTTCGCAGCGTGTCAGTGCCGCGATCAGATGTGTGGTTAACGATTGAAGGCTCGTGTAGGCGGCCGATTGCTCGGCCATTAGATCGGCGATCTTTCGTATCAGTTCATCTTGCATGTGAGTTAGTTACCCCAAGAACAAGAGAACTGAACGTCGATGCCAAAAGTAAGAAATTTTACCCTTTTAGTCGATGTTAAGATCTGTCGTTCTTTAGAATTGCCCCGGCAATATCATCCGCAAGCGGGCGATATGTACCTGCCGCGACCTGCTCCTTTAGAGCATCAACGCGTGGCTGCCGCACGTCCGGCAAAGCTTTCAGCTGATCGACAAGGCGTCCGACCTCGGATGCACGGCCGGAAATCTCCAGCTTGTCCTCGCTGATAGGCGTTCGTTTTGCAACGTTCAAGCCAGCCTCGGCACCGGTGCTTTTGACATCGCGCTGAAGCTCTGCCCGAATCGGGTCTGGGCCGCTCAATCTGTCTATGTTTATCTTTCCCATCATCGTTTCTCTCGAAAAAAGGTTTCCCTGTACTTGCCTTTCGGCATTTTACTCTAAACCTTTAGTCAAAATATTGAGCGGATTCAAAACTTGCCCATTTTCACGTATCTCAAAATGCACATGCGGTCCCGTAGATTTGCCGGTCGAACCTGATAATGCAACAACTTGCCCGGCGGAAACCGCGTCGCCTTCCTTTACCAGTAATTTGTTCAGGTGGCCATAGCGCGTCTCACGCCCGTCCATGTGTTTGACCACGAGAAGATTCCCATAGCCGCCCGACCAGCCCGCAAAACTGACGACGCCATCAGCCGATGCCCCAACGCTCGTTCCGGGCGGAACCGCCAGGTCAAGACCGGCGTGAAACTTCACCTTTCGGTCGATCGGATGAACGCGATTTCCAATATCAGAAGTCAGTCGTCCGGCGACCGGATACCGATATTCGAGCGGCCGTGATGCTGCCGCCTTGGTTACAGAGACGCCGGAATCCAATGTGACCGGGGCGTTCGGAGCCAGTCTCGACCGGGTCGTGTTCACGATCCTTCCGTCGAGGATCAGGTTTCTCAGCGATTCTTCGATCCCTTCGGATCTTGCTTGATCTTCGAACGTCGAGATCACTTCCGCGTCGTTCGGATTACCAGCGAATTCGAGCTTTGCAAGTGGCTCGGCCTTTGCGGATCGGTTTATCAACGGAAAACTCCTGGGTGAGGCATCGCTCTTGATGTCCTTGATGGCAGAGATCGCCTGATCGAGGCCTTTGATACCTTTCACACCTGCTTTCTCAGCTTCCAACCCGAACTGACGCATTATCACGTTCGCCAGACCGAACCCGCCTGCTTGCGCCATCGTCTTGGCTAGTTGCTCAGAGAAGAGCTGTTTTGCGAGGTCCGTTCCGCCATCGCCGCCGAAGAGCGGCTCATCATCACCATCCGATTCCTCGTAGCCAGTTTTGTTTAGCGAAGACGTGAGCTGCGTGAGCAAGAGAGCCTCAAATTCGGTCGCGACCCGGCGCAGGTCAGCGGGCGTGGCCTTTTCCATCGCCTTCTGATAATCGCCTACTTTGTCGACCGTTGAGATATTCATCTATTTACTGTAATTCGAGTTCGGCGTTCATCGCTCCGGCGGATTTGATCGCCTGTAAGATACTGATAATGTCGCGAGCCGACACGCCAACCGACCGCAGCCCGCGGACGACCTCATCGACGGTTGCTCCGTCGGGCAGGATCACGGACGCCGGCTTCTTTTCCTTGATATCTATCGATGTGTTGGGAATGACAAATGTCTGACCGCCGGGCGACAGCGGGTTTGGCTGCGACACGTCGTATTCCGTACCGACCTTGACCGTAACGCCGCCCTGCGAAATGGCGACGGAAGCGATCTTCACTTCGCTGCCCATGACGATGGTGCCGGTTCGCTCGTTGATGACGATCTTGGCGATCTTGTCCGGCCGCAGGCTGAGGGTTTCCATTTCCGCTATAAACCGAACGCGGTTGCTGATATAGGCATCGGGAATAATGACCTCGATGTTGCGTCCGTCCAATGCACGCGACGTTCCGGGGCCAAATTTGACGTTGATCACATCATTCAGCCGTGCGGCGGTAGAAAAATCCTCGTTACGCAGGACCATTGTGAGTAGATTATTTGCGCCAAGCTCGGTCGGAACGGCACGCTCGACATTTGCTCCGTTCGGAAGGCGTCCGACCGTCGGATGATTGATCTCAACAGAGTTACCAGAGTTTCCAGCGGAAATACCGCCGATCGAGATCGACCCTTGAGCAACAGCGTAAACCTGGCCATCCAAACCTTTCAGAGAAGTAAGAATCAGCGTGCCGCCCTGCAAACTTTTTGCATCGCCGATTGACGAAACGGTCGCATCGATCTTCGAGCCGGGACGTGCAAATGGCGGAAGTGTGGCCGTTACCAAAACCGTCGCGATATTCTCAGGCTTCAATCCCGCGGCGTTCGTCGAGATGCCCATACGCTCAAGAAGATTCTGAAGCGTTTGGCGAGCGTAGATATTTTGCTGTACGCGGTCGCCAGTCCGGTTGAGCCCGACGACCAGGCCGTAGCCGATCAGTTGGTTCGACCTAACACCTTCGATGTCCGCCAAATCCTTGACGCGGACATTCAGCATACCGTCTGTATTCTGACAGTAAACGGCAAACGGCGATGTCGCCAGAAAAACCGCAACGACGCCGTAAAGCCAATATTTTATGGTACTTCTAAGCATTTTTATCGAACCTAGAACGGGTTGATCTTATCGAACAGACGCCACAGCCAACCCGGTCCATTATCGGCAGATGCAATTCCCTTGCCATTGAATTCGACACGAAGATCGCCGACCAGAGTGGTGGGGATCGAGTTGTCATTTGCGAGGTCGTTTTGGCGGACAATACCGGTGACAGCGAGCTGTTCGGTCTCTTTATTGATCTTGACCATCTTGACGGCTTCGATCCGCAGATCGCCGTTCGGTAACACTTCCAGAACGCGTGCCGTAATGCGTGAACGTACCAAACTCGTCCGGCTCGTCGAGCCTTTGCCCTCGAACTCGCGCTTGCCAAGCTCGCCCATGACGGGGGCGACAACCGCTGCACCATTTACCGGAAGGCCCGCAACCAGCGGAACCAAACCGCCCAGATTGCCGGAATCCCGGTCGCGCTTTGCGTTCGAAGAGACATTTGCGGTACTCGACTCAACCACATCGATAAAAACAAGATCGCCCGTCTGCCGCGCCTTAAAATCGCGAAGCAGATTCGCATTGACCGAACTGTCGGTAAATAGCGAACCGTTCGTCGGCTTGGGCGGATGTACGACGATTATCTGCGGCGGCTGTTCAGTTACCTGAACGACCGTCAATTTGGGCTGGCCTTTGGCGCCGGCCTTTTTCTTCTGCGCAGTCGCCGTGACAATCAGGGCGAGTAACATCGCTGCCGTTGCTAAAACTTTGTACTTCATATATTTAGAGCTTGACGCGAACCACGCCTTCATCAACCACTATCGCCTGTAAGACCGTTTTCGACTGTTTATTCACGACCGATATACGGTCACCGATCCGGCCATTTGCACTGGCCTCGCCCGTGGCAACTATCTTGATCCGCCCGGAATAAGCCTCGATCCTGACCGTATCCCCAAGCTTGATGACGATCGCGGCGGCAAAGGAGTCTGCCGCAAGCGGCTTGCCGGTTTCCAGCGGCTTGGTCATCTGGACGCCCCGCAGAACCGCCGGATCACGTAGATAGCTGGTCAACGGCTTTTCGAGCCGTACCTTTTGCAGCTTTACATCAGCGAGCATGAGTTTTTTGTTGATCGCGAGATCGGTTGCAGCAACCAGAACTTCGGAATAGACCGCGATCTCCGCCGTTGCGGAAAACGTTCTTACGATCTTTCCATCAATCCGGATCTCCACCGGAACCTGAAATTTCTCGAACAAACTCCGCACGCCGGAAATGCTTGCTCTAATGTCCACCACTCCGACCGGAACGGCCAGATCCGCGGGAACATCGACATGTAGTATTTGAGTCGACACCTTAGAATCGTTGTATCTGGTCTGAATAGCTTTCTCAACGGCATCGCGGATCTGGATAGAGGGAATGTTTTGCGAAGCCCGGCGAACGAGGATCTTTGACGGCGTTTCGAGAGAGAAATCTGCGTCCTCAAACCCAGCAGCTTTGATAGCAAGCTCGATCTGCGGCCGAAGCAGTTCGCGCGAGGATCCAATACCGGGCGAATACCCGAGTGTGATACCACGCAGCCTGTCGCCTCGCAATCGATCGGCGTTTATACGTGCGATCATGCCGAGCTCGACGATTTCGCCGTTGACCGTGGATTCACCCGCGACCTTGATCAGGTTTCGCGACTGGCCTTGCACGCAATAGCCGCAAAGCAACGCGAACACGGCCGCGAGGCTTAAATTCAAAATGCTCGCATGCGTTACTTTCATTACCGCTCTCCGTATCAAATAGAAACTAGTTAACCGCCTGATTTATCGTACCGAGCATGCGGTCGGCGGTGGTGATGACCTTGGAATTGGTCTCGTAGATGCGCTGGGCAGAGATCATGTTGACGAGTTCTTCAACGACGCTTACATTCGAACCTTCGACAAAACCCTGCGTAATTGCACCGATACCATTAGCATTTGCTGCACCGACAGTCGGCTGTCCTGAAGCTCCTGTCGCTTTAAATAAATTTCCGCCCATTGCTTCAAGTCCCGCGGGATTCGCGAAAATGGCTAGCTGGATTTGTCCCACAGTTTGAGCATTTGACTGACCGGCCGTCGTGGTTGAAACGGTTCCATCTTTGGCGATTGTTACCGAGGTCGCGTCTGTCGGGATGGAGATTGACGGTTCCAGTTGATCTCCTCCGGCCGTGACGACCTGGCCTTGCTCGTTCAGGTGAAACTGTCCCGCTCTCGTATAAGCAATTTCCCCACTTGCAAGTCGTACCTGAAAAAACCCGCTGCCCTGAACGAGCATATCGAGCGGATTCTGTGTCTCTTTGATCTCGCCCTGATTAAAGATCTTCTCACTAGCGATCGACCTGGCTCCCATTCCAATCTGTAGCCCAACTGGCAAAGGCGTCGATGCATTCGCGGCGGCTCCGGCGGTTCTCATGTTTTGGTACATGAGATCCTGGAACTCAAGCCGTGTTCGTTTGAATCCGACGGTCGAGGCGTTGGCCAGGTTGTTGGCGATGTTGTCGACGTTCTGCTGCTGTACCTGCATACCGGTCGCAGCCGTTAAAAGTGCTCTGTTTGGCATAATTACTCCTATTGGAAAGCGTCACTTACAACTTGCCGATCTCGCCTGAGATCTTGCGGCCCATGTCATTTACCAGCAAGGTAAGGGATTTCTGAAGCGATTCGAACTCGCGGTTGTTATTTATCATCGCGACCATCTCGGTCACGCTGTTTATATTCGAGCCTTCGAGCGAGCCCTGAGTTACTTTTGAATCGGTTGCTGCCTGCGGAGCTTCGGCTCCGGTTGCAACGAACATTGATTCGCCGTCTTTCAGCAGAGCCGCCGCCGGATTGTTAAACCTGACGAGCTTCAACGAATCAATATCCTTGCCGCCGGCAGACAGAACACCTCGTTTACCGATCGAAAGCTCACTGTCACGCGGGATCGTTATCGGGCCTTTTTCGCCGACAACAAGATCGCCATTCTTATTGACCAACTGGCCGCCATCGTTGACGGTCATATTTCCGGCCCGCGTGTAGCGGATGCCGTTCGGAGTCTGAACCTGCAAAAACGCATCGCCCTCGATGGCGACGTCGAGGCCGCGACCGGTTTGCTGTATCGCACCCGCAGTGAAATTTGTGTTCGTCGCGGCCGACGCTCCGGCAACCAAGAGCTGCCGGTCGCCCGTGCCTTTTTTGTCGGCCTCAAATGTACTGTAGATCATCCGCTGGGCTTTGAATCCGGTAGTCGACGCGTTGGCAATGTTGTTAGCCTGCGTTTCGAGCGTATTCTGTCGTGCCCGCATCCCGAGGAAGATCGTATAGAGTCCGTAGTTCATGGTTTACCTTCCGCTTCGTGCGGCTTGATCGAGGCTGAGGATCAGTTCTACCTCGCCGGGCATCATTCCGATGGTCGTTGCGATCGCCTCGGTGCTCTGACCGCGAGCGGCAAGCGTCACGACACGATGCCGGCGTTCCGTGATATTCAGTTTTGGAGCTTCCGACGAATCATCAACGACCTCCTCGGCCGCCAGCTTGGGCCGGCGAATTCGGGTATCGAGCCAGACCAGCCGCCGTGACATCTCGGCGACATGTTCCGCGTTGACGTCAATCGTTTCCTTGAGGCGCTTTACGGTGCTTTGCAGTTCTTCGATCTGCTCCTGGCCCGCCGTGACGAGTAGCCTCGACTTTCGGTGCTTTACGAGACAAATGAGCGAGGCCAGCAAGCAAAGCACAGCGACAACGCCGGCGCCTGTAAGGATCTGTAGCTCGGGTGGTAAGTTCAGGTTCAGGTTCATTTGGCCACCTCGTCTGGAATCCCCGGAATCGGCTCGGCCAGTATCTTTTGTGAACGCTCTTCCTCAGATCCGATATCAGTGATCCGCACGCCGTAGTAGCCATCGATCACGACAACTTCGCCGTGAGCGAACGGAGAATTGTTTACGAGTAGCTCAACCGGTTCGTCAACCGTTCGGTTGAGCTCGATCATAGATCCGACGCCAAATCGCACGACATCACGCAGCGGCATCTGCGTCTTGCCGAAACGAACCGTGACGTTCATCTCAACATCGTAGAGGCGTTCAAAGTTAATAGGTGATAATTCTTCCTGTTGCATACCTTTATTATTTTTATCAGCCCGTCTAGCCGTGATTCTCGTATTCGCCCGTAATCTGAACAACCATCTTTCCATCCAATGACCCCAAACGGCCCACAAATTTTGTTGAATCGGCAACGCAAATGTTGATCGGACGATCAACGCTGTGGCTTGTTCGCAAGACGTCACCGACTGAAAGACTCATCAGATCGGACACTGCCGATGAAACCTTTTCCAGGTCGGAGGTGACGGGGAAATTGACCGTCGAGACCTTTTTCAGCAATGAATTCGTTGCTTCCGGCGATGTCGGAATGCCTGACGAATAGGCATTCATCGTTGCCTTTTTGATGACTGGCTCAAGAAGCTCGACCGGCAGACAAATGCTCATCAGCCCTTTTGCATCACCGATCTGTACCTGATAGACGATGGTCACGGCGATCCCGTTTGGCGGGATTATCTGTAGCAACTGCGGGCGAGTCTCACGGCCAATTATCTCCGTCTCAAATTCGACGTGCGTTTTCCATGCTTCCCGATAGCTTTCGTTGATGACCGCCAGAAAGCCCTCGAGAACCTGTAGTTCAAGTTCGGTCGCGGCACGCGGCGAGCTAAGCTCTTTCCCTTCGCCACCGAGCATCCTGTCGATTACGGGAAAAGCTATCGACGAGCTGAATTCCACCGCAAAAACACCATGCAGCGATTTCGCCGAAACCGTAAATATGGTTGTCGGATCCGACAGTCCTTTTAGATAGTCGCCGTACGATTGCTGATCGACCGAGATCAAATTGACCTCGGAAACCGCCCGCATAAAGAGCGGCAGGCTCGACGAAAGCCCGTGAGCAAAAAGGTCGTGGAGCAGGTAGAGAGAACGGATCTCCTCCTTTGACAGACGGTCCGGACGGCGAAAGTTGTATGCAACGATCGGACGTCTGCCCGGCGTCGAAGCCTCGCCCGCAGGTGCGGGCGGCACGAGTGCCGACATTTCCTCGGCGGATAATAATTCTTCGTTCTCGTTCATCAATTGCGGGACATATCAGTCCACATTTACCTGGGCAGATTCGCCTTCATTCTCACGATCGCCTGTGTCCGGAGCTGCGACACCCTGGATTCGGTCACGCCCAGAACCTCACCGATCTCTTTCATGGTCAGTTCTTCAACATAATAAAGTGCGATGACCTGCCGCTCACGTTCGGGCAGTTTCTCGATGGCCTTTGCGAGATTCTGGCGATTTTCGGTATTTCCGAGTTCCTCGAGTGGCGACAACGATTTGTCGGAAATCAGATCGGAAACGCATAACCCGGTTTCCTCATCCCGTTCATCGAGGTTGCTGATCTTTAGCCCGCGAATGTCACGAAGCGTCTCCCTGAGTTCGGGAAGCGGTATTTTTAGGTACGAAGCAACCTCTTCCTCAGTTACCGTTCCGCCGGTTTCCTGTTCCAGATGGGCATAGGCGGCGTGGATCTCGCGGGCCCGGCGGCGAACGGTTCGCGAAGCCCAATCGGAAAGCCGCAAATTATCGAGGATCGCACCTCGCACACGAAGCTCGGCGAATGTCGTGAACGCTATGCCACGCGAAGAGTCGAAACGCTCAACCGCATCGATCAAACCGACAACGCCGGCTCCGTACAGATCGTCACGCTCGACTGATGGCGGAAGCTTAGCAGCGATGCGGTCGGCGATGTATCTGACCTTTGGCAGATGCGCCAGTATTAGGTCGTCACGCGATTCCTGCGAACGACCGCTCGGCGCGAGGGCAGCCGTTCTCTGATATGTCTTGGTTTCTGAATAAGCGAGCATTTGCTATTAAAACTACCTAATTCTGTGCCAGCGAATCCCAGAAAGATTTGATCCGCGGAAAGCCCGGATTTTTCCGGTCCTGTCCGTGAAGTTGCTTAGCAATGAGGCGGATCGCCCGGCTTGCCGGCGTTCCCGGAGCATATCTGACGACCGGCACCTGTTTTCTGATCGCCTCCTGCACCTGAGAATCGTGCGGTATCATTCCGAGAAAATTCAGGTGGTGATCCAGAAATCCGTGCACGGCGGCGTTGATCGATTGGTACACCTGTTCAGCGTCACCGATCCCGACAATGTTATTGACTACCACGGATATCGCCTTTCCGGGCGAGCGGCGGAGGATCACCTTGATCGTCGCGTATGCATCAACTATCGAGGTCGGATCAGGCGTAACCACAACAATTACCTCGGATGCTGACGTGAGAATGCCCGAAACGTTCTCCGCGATACCGGCGGCCGTGTCGATGATGAGAAAATCCAGGCTCTCGTCCATCTGCCGGACCTTCTCAAAAACCTCGGGGTTGTCAGTGATCGAGAAACTTGCCAGGTCTTCGACGCCGCTCCCGCCGGGGATCAGCCGAACAGAATCGGCAAGATTGATCGTTATCTCGTCGAGTTCCTTTAGCCCCCCAATAACGTGGCCGAGATGAAAACTCGGCGAAACTCCACATAGCAGGTCGGCATTCGCGAGTGCAAAATCCGCATCGAGCAAGCCGACTTGGTTTCCGAGCAAGCCGAGTTCCAGCGAGAGATTGACCGAGAGGTTCGATTTGCCAACGCCGCCTTTGCCGCCCGTCACCGCTATGGAACGGCTTTGGAGTGAGGGTGTCGAGGCTCCCGATTCCATATTCATATTTGGGACGCTCGAAGCCATGGTTCTTAGTGTTGCTGCCTGATCACCGATCATTGTTTATTTTGTGAGATTAGTTTTTCCGAGTATTCGGTCTGTCAGCGAAGCGGCTGTCGCTATCTGCAAGTCTTCGGGAACACGCTGCCCGGTGCAGAAATATGCCAGCGGCAATCCGCTATGCACGATAGTTTCGAGAACGGCTCCAGGCCGCATGGTTTCATCGATCTTGGTCACGGCGAGGCAATCGGCCCCGTACATTTCGAATTTTTTGATCGCGGCTAGTGAATCGACCGGATGCGTTGTTGCCTGGACCGCCAGACACTTGCGGATAGCCAGATTTTTTTGCAGAAAGTCAGATAACTCGTACTGGTCCGCCAGATCGTGCGGGCTGCGGCCGGTCGTGTCTATAAGAACCGTCGCATCGACTGGAAGCCTCTTCAGAACAGCTTCGAGTTCGAGGACACTGCGGACGACGTGGCAGCCGGCACCGATGATCTCGGCGTATGTTTTTAGCTGTTCAACGGCGGCGATGCGGTAGGTGTCAAGGGTTACGAGTTCGACACGGCGATGTTCGTGCAGCGAAACGCGAGCCGCCAGTTTCGCTATTGTCGTTGTCTTGCCTACGCCGGTCGGTCCGATCAATGCCATTACCACCGGAACTTCACGCTGCAGGGCGTCCTGTTCGAACTTAAGATTTGTGCTCAAAGCCCGCAAAAGTGTCGCACGGGTCAGATGGCTCGCCGCGACCGGATTCGCCTTGTGGAGCGGGACGATGTCGGAAATGAATTTGCGTGCCATGTCGCCGGGAATGCCGGCACCGGTAAGGTCTGTAAAGGTCCCCTGAAAAGGAGCGTCAAATACTCCGCCAAAGATATCGAGATCGATGTCGCTGTTCCATGAATTGCCCGGCTGTAGGTTGGCATACGCGCCGAGCGAGAATTTTACTTCACGAAGTTCGGCCCGAAGCAGTTCGAGATCGCGGTTCGGGGCCGGAATAGAGACAGTGTCTTTCTTCGGCGAGACGCTTTCGATCTCTTGCTTTGAAGCCTCTCTTTTTGGAAAGACAACTCGCGGAGCCTCGGGACTTAACTCGACCGGCTCGAATGACGAATCCGAAAACCCTTTCGATCTTACGGACATTTCACGCTCAAATTCATGCGACGCAGACGCTCTCGCGGATAAGGCCGAGATCAGATTCTCTTTCTTCTGGTCAGCCGTTCTGACGGCGGGCCGTGAATAGGTGCCGCCTTCGTCGCCGAGGTTCAAGATACCGTGCGATGGAATTCCTTTTCCCTTTCCTTTTTTTGCCGGGATCGCTGCCGCTGCATGCGAGTTTCCAAACATCGATGGAGCTGCGGCGCTCACCTCAACCTGCATTTTCGATCTGATTCCCATGAAGCCACCGGTCTTGACACGCTTGGTCTCAAGCACAAATGCGTCCTCGCCGAGATCCTGCTTGATCAGCTCGAGCGCCTCGCGTGTTGTCGTCGCCCGGTATTTCTTTACGTTCGCCATAGATCGATATGTTTGATAACTAATTTGATTGCCTAGCCGACCATTCCCATCGAGACGAGCCGGACGTTAGGAGCGATTTCGCCGTGTGCCATCACGACAAGCTCAGGCAAGAACCGTTCCGTAAGCCGCCTGAGGTGCGGACGCACCATCGACGAACACAGGATAACGGGCTGCGACATGACAGCCGCGCGACACGCGGTCTCGATCTTTTCGAGGAGCTGCTTGCCAAATTCGGGCTCAACCACCTGCTGCGACGCACCGCCGAGCAAACCGAGGCGTTCGGCAAGCTGAGATTCCAGACGCGGATCTAGGGTCAAGACGGTAAGTTCACCGCTCTCGTTTGCGAGGCTTCCCGAGATCGTTCGTGCGAGCGATGCGCGGGCCGCTTCTGTCAAGGCATTGACATCCCGCGTCACAACCCCGACATCCGTGATGGCCTCGAGAATGGTAGTCAAGTCGCGGATCGGAACGCGTTCGCGAAGCAGATTTTGAAGTACACGCTGAACCTCGCCGAGCGATAGAACTTTCGGCGTTGCTTCCTCGACGGTCTTCGGATGCGTCTCCGATAAGGTGTCGAGCAAGGTGCGCGTTTCCTGTCTTCCGAGCAGTTCGTGAGCGAAGTTCTTGATAAGCTCCGCCAGATGCGTGCAGATGACGGTCGTTGAATCGACAACGGTATAGCCTGACGAGACGGCACGGTCGCGATCTTCGTTTCGGCGTACCCAAACCGCTGGCATTCCGAATGCGGGATCGGTCGTCTCGATACCCACAATTTGTTCGCGAACAACTCCCGGATCGATCGCGAGCCAGGCGTCCGGATGTATCTCACCATGGGCAATTCGTTCACCGCGAAGGAGTATCGCGTATTCACGCGGAGGCAATTGCAGATTGTCCGTAACATGAACAGATGGAACAATTATGCCCATCTCAAGCGCCGATTGACGGCGGATCTCGCGTATTCGATTAAGGAACGAATCATCGCTGCTGACTAGCCCGATCAAGCCATAACCGACCTCCAAAGCAAGGGCATCGACGCGCAAGAGCGTTTCCATTTTCTCAGGGACCTTTGCCGCATCGGCCTGCTGCTGAACGCTCGCGTCGTCGAGCTGTTTTTCAGCGGTATTCTTCGCCTGCTGGATCGATAGATATCCGACGCCACCGACACCGGCAGCGAGTGAAATAAAGGCGAAATGCGGCATTCCCGGCAAGATGCCGAGAAATAAAAGTACTCCGGCCGCAATCAGCAGAGGCCGCGGATTCGTCAGCAATTGGCCACTCATTTCGGCACCCATGCTGGACGTGGTTGCCGAACGGGTCGTGATGATCGCTGCGGCAACCGAGACAAAAAGCGATGGAACAGCCGCGGCCACACCGTCGCCAACCGTTAAGATCGTATAGTTCTTCAACGCCTCGCCGAGCGGCATTCCGTGCTGAAGCACACCGACCGCGAAACCCGCACAAATATTGACCGCGACGATGATTATCGATGCCACGGCATCACGCTGTGTAAAGCGGATCGCACCGTCCATCGCACCATGAAACTCGGCTGCTTGACCAATGTCTTCGCGACGACGTTTTGCTTCTACCTCATCGATCATCCCGGCAGCAAGATCGGCATCGACCGCCATCTGCTTACCGGGCATCGCGTCCAATGTAAAACGCGCCGTAACCTCGGACGTTCGAACGGCTCCGTGGTTGACCACGAGGAATTGGATGACGAGGAGAATCAGGAATATGACGACGCCGACAACGAAATTACCGCCGATGACAAACTCTCCAAACGCCTTGATTACAGCACCGGCCGCATTCGACCCTAGATTCCCATCGGTCAAAATGAGGCGTGATGTCGCCAGATTGAGCGCAAGTCGGAATAGCGTCGTGAGCAGCAGAATATTCGGAAACGAGGTAAATTTTACCGGCTCGATCGCATACATCGACGCCAGCAGGACGACCACGGCGATCATCAGATTGATGCTGATCAGCACGTCCAGCAGGAACGAGGGCAAAGGCACCAACAAGACCAGCAGGATAACAACAGCTCCGATCGGCACGGTCAAATGTGAGAGTCCGCTGGCTCTGCTTAATAGATTTTGTATAGGCGTATCTGCCATTCAAGATTTAGTTTCGTCAGAACGGGTCTGTGACGGACACTGCAACTTTAGTGCCACGCAGGGATCGCCCTATTTAAGATTTCGCCTCGAGATGCCGATATGTACACGTCCGGCGCTTTGCGCCAAGCCAATCATTTGATCACCTATCTATTCATCTTCCTTGGAGTTCTGCTCGCATATCTGGCGTTCGTAATTTACCGTCTGCGAAGAGCTAGTCAGGATTTTAAGGCGATCAACGAAAACCTCGAACAGCGGGTCGAAGATCGGACGATGGAGTTGATGTGGAGCAACCTGGAACTGCAAAAAAGCGAGGCGAACAACAAAGCTCTGCTTAACGCCATGCCGGATGCGATCTGGCGAACTGATAGCAAAGGGCTCTTTCTCGACGTTATTCCCGCTCAGTCCGATAACATCATCATCGAAGCGAACGCTTGGAAAGGAAAGGCGATCTTCGATGTGCTTCCGCCCCGCATCTCGGATCGGATAATTGACCTTGCCGACCGGTCGCTGAAGACCGGCGAACCTCAGATCCTTGATTTTGTTCTTAGCCGAAACGACAAAATCCAACATTACGAGTGCCGTATCGTCGTCTGTGGCGAGTCGGAGATCCTCACGGTCGTTCGCGATGTGACCGAACTAAAACAGGCCGTTGCGGAATCGCAGGTTATACTCGAAACGATCCAGGGCGTCAGCACGACTGCCAACGTCAGGGAACTTCTCGACCATATTTACCACTCGATCAGTCGCTTTCTGTATTCAGAGAACTGCTTCGTCGCTCTGTATGACGCCAAGACATCGACGTTGGACATGGAATTTTTCGTCGATAGATACGAGCTTGTACCGCCGCCGGGGAAATTGGGAAATGGCTTGACGGGATATGCATTTCGAATTGGCGAACCGATGCTTCTAACCGAGTCGGCGATCACCCTGTTAATTGAAGATGGTGAAGTTGAGATGATCGGAAGGCGGCCGGCTATCTGGCTTGGAGTTCCGTTGCGAACCCCGAAGGGCGTGATCGGTGTCCTGGCCGTTCAACATTACGAAGACAGTTCCGTATATGGCCAGCATGATCTCGAACTGCTCGCATCGATCGGCGACCAGATCGCCGTCGCGATCGATAGAAAGAGGGCTGAAAACGAGATGTTTGACGCGAAAAGCTTCCTCAATCGCGTGATCGATAACGTGCCAAATATGATCTATGTCAAAGACAAACTCGGTCGCTATGTCCTGACGAATGAGGCGTTTGCGGCTTTACATGGAATGGATGTCAAGGCAGTCATTGGCAAAACTGATCAGGAACTGATCGGCCCGAACGAATACTCCGCCCGATACGACCTATCCGATCATTTCGTGATCAGCAACAAACAGGAATACATTAACCAGGAAGAGAAAGTGCTCGATGCGGAGGGCAATGTCCATTGGCTCCAGTCGGTTAAGAGGCCATTGATGGGGACAGCCGGTGTCGAATACATCCTCGGAATCGCGACCGACCTCACCGAGCGAAAAAACCTTGAGCATCAGCTCCGACAAGCCCAAAAACTCGAATCGATCGGTCAGCTCGCCGCCGGCATCGCCCACGAGATAAATACGCCTACACAGTACGTCGGCGACAACGTTCGCTTTCTGCGTGACAGTTTTAGCGAATACAGCTCCGTTCTCAAACTCGCGACAGAAGCTCTACGGCCTGATGGTGCGGGAATCGAAGACATTAATAGATTCACGAATGCGGTCAAGAAAGCGGATATGGCGTATCTGAATGACGAAATGCCAAAGGCTTTCGATCAGGCTCTCGATGGCGTCGAGCGCATCAGCAAGATCGTTCAATCGATGAAAGATTTTGCTCATCCGGGCTCGAACGACTTCCACGCGACCGATCTCAACAAGGCTATCGAGAGCACGATCACCGTTGCCAGTAATGAGTGGAAATATGTTGCCACGATCGTCACCGACTATGACGGAGATCTTCCCTTAGTGCCTTGCCTGACAAGCGAATTCAACCAGGTGATTCTAAACATGATCGTCAATGCGTCACATGCTATCGCTGACGTAGTCAACAACGAGTCAGGCGGCAAGGGAACGATTACTATCCGTACAAAAAACAAAGGCGATCACGTCGAAGTCAGCATAACCGATACCGGCTCCGGAATGAGCGAGGAGATTCTTAAGAAGATCTTTGATCCGTTCTTTACCACCAAAGAGGTCGGCAAAGGCACAGGACAGGGTCTCGCGATCTCACATACCGTTATTGTCGAAAAACATAAGGGCACGATCGAAGTCATCAGTGAGGTTGGACGCGGCACCACATTCGTGATCAGCCTGCCTCTATCGATCAGTGATGACGCTGTTCGCCGTGGCAAGCCGGATAGAACAACAGATCCGATCAGCCACGGAGCCTTAGGCATCTAACGTATCACTTTAAGTACCACAACCGGTCGTACTTGACACTCCATAGTTTTATGCATATAGTGGTATTGCTTTGGAAACCGCCTCGCACAAATAATAGAAAATTGTACTTTCGATTGTGAGTTGAGGTGATCTGAAAAGTAAGGTCAGCGGCAAAATGGCCTCCTGTTGTTTCGCAATTAACCGGTTATTTACTGGTGCAGTTATTGTTTTTACAATTACCTTCAGATCCTTGGCATTTTAATTCTGCCGCCCAGCTAAATCGATTTAGAAAAGGCAGATTACTCGGGTAATTATCCCTTATTTGCGGTGAGCCTGTTTGGGCCGGCCGTTCCGGGAAGATAATCGAGTGACCGGATGTTGAGTTTTTCCCAAACCTCTTTGGCGAGCTATAGCTGTGCCGTTATTATTGTATGTATTGCTTTTCTGGCAACTGTTCAGATTGAGCAAGTGGCGACACAGACCCCGTTTGCTCTATTTTTTGGTGCGGTTACCGCCGCGGCGTGGCTCTTTGGACGCGGTCCGGCTATCGTAGCCGGGATTTTGTCTGCCGCAGGAGCCCAGTTCCTGCTTATCCCCCTGCTTTCTGAACGTCAACCCGACGTTTCGAGGACGCTGCAATTTGCTAGTTTCCTAGTTTTCGGACCCCTTCTGCTCTTCGCGACGAGTTCAGTACGAAAGTACATCGCTAATGCACGCCAAAGAGAGAACCGCTTCGGCTCACTGTTCGATCATAGTCCGTTCCCCGTCTTCATACTTGATCCCAAAACCGAAAAGTTTGTTACCGTCAACCAAGCGGCAACTGAAGTTTATGGGTATTCGCGGAATGAATTCCTTGACCTGTCTCTGAAGGATCTCACCGTCGAGGACGAGAGCCTCGACCGCGGTAATATCGAAGACGGCGTTTTCCGACGCATTGGACCGATCGTAGTATCAAAACATCAGCGAAAGGACGGCAGCGTATTCTACGCCGAACTGACGACGCAGGACATTATAGATAAACATGAAAACGCGCGTTTGGTCCACTCGGTCGATGTCACTGAGCGAATAAGGACTTCGGATGCACTTAGAACAAGCGAAGCCCGGCTGTCCGAGGTCTTTGGGAGTTGCCCCGTATCGATGACGGTCTGCCGCTGGAGCGACAGGAAATTTATCGAGGTCAATAGTGAATTCACAGAATTAACGGGTTGGGATCAGGACAGTATTAAAGGCAAAACCGTTGTGGATTGCGGCCTCCTTTCTGCCGAAGCAGAAAACGAGCTTTGCGCGTACCTTAGCGAGCATAACACTATCATAGACCGCGAAGTTGAGATAACGACTCGTGCTGGTAAACATCGAAACGTGATAATCGGAGCGGTTTTTGTTGAGACAAACGCCGAACAGCGAGTCATCGCGTCAATGGTTGATGTCACCGAGCTTCGCAGAGCAGAAGCAAGACACAGAGCCAGCGAGGAGCGCTTGAAGTTGGTTACAGAGAAAGCTCAGGTCGGGCTGGTCATGATCAACGGCAGCCGACGTTTCGTGTTTGTGAATTCAGCGTACGCGGAAATGTTCGAACTTCCAACGATCAATATCAACGGCCACAAGGTATCCGAGGTCCACTCCAACCTTTATGACAAGCAAATAGGGCCGAGTCTTGACCGGGCGTTCGCCGGTCAGAGCTTCAGTTATGAATTAAGGTGTCCTACGCTCAGTGGCACGCGCTACTACGACGTTCGCTATGAACCCACGGAATTGGGCGGTGAGATTGTTTCGGTTGTTGCAGTCGTTACTGACATCACGGAAAGAATGCGCGCTGAACAAGCACGTGAGGCAAGCGAAGAGCGGTATCGAACCTTGTTTGAATATTCGCCGGACGGAATTGCCATTGCCGATGCGGACAGCTTTTACATTGACGCGAATGAAACGCTCTGTCGGATGCTCGGCTACACTCGCGAAGATTTTATCGGGCTTCATGCGACGAACATATTTGTCCCACGCGAAGTGCCGCACCTGGGTGAGACACTTTTTGGCCTCAACACAGATCTTGAGTACTATCAGGAATGGCAATATAGGCGAAAGGATGGCTCAACCTTCCCCGGCGAGGTGATCGCAACCGTAATGCCGGACGGAAACACGCTCACGGTCATCCGCGACATCACCGATCGGAAACAACTCGAAGAGCAGTTGGTGCAGGCTCAGAAAATGGAAGCAATCGGGGTACTGGCGGGCGGCGTTGCTCACGATTTCAACAATATTCTGACTGCAATCTCCGGATATAGCGACCTGACACTTCAGAACATGGCCGCCGATGACCCATTGCGGGATTATATTCTGGAGATAAATCATGCGGGTACGCGTGCGGCGGCGTTAACGACACAGTTACTTTCATTCAGTCGCAGGCGCGTATTGTCCCCGGTGGTCCACAACCTAAACACCGCAGTTACCGATACCGAACGGATGCTGCGACGTATCGTTAAGGAGGACATACAGTTCCGGATCGATCTTGACCCGCAACTGGGCAACATTAAAGTTGACCCCAGCCAGATTACCCAGGTGATCGTGAACCTGGTCGTAAATGCACGCGATGCCATGCTCAGTGGCGGCACGCTGACGATCACGACTCGAAATCGATATCTGGATGGTGACTTTTCACACGAAAATATCGTTGTTAATTCGGGGCCTTTCGTTGAGCTGACGGTTAAAGACACGGGCATCGGAATGGACGACCAAACCCGCCGCCGGCTTTTCGAGCCATTTTTTACCACCAAGGAAGCGGGAAAAGGCACCGGTCTTGGGCTCTCGACTGTTTACGGGATCGTAAAGCAATCGGGCGGAGATATCTCGGTCGAAAGCGAGCCGGGAAAGGGTTCCACGTTCAAGGTTTATCTTCCCCAAGCCACCGAAAGCTCAATGATCAGGACGCCTATAAGCGGCACTCCCAAGATCAATGCGGCTTCCGGGACGATCTTGCTCGTGGAGGATGAAATCGCGGTGCGCAACCTAATTCAAAACGTGCTGACAAAGCAGGGCTATAAAGTCATATCCGCAAACAATGGTAACGAGGCCCTTGAGATCTGCCGAACCTTCCCGGAGCGGATTCACCTACTTTTAACCGATATGATCATGCCTGGAATGAACGGGTCAGAATTACAGATCTCCGCGGCTAAGATCCGGCCGGGTATGAGATCGATCCTCATGTCTGGCTACAGCGGCCACCCGTTTGATGACCGCATCGCCCTTGCATCAGAAACTGCCTTTATAGAAAAACCTTTTAGCCCCGATGATCTGATCGAAAAGATACGCGCGTCTATCGGTGCTGAAGATGCCACCGCAATCCCTCCATACTCGACAGCCTCTGCAGGCACAAGGGTATAAAGGTCCTTCAGCGATCCACAGACCGACCTGTTTCGGTTGACCCCAATGCAGTTACGAGGTTGTCTGAAAGGGCAGCCTCGATCGTTTTTGGGGGTGAAAAAATTGTCTGGGACAAATTGGCGTCCGAAAAGTGTGAAACGTTTCACACTTTTAGATAAAAAGCCCTGTTTACGGCATTATCAGACGAGAAAAAGCCGGTTTGGTCGTAGGAATGGGCGGTGTAACCTGTCATAAACGCCTTGATTGGTAGAGGTATTTGGAAGATTGGTCAAAGGTTCTTGTCGCAAAACAACTCTACCGAAGTCTTGCTAAAAATCTCGCTCTTCAGACATCGACGTCTATCCTTCATCTCCTCTACTTGGAAGCTTCGCTGACGATCTAGGCCTTCGCCTTCAACGGAATATCAGATCTGTACCGAGCGAGACCTTTGGTCACCTCAACGATAGCGATCGGCATCAGTACACACAGGAGCGTGATTGCAAGATCATTGAGATCAGGCCTCACTAGTCCAAGCAGCTGTGAAAGCGGGGTGATCACGAAAGCGGCCGTTTGCAGGATGATGATGATGACCGCGGCTCCAAAGATGTAAGGATTTGTGAAGAAACCATTAAAAGCGGAGCGCGTCCGCGACCTGCAGTTGAAAGAATGTCCAAACTGAACTCCAACAAGTGCCAATAAAGCCACCGTACGGGCGTGCGCACCCTCGCCGTAGGTATTAAGTGCCCACCCGTACGCGGCGAGAGTTATGGCTGCCAGCATTAGTCCCTGCCAGAAGATGAGAAACAGGAACCGCGGCGAAAATAAAGCTTCGCCGGGAGCACGCGGGTGCTGCCGCATGGTTTCCCGCGACGCCGGTTCGACCGCGAGTGCCAGCGCCGGGAAAATGTCGGTAATTAGGTTAAGCCATAGTATCTGAAGCGGAAGAAGCGGGAGCGGAAGACCCGCCACAAGGGCTGCAAAAATGACGAGAACCTCGCCAAGATTATGAGAGAACATCAGGTGCACGAACTTTATGATGTTGGCGTAGACGGTTCGGCCGCCCTCTATGGCTTTGACGATCGTAGCGAAATTATCGTCCGTCAGAACCACATCAGCCGCTTCTTTCGCCACCTCGGTTCCGCGCAAGCCCATTGCAATACCGATATCTGCCCTCTTTAATGCCGGCGCGTCGTTGATACCATCGCCAGTTACCGCGACGATCTCGCCAGCCTTTTGCAGAGCTTCGACGATCCGAAGTTTGTCCTCAGGCGAAACGCGGGCAAAGACATGTGCCCGGGCAGCTTCCCGGGCCAGAGACGCGTCATCCATCGCCGTCATCTCGCTGGCATGAATAGAATAGATATCGCCTTCCCGGCTTAAGTTCAGCTCGCGTGCTATGGCGCCCGCAGTCTTAAGCTGGTCACCGGTTAGCATTACGACGCGAATACCAGCTTCCCGGGCCGAACGCAGCGCCGATTCAACACCTTGCCGCGGCGGGTCGGTCATTCCGGAAAAACCAAGGAAGGTGTAACCTTGTTCGATCTCCTCTGGTGCTGTCTCAAGCGAGCGATCGGCAAATGCAAGGACGCGAAGTCCGCTCGACGCCATGTCCTCGTTTACCGCGAGAAACCTCGCCCGGGCCTCGTCGTCGAGCGGTGCCAACGTACCGTCACCGGTGATCGCATCCGAGCACATCCCAAGTACGACGCTCGGAGCACCTTTAAGAACGGCGATATATTTGTCGGTGTTCTTGTCACGCAGAACCGCGGTCATCCGCTTCGACACCGCGTCAAACGGGCATTCGCGCACTTTTTCATACCTGAGGCGCTCGGAGGCGGCGTTTCGCTCCAGAAGATCTGCCGCGACGAGCAGAGCTGTCTCGGTTGGATCTCCGATCGTCTCTTTTTTATCAGTTCCAGAATCAAACGCTGCGTCATTACAAAGCACGCTTGTCCGTAGAAGGCGATCTAAGTTCAAACTGACGGGCCCGCGGTCCCCAAGCTCGAAGGACTGACCATCTGAAAGCCGGTATTCGCGTACGGTCATTCGATTTTCGGTCAAGGTTCCGGTTTTATCAGTACAGATGACCGTCGTACTGCCGAGAGCTTCAACGGCGGAGAGCTTGCGGACGATTGCCTGTTGTCGGGCCATGCGTAAAACGCCAAGAGCAAGGATCAGGGTCGTCATCGCAGGCAGGGCCTCCGGAACCGCTGCTACGGCAAGGCTTATCGAAACCTTTAGCATTAGAGCGGGATCGTCGCCGCGGACGAATCCGGCCAACATGACGACCGCCGCGATCGCAAGAACACCATAAACAAGCATCCGGCCCATCGACGCTAACCTGCGCTCGAGCGGTGTCGTTTCCGACCGGGTTTTTGCGAGCAGTTTGCCGACCCGCCCCAATTCGGTTGACGGCCCGGTTGCCGTCACGATAGCAACGGCGCGACCGACGACGACCATGGTTCCAAGATAGGTCATCGAACTGCGTTCGGTAAGGACCGACGCGATCGAGACCGGCGCAGCCGTTTTTGTTACCGGAACGCTCTCACCCGTTAGGGCGGATTCGTCGGTTTGAAGATTTATCGCTTCAACCAGCCGAGCATCGGCGGGCACACGGTCGCCGGCGGCCAGGCTGAAAATGTCACCAATAACAAGCTCGGCTGCGTCCACGATACTCTCGCTGCCGTTTCGTCGAACCCGGGCATTGATCGGCGTCGTCTGTCGAAGTGCCTCAAGCGCTCGGCCCGCACGCCATTCAATGGCAAATCCAATAACAGCATTTACCAGGAGTACAACAAGGATCGCCAAAGCCTCAGCGATACCATCTGTTACCAACGAGACAAGCGCGGCTGCGAGGAGCAGCCAAACGACGATACTAGAGAATTGGCGAAGTAGCAGCGTCCACCATGCATCGCCTTTGTCCCTCGAAAGTACATTCGGGCCATCTCGCTTTAGACGTAGGCTTGCATCTTCGCCCGTCAACCCCTCCTGAACATCGACGGAAAGAACTTCTGCGACAATGTTCCCATGATGGCCGTGCGCATTCTCAAGTACATCTCCGACCGATCGATCCGGCGATGACGACTCGTCCCGGATTTCAGCCGATGATCTGCTCGCACCTGATTCGGTTCCCATAGGTTCATTATTGCAGAGAAACTCAGATAGTCGGTGATAAACCGCACATCTCGGAAAATAGCGATTTTGAGGGAGCAGGCCCTACGGAAACCGTGAAGATTTCCCGCTTCGTGCGAAGAATTACGTGTTATTTGTCCGCTCGCCCACCGACAGCCGGGCCGACATTGTTATAAACACACCTTTCTGCCGCAGTTTCGAGATGGCACGCCTATTGCCGAATCAATTTGGTCAATACACGTCGGTGAGTCTGTATGAAAACTGAAACATCGCAACCAAGAACCGATCTAACCAAGAAACCTGATCTCAAAGAACACGGCTCAGGCACAGGCCCAACGCGCAGCCAGCGGCCCGTTTATACCGACTTTTTTCCGCCTTGTAATAATGCGTGCCCGGCCGGCGAGAATATCCAGGCTTGGCTCTCGCACGCGCAGGCAGGGCGTTATTTTGAAGCCTGGAAATGTCTGACCGACGATAATCCGATGGCGGCGATCCACGGTAGAGTTTGTTATCACCCGTGCGAGAGTTCGTGCAATCGGGGCTCGGTCGATACGTCAGTAAGTATCCATTCGGTCGAGCGCTTTCTCGGCGATATGGCGATCTCTGAAGGGTGGGCGTTTCCACCGCCGAAACGACACTCCGGAAATCGCGTGCTCATCATCGGCGCAGGGCCGAGCGGGCTATCGGCAGCGTATCACCTTGCCCGGTTGGGTCACGATATCACTATTTACGAAGCCGGCCCTATGGCGGGCGGGATGATGAACTTCGGCATCCCGGCCTATCGTCTTCCGCGTAACGTCCTGCGGGCCGAGATCAAGCGGATCGAGGATATGGGCGTCACGATCGTCTTGAATCACAAAGTCGATGACGTGATGGCGGAAAAAGCGGCTGGAAATTTCGACGCGGTCTTTATCGCGATCGGAGCGCACATCGGTAAGAAGACCGAAATTCCGGCAAGGGACGCAAGCAAGATACTTGATGCCGTCACGTTCCTGAAAGATGTCGAGCTCGGCAACACTCCGTCGATCGGCCGCCGCGTCGCTATTTACGGCGGCGGCAATACGGCGATGGACGCAGCGAGAACGGCAAAACGGCTCGGTGCGGAAGAAGCCCTGATTATCTACCGCCGCGACCGCGAGCACATGCCAGCACATGATTTTGAAGCTGACGAAGCCTTGAGCGAGGGCATCAAGATCCACTGGCTGACCACAATCCGAGATTTTGACTCAACCTCGATGACGGTCGAGCGAATGAAGATCGAGGACGGAAAACCCGTGCCGACCGGAACCTTCGAAACGCTTGAGGCCGACTCGGTCATTCTCGCACTTGGGCAGGCGACCGAAACCGCTTTTCTCGAAGGTGTTGAGGGCGTGACCTTTGACAGTGACGGCACCGTCGTTGTCGATCGGCACATGATGACCGGACACGCCGGGATATTCGCAGGCGGCGACATGGTACCGAGCGAACGCACCGTCACTATCGCTACCGGACACGGTAAGAAAGCGGCCCGGAACATCGATGCGTGGCTTTCCGCAAAGGTTTATGAGAAACCCGCCAACAACCCGATAGTTCCTGTCGAGCAGCTTCACGTTTGGTATCGCACAACCGCCGAGGCGCGAGAGCACGCACATATCGAGCCTGATAAAGCCGTCACCGGATTTGACGAGATCGTCTCCGGATTGTCGGAGGAAGAAGCTCGTTACGAAGCTCAGCGGTGTTATTCGTGCGGCAACTGTTTCGAATGCGACGGCTGCTTCGGTGCGTGTCCCGAGAACGCGATCATCAAGCTGGGGCATGGAATGCGTTACAAATTTAACTACAGCCTCTGCACCGGCTGCGGGACCTGTTTTGAGCAATGCCCGTGTCACGCGATCGACATGACAGCGGAACCGGAGGCCGTAACGATCTAATGAGCGACTCTACACAACGATCTGTAACCCTGGATGGAAACGAAGCGGCGGTTCACGTCGCGTACCGCGTAAACGAGGTTTGCGCGATCTATCCGATCACGCCTTCATCGGCGATGGCTGAGTTTGCGGATGAATGGTCAGCGAAGGATATAAAGAACATCTGGGGCAACATACCCGAGGTGATCGAGATGCAGAGCGAAGGCGGAGCTGCGGGCACCGTCCACGGAGCATTGCAGACCGGCTCGCTGACGACCACTTTCACTGCATCTCAGGGCCTGATGCTGATGCTGCCGAATATGTATAAGATCGCGGGCGAACTCACGGCAGCGGTCTTTCACGTCGCCGCCCGTTCGCTGGCGGCACAGGGTCTTTCAATTTTCGGCGATCATCAGGATGTGATGGCAGCCCGGACGACCGGTTTTGCGCTATTGGCATCCGCCAGCGTTCAGGAAGCCCACGATATGGCACTGATCGCCCAGGCGACGACTCTCAGATCACGCATTCCATTCATCCATTTCTTTGACGGATTCAGGACTTCGCATGAGGTCAACAAGATCGATTTTCTCTCAGACGAACAGATCCGCGCTATGATCGATGACGAGCTTGTCTTCGAACATCGAAACCGAGCACTAAATCCTGACAAACCCTTCATCCGCGGCACGGCTCAGAATCCTGATGTCTATTTTCAGGGCCGCGAAACGGTCAATGCCTTTTACACGGCGGTTCCGTCGATCCTTAAGGAGGAAATGCGCAGGTTTGCCGAGCTGACAGGCCGGGAATATTCGCCGGTGAGATATTACGGAGCTCCGGACGCCGAGAACGTGATCATCATCATGGGATCGGGTGTCGAAACTGCTTCCGAAACGGCGGCATTTCTTGCAGCGAACGGCGAAAAGACGGGTGTCCTGCAGATCACGCTTTATCGTCCATTCCCTGCCGATGACTTCATCGCGACGCTCCCTTCGACAGCCAAGAACATCGCCGTTCTCGACCGCACAAAAGAAGCAGGTGCGTCCGGCGAGCCTCTCTATCAGGATGTGATGATCACGCTAATGGAAGCCGTTTCCGCTGGGAAATTGCCAGCGATGCCATTGGTTGTTGGCGGACGTTACGGGCTGTCGTCAAAGGAATTCACGCCGGCGATGGTCAAGGCTGTTTTTGACAACCTCCGGGCCGCGACGCCGAAGAATCACTTTACGGTCGGCATTATTGATGATGTCGGAATGACGAGCCTCGATGTCGATGCTGCGTTCAAGCTCGACGAATCGAGCTGGACACAAGCTCTGTTCTTCGGCCTCGGAGCTGACGGTACGGTCGGTGCGAACAAAAATAGCATCAAGATCATCGGCGAGAATACCGATCTTTCTGCACAGGGTTATTTCGTTTACGATTCGAAAAAATCGGGAGCGATGACCGTTTCGCACCTTCGATTTGGCAAGGATCCGATCAAAGCTCCGTATCTGATCACCTCGGCAGATTTTATCGCATGCCATCAATTCAATTTTCTCGAAAAGGTAGAAATGCTTTCGCTCGCTAAAGAGGGCGCGACATTTTTGCTAAATAGCCCGTACAGCACACGCGAGGTTTGGGATCGCATTCCACTCGCCGTGCAGCGGGCAATCATCGAGAAAAACATTAGATTGCACGTGATAAACGCCGACGACGTTGCTAAAAAAACGGGCATGGCTGGCCGTATCAACACTATCATGCAGACCTGCTTCTTTAAGCTGTCAGGCGTGCTGCCGCCGGACGAAGCGATCGCCCAGATAAAAAAAGCGATCGAGAAAACCTATTTGAAGAAAGGCCAGGCCGTTGTTGAGAAGAATTTCGTCGCGGTGGATAAGACGCTGGAAAATCTGTTTGAGGTTGCGATCCCCGCGAATACAACCGCCGCGTTCGCCACATCGAACGGGATATCGGTCAAAGCTCCGGAGTTTGTCCGCACGGTTACGCAAATGATGATCGCCGGCCATGGAGATTCCATACCGGTCAGTTCGATGCCGGTTGACGGAACATATCCGAACGGCACCTCGAAGTGGGAAAAACGAAACGTCTCGAACCGCATTGCGGTCTGGGATGCGGATTCATGTATTCAGTGTGGTAATTGCAGTTTTGTTTGCCCGCACAGTGTTATTCGTTCGAAGTTTTTTCACAAAGATCATTTGAAGAACGCTCCAGCCGATTTCAAGTCGGCCCCGATAAACGCCCGCGGTTTCCCCGAGACAAAATATTCTCTCAATGTCTATTTGGAAGACTGTACGGGCTGCAATCTATGTTACGAGGTCTGCCCCGTCGACGCACCGGGAGGAAAAAACAGGCGGGCAATCAACCTCGCGGACAAGGCCGCAGATCTTGAACCGGATCGCGAAAAGATCGACTTTTTCGAAAAACTGCCACAGAACGAAAAACCTGAGGTTGATTTCTCTACCGTCCACGGCGTGCAGTTTCTCGAACCGTACTTCGAATTCTCAGGCGCCTGCGCCGGATGCGGCGAGACACCATATATCAAGGTCCTGACGCAGCTTTTCGGTGACCGCTTGCTGGTCGCGAACGCCACCGGCTGCTCGTCGATCTACGGCGGCAACCTGCCGACAACACCGTGGACCTCGAACGCCTGCGGTCAAGGCCCGGCTTGGTCGAATTCGTTGTTTGAGGACAATGCCGAGTTCGGCCTCGGAATGCGGCTGACCGCCGACAAGCAGCTCGCGACAGCGCATCAGCTCCTGAACATTCTCAGGCCCGAACTCGGTGACGAACTGGTCGATGGACTCACCGGTGCTCCGCAACAACTCGAAAGCGAGATCAAAAAACAGCGGCTTCGCGTCGCAGAACTGAAGGTAAAACTTGCTCGCATCGACACCACCGAAGCCAGGCATCTGCGCTCCGTTGCCGATCAGCTCGTTCACCGCAGCGTCTGGCTGATCGGTGGCGATGGTTGGGCATACGACATTGGTTCTGGCGGATTGGATCACGCACTGGCGACTGGGCGAAACATCAATGTGCTCGTTCTCGACACCGAGGTCTATTCAAATACCGGAGGCCAGATGTCGAAGGCAACGCCAACCGCCGCATCAGCGAAATTCGCTGCGGCAGGCAAGCGCGTTGGAAAAAAGGACCTCGCACTACAGGCGATATCGTACGGCAACGTCTATGTTGCACAGATCGCGATGGGAGCCAATCCGCAGCAGACGCTGCTCGCATTGCGCGAAGCCGAGGCATACGACGGTCCGTCGCTGATCCTCGCCTACAGCCACTGCATCGCCCATGGCATCGATATGGAAAAGGGATTGAACCAGCAAAAGCTCGCGGTCGCAAGCGGATACTGGCCGCTGATCCGTTACAATCCTGTGCTCAGAAAGAACGACCAGAATCCGTTCGTTCTCGATTCCCCAAAGCCTTCGATCTCGCTTAAGAAATACGCTTACAACGAGTTGCGGTACAAGGTCTTAACCCAAACCGCCCCGCAGGAAGCTGAGCGGCTTATGACTCTTGCACAGGAAATAGCCGACCTCAGATGGAAGACGTATGAGGAAATGGCGGGATTTGGAGCGAGTTCATTTCAGCCAGTTTTTTAGTTCACGAATGGAGGAGAAAATATGCCCGATCTAAGTACAAAATATATGGGATTGCACCTGAAGACACCCTTGGTGGTCTCGGCAAACCCGCTGTCGCAGAGAGTAGAAAATATCGTCGCGATGGAGGACGCCGGAGCCGGTGCGGTCGTCATGTTTTCTCTTTTCGAAGAGCAGATCCGGCAGGAATCGGAGCGCTTTGAGCTGATCAATAGTATGACTTCCAATTCCTCGGCCGAATCGTCGTATATCTTTCCCGAAATGCAGGACTTCGCAATCGGGACGGCGAAATACCTTGAGATCATCCGGAAGACAAAAGAGCGTGTCGACATCCCGATCATCGGCAGTCTCAACGGCATAACACCGGAGGGATGGATCGAATACGCGCGCGAGATGGAACAGGCGGGAGCGGACGGCCTGGAGGTGAATATTTTCTTCATTCCGGCAGATATCAACATGACATCAGCCGACGTCGAGCAGCGGTATATAGATATCGTCAAGATGCTGCGCGAAACCATCACAATACCGATCGCTGTAAAACTAAACCCATATTTTTCGTCGATCGGAAATATCTCACATCGACTGCAATTGGCTGGTGCAGATGCTCTGGTGTTGTTCAATCGGTTCTATCAGCCGGATTTCGACATCGAGGAACTCTCTGTGATCCCAAATCTGGACCTCAGCGTCCGGTCGGAGATCCGTCTGCCGCTGTTGTGGATCGCGGTTCTGCATGGCCGTGTTCCAGTTTCGCTTGCCGCGACAACGGGCATTCACAGTGCGACGGAGCTTATCAAATATATCCTCGCCGGGGCCGATGTCGGTATGTGCGCGTCAGCTATTCTGAGTCACGGAATCCCGTGGATAAAGCAAACTCTGGACAATCTGGAGTTGTATATGAAGGATATGCCGTTTCAATCCATCGACTCATTCAAGGGAAACATGAGCCAACAGCATATCGCCGATCCGACGGCGTATGAAAGAAGCAATTATATCCAGATCCTCGAGAGCAAGAAACGATGAAACCGCTTAAGCGGGCGGAATAAGGCTGGAAATCAATACCGGGCAGCGTCATGCGGCCCGGTATTTTCTCGACATCCACTCTAGGCTTTATCGGATTTTGTCCGGGCTTGGCTGTGTGTCATTTTGAAAGGGAAGCAGCGAAGAAGATCAGGCTCAGTCTATTTTCGACTGAGACGCATTGAATTGCCGATCACACTAAGACTCGATAGAAACATTGCGCCAGCGGCGGCGATCGGATTAAGGAAGCCGGTGACAGCCAGGCTCATTCCTAGGGTGTTATAGAAGAACGCCCAAAACAGGTTTTGCCGAACGATCCGCCAGGTCTTTTTTGACAGATCGATCACGGCAAGGAGCTTCGTAAGCGAATCACCAACCAGAACGACATCCGCGGCTTTCATGGCGATGTCCGTGCCTGAGCCCATCGCGATTCCGAGGTCGGCCTGCGCGAGTGCCGGTGCGTCATTGATTCCGTCTCCGATCATAGCGACAATGTTCCCTTCTTTCTGAAGAGTTTCTATCGCAGCCGTCTTATCGAGCGGCATCGCGGAGGCACAGAAATCATCCGCACCGACCTGAAGAGCCACAAACTGCGTCGTCGCCGTTGAATCGCCCGATAAAATGATCGAGCGGATACCCCGAGACTTTAGTTCGCGGATCACATCCGACGCCTCGGGCTTTATACGGTCGCCAAATGCCAGCACACCCAGAACCTCCGCATCCTGGCCAAAGTAGGCAACCGTTCTGCCTTCCGCCTCCCATTCGCTGGCCCGAATCGTAAGGCCGCTGTCGATCTTGCAATTGAGTTTAGCGGCAAGACGCTGATTGCCGACGAAGATGCTTTTTCCAGCAACGTTCCCTGAAATTCCCAGACCTCTTATTACCTCGACGTCGGTAGATTCGAGAACGCTTACGCCACGCAGGTCTGCAAAAGCCGCGACAGCCTTGCCGAGCGGGTGTTCTGAAAGGCGTTCGAGCGATGCGATGAGCGGAAGGTAGGAAGCTTCGAATCCGTCGGTCGAAACCGGTTTCGCCGCTTGAGCAGCTGCGGCGTGCGCGGCGTTATTTGCCAGGGCGACATCCAGCAGATCGAATTTGCCCTCAGTGATCGTGCCTGTTTTATCAAAAGCAACGACGTCCAGATCGCGAATCGTTTCGAGAACGCGCGCGTCGCCGACGAGAATTCCGTTGCGCGATGCGGCTCCGACCGCTGCAGTGATAGCAAGCGGCGTAGCTAGGCCGAGAGCACACGGGCAGGCAATTACGAGTATCGTGATTGCACGCATCATCGCTTCATCGATCGTCGTCCATCCGAAGCCGTAACATACGCCAAACGTCGCAATCGCCGCAACGATCACGCTCGGAACAAAGACCCGCGAAACTTTATCGACCGTTCGCTCGATAGCGGAACGGCTGCTGATCGCGTTTTCGACCAGTGCGATTATCTGGGCGAGAGTCGTATCGCCTCCAACCCTGGTTGCCCGGACGCGGAGTACATTTCCGGCATTGAGACTTCCTGAGATGAGCGTGCTTCCGGGTTTCTTATCGATCGGGCTCGATTCACCCGATAACAGCGATTCGTCAGCGTAGGATATTCCTTCGATGACGAGGCCATCGGCGGGAACGCGTTCGCCAGCCTTTACGACGAACTCGTCGCCCTCATTAAGAGCGTCGATCGAGACAAATCGTTCGGCTCCGTCGACAAACAGCCGCACCTTTTTCGGCATCAGACGGTAGAGCATCGAGATTGCACGCGTTGTACGTTCCTTCGCTCCCTTTTCCATCATCTTTCCGAGCAGGACAAGAGTTACGATGGCCGCAGCCGTATCGAAATAGACGATCGTCTCGCCGCGAAATGCCTGGATCGAGCTGTACACATAAGCCGCAAGAATGCCGGTCGCGAGCAGCGTCTCCATCCGGATCGTGCGATTCTTAAGGCCGGTCCAGGCAAGATGCAGTATCGGCCACGCACTGTAAAAAATGACCGGAGCCGCAAGCAGCATTAAAATAAACGGAAAAAGAACGCGAACGCTCGGCGATATCTCCTGAAAGTAGCCGACATAGAGCGGAATGCTCAGTGTCATGATATTGAGCCATAAAAAACCTGCGACGCCGATGCGCAGCACAAGATCGCGTCTCTCGTCGGCCGAGGTTTCGCTATCAGGATCGAATTCGCTGGCCTTGTAACCGAGTTGCTCTATCCGTTTTGCGATGCGTTCCGGCGGGAGATATTGTGGACAATATTTGACCTTGACGAGGTCAGAGGCAAAGAACGCCTCGGCAGAGACGACCCCCTGCTCTTTCTGGAGGCTGTGCTCGATCAACCACGAGCACGCCGAGCACCACATGCCCGAGACGTGAAGGAGCGTTTCCTTAGTCGGAGTGTCGGCAGGAATTGAGAATTCTGGTCTTCTATCCTCTGGATTTGAGATCAGGCCGAGGGCGAGGCTTTGTTTGAAGATTTCTGTACTGCGGATATCTTCGCCGCGGGCGACAACGCCGCTCTCTAGCAGTATCGTGTAAACATTCAGACAGCCGAGACAGCAGAATTCCTTGGTTTCGCCGTCGAATGCATGCGCAAAAGGATGTCTGCCGACACCGAGGCCGCAGAGAGCGCATTCGTTTGCAGCGACTTTTCCGTCCATTTGTTAATAGCTTCTTGATCCGGACTGCGACTCGATCGGCCGACCTTTTTCATCAAGAAAAATGGGATTGGCGCTCTTTGCAACAAAGTATGTCGTAATTAAAATGCCAATAAACAGCACGGTGATCACCGCAAGCATACCCTGTAGAAGACGCCCTTGATGCTCGCTAAAAAATGTTGTAACAGTCTTTCTCATACAATTACTTCTCCACGGGGACGATAAATGTCTCGTCGAATGTGTTCGATGTCGCGTCGGGCGAGATGGTCCCGGTTATCTGGAAATGGTTGACTTGCTGCGTCAGCTTGCCCGCCGGAACAGATATCTCGAATCTTTCTTCCGACGACTCACCGGCAGGGACGCTCAAATCGTTAGAAGCGAGTTCTATGCGGGCATCTGGCAGATCGTTGATCGCAAGCCGTACGGTCGCGTCCTTACTTCCGCGATTCGCGAGTATTAGGCGAAAAGTGTTGTATATCCGGCCGTCATCGCCAGCCCGGTACAGAGTTGACCGGTCCGGCATGACGCGGACCAACACATTTTGCCGAAGTGAAAATGCCGTTGCCAGCGCTGTCGCGTAAACCAGAATGATCGCAAAAACAGCGACGCGTTTTGCGTCGCGAAGGCCGATGCGGCGATACCATTTTGCTTTCTCGCCGAGCAGCTCGCCCTTTTCGCCCCACGCGTAATGAACTAGCGTATCCTTGCCAAATTTGCCCATGATCAGCTTGCACGCATCGACACACTCACCGCAGTGAATGCACTCTATCTGGTATGGCGAATCGCGTATGTCAATTCCCATATGGCAGACGCGAACACATTTTGTGCATTCAATACAGATTCCTTCCGGATCTCTGTATTGGACCACGAGTGTGTTGTTATCGCCGAGAATGCCTTGCAGATAACCGTAAGGACATACGGTTGTGCAGAACCGCTGACGCAGGAACGCAAAATCCACGAACGTGATGAGCGTAACCGCAGCCCCGGCAATACCGCCCGCGGTGACTATGTCGAATGAGATCAAGCGGCCAAAGAGATCACGCGGCTCGACAAAGTACGAGATAAATACAAATGCCAAAAATACCGACGCTATACCAAGAACCAGGTACACAGCAACGCGGTTCATCCACAACCGAACAGTTTGACTGCGTTTTGCAAAGTGCTTATTAATGAATGTCTTAATTCGTTCCTCAAGATTGATAGAGGCTTCGCTAAAGATCATCTGCGGGCACAAATATCCGCAGTAGACACGGCCGTACAGCATCGATGCCGCCGTCACGACAAATAGCAGAAACATCATCGAAAAGAAGATGATCGCGAATTCGTTGATCCACAGCTCATAGCCCGCAAAATAGAATCGCTGACGCGGTATATCGAACCGCATGAAGTTGAAGAAAGGGAGCGAGACGAAGATCAGGAAACACAAAACATGGATCACGCGGCGAAGGCGGTGCCAGTTGTATTTGTCGAGCTTGAAATCTTTGTTGACTACTGGTAGCTTTTTTCGGACACGCGGTTGTTTTTCGGGCGGTGCCGGGGTTTCATTCTTAGGTTTTGCAGTTGCGTCAATCAGCATATCGATCTATTTCCCGGCGGCGGGATGCAGTGGGCATTCCGACACGCCATTCTCGGTTTTCGGCTGAGCTGCCGCCATCGGCATCACTCCGCGGGCAACAATAAAAATTCCCAATAGCAATACGCTGACCGCTGCCACGCGGCTGCCCCAGCGGCTGAGTTTTACGCCGAGTGCCGACGAGAAGATCCCGATGGCAAGTAACGATCCCGCTGTTCCGAGTCCGAAGGCGGCCATAGTTAATGCCCCTGCAAACATCGTGCCTGTTGAGACCGACTTAAGCAGAGCGGCGTAGATCAGGCCGCACGGTAGAAAACCAAGTACCAAGCCGAGCGTGAATTTGCTGCTCACGGATGAGGATGAAAAGCGGCTGCCGAGCGGACGAAGGAACCTCGAGGCGTATAGGAGCGGGTTGAATCTCTGCAGCCGCTTACTGGGGATAAGGTCGAGCATGAGAATGCCCGCTATAATCATTAGGGCGCCGGCGAATATCGCCGCAACGTTTTGAAAACCTGCTAATTCGCCGATAAAACCTACACTTCCACCCAAAAGGCCGGCAATCGCGCCGAGTAGCGAATACGTCAGGATGCGGCCGAAATTATATGCAAGATGGGCAAGAACTTGAGAGCCAAACTTCTTTGAACCGAGCGGAAGGCTGTACGACAAGACGATCGGCCCGCACATTGCCACGCAATGTAGACTGCTGACAAGCCCGAGGGCAAATATTACGTAAAGCTCCCAAATATTGCTCATTCGGTCTCACCAGATTCTCTACTTCGTGGTCGAAAACCGCGAAATTCTTCGCGCATGATTTCGTTACGCCACAGCCTGATACTTGATCTTTGGATTGCGGGCGTGGATCGTGACGCATTCGCGCGAAAACTGAAACTCTTTCATCAAGATCGCATTCGTCGGGCAGCGTGACGCACACATTGCGCAGCGGATGCAGGTCGATTCGTCCTTCAACATAATACCGCCGAGATCCGCCAGCTCATCGTTGCTGTAACCGGCGAGGTCCTTATCCGTAATGCCGAGTGTGTCGGACGCGATCTGCATGAGATAGCTGTCCGAACGCACTTGTTGGAGCCCGACGAGCTTGATCAGATTCTCAGGACAAACCTCAACGCAGCCATTGCAGGCGATGCAGATCGACGTATCGAAGATCGTGTTCACATTACAGCGTAGGCAGCGTGCCGCCTGCTTACGAGCTTCGGCTTCGGGATAGTTGATCTCGACGATCTCATTCGACGACGCTCGCAGTTCGCTATTGAGGGCCGGCGGCAATTTGCGCCGCATTTGGTCCCAACCTTCTTCCATCGTGTAACTCGCCGAGTGCCAACTTTTCTTCACGATAACGTCGGTACGGGTTCCGCGAAGGTAATCGTGCATCGAGCGCGCGGCGATCTGTGCAGAAGCGATAGCATGTATGAAAAGCCTTGGTCCGTGAGCCACGTCGCCGCAGGCGAAAACGTCGGGTGCGGTCGTCTGATATGTGTCGGGATCGACCTTGATCAGACCATTGGCTTCTTCAACGCCGTCGTCGGGCGAGAGGAATGACAGATCGGACTGCTGGCCGATCGCGAACATTATCGTGTCTGCCGGAATGTCTTCGACAGCCTCTTCGTCAAATTTCGGACTGAATTTACCGTTCTCGTCGAAGACGGAAAGGCACTTGACCGTTCGCAGGCCAGTGACGTAACCATCCTCATCGAGAATAACGCGCGGGCCGCAACCGTCGTGGAGGCGTATGCCTTCTTCCTCGCCCTCAACGATCTCGATCTCGTCGGCGGGCATTTCGACTCGCTTTTCGAGACAAACGATGTGAACTTCCTTGTCACCGCTCAATCGAAGAGCAGAGCGTGCCACATCATAAGCGATGCGTTCCGTGCGTTCCATGTCGGAAGCAGCGTCGGCCATCGGCACTTTTGCTGGACGGACTGCTGACCGAGCGACATCATACGCCACGTTTCCACCGCCGATCACGACGATGCGACGGCCAAGCTCCATCGGCTTGCCTTCGTTGAAGGCACGCAAGAAATCGAGGCCATCGAAAACCTGAGGCAGATCAGCCCCTTCGATCGCTATCTTTCGGCCCTTTTGAAGCCCAATGCCGAGAAAGATCGCCTTGTAGCCATCCTTGCGAAGCGATGTGATCGTAAAATCCTTACCCAAACGCATTTTGCACTTGAGTTCGACGCCCATCGATAGGATTGCATCGATCTCGGCTTTTACGAGTTCACGGGGAAGCCGATAGATCGGCACGCCGGCGGTTAGCATTCCGCCCGGCTCGTCGTACGCTTCGAAGACCGTCACCTTGTAACCAAGCTGAACGAGATCGTGGGCAACGGTCAATCCTGCAACGCCCGCACCGACGATGGCAATGCGTTCGCCCTCGCCCTGCTCGGGCGGCAGCATTTTAGTGTTGCACCCTTCGCGATAGTAGGTGAAATCGCCGGTCTCGGGGCCATATTTTTCGTTAACGAACCGCTTCAATGCCCGGATCGTGATAGGCGTATCGAGCGAGCCGCGTCGGCAGTTCGCCTCGCATGGAGCGCCGCAGACGCGGCCGCAGATAGATGCGAAGGGATTGGTCGCACGAGCGATCTTATATGCATCGAGATCGCGGCCTTCTGCGATCGCGGTCACATACGCACACGCATTTGTATGAACCGGGCAAGCGTCCTGACACTTAACCATCTTCATCCAATAATCGGCGTCTTTTGTATCGACCGCTTCAAACTGTAGAGTTTCTTCACTCATGACGATTCTTTAGTCGCGAAATTTCTTGAACGCAAAGACGACCAGAATGCAGATGTAGATAAAGACAAGTGTTCCAACAAAATACATAAACCCGTTGGCAGTTCCGGTCGCTTTATTAAAAGCCTGAACGAGTACTCCGCGATCCGCATGATCGGTCTCGCCATTCATGTAAACAATCAGATACGTGAGGCACGAGAGCGATATCACACCGAAGGCCACTTTCAAAAAGATCGGTGCGTCGGTGCCCTTTCTTTCGGTCATCCAGCCGCCGGCATATTCTTTTAATTCTTCTTTTTCGTCTGACATATGTATCTCCTGAACTGTATTAGGGCCGGCAAAGGGACCGGCCCTGCTTAATCCGCGATCAGAATTTGTATGACATTCCCATCGCGAACTGATGACGTGCCTTGAGGTCGACGCCGGGCATGATCTTGCCGACGACTTGTGCGACACCAAAATCAAGATTGAACGGATACTTCTCGCCCGGAAGTATGCGTACGAAGTAGGTCAAACTGGTGGGCACAGTCGCTCCGGCCAGACCTTTTATCTTGTGCGGCTGCTGAGCGAACTCAGAGCCGAAGATCAGGGTACTCTTCGCGGGGCCTTTAACAACGATAGCTGCGGCACCGAACGCGCGGCCCGTCCAGTCGGGAGCACTGCCTGCAACCCCAAAAACCGATGAATTCGTCGCCTTTAAGCCGCCGCTCAGAAGGAACGGCAAGCCCTTTACCTGAGTGATCGTTTTGGTCGCAACAACGTAAAGGTCGCCGCTCGTTTCTTCCTTATTGCCAATAACTCCGCCGACACGTTTAACTTGAGTGCGTGCGACGAAACCAACGGATATTGCAGGAACCCATTTGGATTTATTCAGATTCTCGCTGACCACATTGAGCTTTCCGTGAAAGGTGTTGAAGCCGCCTTTGAAAAGCGGGCTAAGGGCTGCACTGTCCCCGTCCATTTTGATCGTGCGGGTATAACCGAACTCAGCACGCTTAAACATCCCGACCGTGATCGAAGCCTGAACGCTGTCGCCGACGACTGCTCCGGCATTTAGATAGTGAAATGCGATCTGCGGCTTGCCGACTTTGCCTGCCTCCGAACCGCTTGTGTAGGCGAAAGGTGTGATAAATGCCCCAGTCTGGCCTTCCCAATTCAAGCCCTGTGACAATGCAGGAACTGCGATTAGAGCGACTAGAAGCGATATGTATATTATTTTAGATTTTCGTATGTTCATTTCAAACTCCCAATATTTATTGGTTTAGCCTATCGCCGGGAAATGGTGTTTCCTGCGACCTCTGAGAGCTGTTGTCATCGTCGATGAGCATTCTGTATTTCACGTCCTCACTTTCTTTGCCCCAATATCCGTCGCGTCGCGATCGTAGGAAAAAATACACTGCTCCGCAGGCAACGATCAGGAAGAAAAAGTACGCAAAATAAACGCTCGGGTATGTGTAGTCGTTCATGTTCCTGGTTAAGACTATTTCTCATAGTCGTTGTCGGGCCGCCAGTTCTTGGCGCGTCCGAGCGTTTGCATATAAGCGACAAGTGCTGAGAATTCCTGCGGGTCGTTAGCGATCCACGGGAACGGCGGCATGATCGATCCGGGCACAAGGTCAGCCGGATTGCGGAAATGAGCCATGTGCCATTGTTCGTTGTATTTACCGCCGACACGCGAAAGGTCAGGACCTGTCCGCTTTGTTCCAAAAAGGTGCGGACTGTCGTAAACGAATTCATCCGGCGTCGAGATCGGAGCATCCACGCCGCGCCAGCCCGACCGTTTCGTATCAGCCAGCAATGTGCGCGTTTGCTGCGTATGGCAATACCAACAGCCCTCTCGGACATAGATCGCACGGCCTTTTAATTCGAGTTCGGTCAGTTGTTTGAGTTTACCGGTCGGCCCGTTATTCGGATCATTGTTCTCGAAAGGCTTTGACCAGCTCTGATCGATGAGCGGCGGCGCAACCGTTGTCAACAGCCCGCCGGTGAAGAACAGAACGAGAGCCGCAGCGACAAAAAATACGGCATTATAATCAGCTTTGTGTAACATATTTTCCTCCGTCTTAGGCTGCGGTTGCCGCAGGCTCGACGCCACCCTCCTTTCCGCCCGCCGCAACTATCGTGGCAAGAATGTTGTAGCCAAAAGCGACGATGCCGCCAAACATTAAGAAGCCAGAAGCAAGCCGCGTGTGCCAGATCGGCTTAAGAGCGACAACAGTGTCGATAAATGGGATCGCTGGATTATTCCACTGCCAACCCTGCCAAAAACCACCGAGCCACAAGGTCACGAAGAATCCGAGCCCGCCGATCAGAAACAGCCAGAAGCTCCAGTTGGCGAGAGCATTTGAGTAAAGCTCGGTCTTAAAGACCCGCGGCACGATGTAGTAAACGCCCGCGATTGCAAAGAAAGAAAAAGCTCCGAGCACAGCCATATGTGCGTGGCCGGGAACCCAATCGGTTTTTGAAACGATCGCATTCACGGCACGAAGGCTGTGCATCGGCCCCTGAAAGCAAGTCAGGAGATAAAAAACCACGCCGGACATCAGGAATTTAAGCGACACATTCTCGCGGAGTTGATGCCACTGGCCCTTCATCGTGGAAAAGAAATTGTAAACAGCGGCCCACACCGGGATCAGCAGCATCACCGAAAAGGCGATCGTGATCGTCTGTAGCCATTGCGATATAGGGCCGTGGAGCATATGGTGAGCTCCTGTCCAGACATAAACAAAAGCCAGCGACCAGAATCCGATCATCGAAAGCTTATGGCTGTAGAGCGGTGTATTCGAGGCTTTCGGGATGAAGTAATACGCGATCGCGAGTCCGACCGGTGTAAAGATCAATCCAACCGCGTTGTGGACGTACATCCAGTTGAGATTCGCCTGATTAACGCCGGTTGCGAATAAGGTTGCGAAGTTACCAGTCAAGTAGACAAAAGCCGTCCAGACGATCGTGCCCATTGCATACCAAAGCGAAACATACATCGCCTTGTACTTTCGGTTTGCAACCGTTAGGAAGATATTCGCACCGAACATGATCCACGCGACCACAACACCGACGTCAAGCGGCAGCGGCAGCTCGGCGTATTCCCAGCCCTGGTTCCAACCCATTAGAAACGAGACGACGGCACTCAGAATGATCACGTTCCATAAGGCGACGGTAGCCATTCCGAGCTTTTCGCTCCAGAGCTTCGTTCCGCAGAGCCGCGGAACAATGTAATACATCAGCGCCATATCGCAGGCGAGCAGCCAGCCAAATAGCATGCCGTTCACATGTAGCGGACGAAGCCTGCCGTACGTTAGCTGTGGTATCGTTCCTAGAAATGACGGCATTACGAATTTCGCAGCAATGATTAATGCGACCACGCCGACGATCAAGAAGTAGACGATCGAGCTGATAAGGAACAGCTTTGCAGTGCGATCCTCGTGCATCGAATCCGTGTAAGTAGCTGACGCATCGACAGGTATTTCGCCGGCATCAATAATTATTTCCTCTTTTTGCATAGAGCCTCCGATAATTTCCTAATGGCTGAGAGCGACCAGTTCTAGTGCTGCGATCTCTTTCTTATTCGCGTTAAGGCTGCGGATATAGTTCACAAGGTCGCCCACATCATTCTTGGATAATCCGTAATCGATCCACGGCGGCATTGCCGTGCCTTGGACGCCGTAAAGGATCGACTCGAAAAGCCGACGATCGTTGGTGTTGTGGATAAATGCCGCATTGAGCAAATTGCGCGGCCGCGGTAGAATATCGAGCGAATTTGGTCCCTTGCCGTCAGCTTTTCGCCCGTGGCAGCCCACGCATCGTGTCAGATAGGATTGTTCGCCCCGCGCGATCGACTCAGACGACACTGCCACCGGATTCTGCTCGGGGACGTCACGCGGTTTGATCTCACGCCGGACTTCTTTCGTGAAATTCTGATTAATGTAAGCGAGCACTCCCTTGATCTGCTCGTCATTGAGCACCTTGCCCCATGCTGGCATTGACGTGCCGCCCACGCCGTCCTTGATCGACATCGCGAGTCGCTCGTCAGTCTTGCTGCTCATGAATCCTACATTGGTAAAATCACGCGGATACGGATCGAGATAGGTCGCGATCATTCCATGACCATCGCCTTTATCACCGTGGCAGCGCATGCACAGGTTCTCGTAGATCTGTTTCGGTTCTGTTAGAGCCGGCGGAGTTTTCAAGCCAGACAAATATGTCGTCATCGACTGAAAATCCGCATCGCTGAATGAAAACGTTGGCATGATCGAGTCCGGAACGACCGATCTTGGATCCTTGAAGTGAGCGATCATCCACTTGTCGTCTTTCATCAATCCCTCGAATGACAGATCAGGTGCAATGCCGCCGTCTTTATCGCCGAGTTTGTGGCACGCGACACACGCTCGATCCGCTATCAGCTGTGCGCCGCTTGCGACCGAAGCAGTGACCGGGACGGTACCCGAGGCGACCGGTGACGGTGTACCTGGACCTTTACCGAGCGTTGCTCTGTAGCGGTCGAGTGTTGTTTCGGCATAGTTAAATCCACGTCGGCTCTTCAGGAAAATGACGAGCGAGCGAACTTCTTCGTCAGTAAGATTGAACTTCGGCATGAACGACGTCTGGCTGTTTGCCCGTGGATCAACGATCGATTCCCACAAATAATCGACCTTCCATTTTTTGCCGACTTCGGTCAGATCGGGACCGAGCGTGCCGTTCGAAATGCCCTCGATGCGGTGGCAGCCGTAGCAGTTTTTTTGAATGAAAAGTTCGCGGCCCTTGTTCACGGCAGGCGTGCCTTTAAAATCCTTTTCGGTATGACACTGAGCACAGTTGGCTTGCATGAAGTCTTTGCCCTTCAGCTTGTCTTTGAAATCCGCTCGCCAATTCTCTTGCGTGACATAACCCGTCATCGGCTCGGTCCAGAATTCGTCCTCACCGTGAGCGTAGAATTCCTCGAGCCCGCGGCCCTGGCCTTCATGGCAGACGGTACAGCCCATGTCCGCGAACTTATGACGCCGTTCGAACTTGCCGTCAGCCTGTTTGTCGCCCATTTCCTCTGTGAACGGATGGCCTTTATATGGATGCGGAGCGTCCTTGAATCGCGGATCGTCCGAACCGATATGGCATGTTGTGCAGCGGTCGACTCGGTCGGTGCCGAATTGCGTGACGATGATCTGTTCGATCTTTGGTTTGCGGTCGGCGAGCACCTCGCGCTCGGCGTCCGTCTTGGCCAGTGTTCGAGCCTGATCGAAATATGAGGTCTGATAATTTTCCCACTTATGGAAAAACTGCTGGTAAAACACCAAGCCATGCACGACCAGGATCGTGATACTTGCAATTGCCAGTGATAATCGCGTCTTCATACAACTTATCCTTTGTCCCCGCTAGAACGGCGACACAAACTCCCAATTCTGGCCTCTAAAAAATGTTCCGATGATGATCAGAATGATGTTAACCACGACGAACGTCGCGAAAAGCGTGTTCGCGAGCAGTCGCTCACGGGAAAACCAAACCCCGATGCCTTTCTTTCCGCGATCAAAATATGGCAACGCCAGCAAAATAAGCACCTCGATACCAGGAATTCCGACGCCGCCCCAGAAGGCTGAGTAGCTAACCATCTCCTGTAATCCGAGGAAATACCACGGAGCTTTAGCAGGATTTGGCGGATGCAATACGTTCACCGGTTCCTCAAGCGGCGCATTGAAGAAATAGGAAACAACAAGGATGCCGAGGATCGTCAGGATGAAAACAAATAGCTCGGCGAGCAGCAGATTGGGCCAGCTATACACGGAGTTGTCCGGGACATTCCCGACCTTGGTGAACGGGCCGCGGACGAGGCCCTGAACCCCGTAGCGTTTTTTCTCGATGATGTTAATGCCGTCGTCACCGGCTAAAGCCGGCGCGTTAGCGGGTACGGATGTTGAGACCGCAATGGGTTCTACGATGTCTGCGGTTTCAGGCCGCGACAGGCCGCCGTCCTTTCGGATGCGCCAGAAATGGATCGCGATCAGCAGCGTCATCGCGAGCGGCAGGACCGCAACATGAAGCACGTAGAATCGAAGCAACGCCTCTTGTCCGACTGTCGTATCGCCGAGCAGCAGAAAACGGATCTCATTCCCGAAAACTGGAGCGTAGCCGGCGATCGCCGTACCGACCGTGATCGCCCAGAATGCCAACTGGTCCCACGGCAGCAGATATCCGGTAAAGCTCAGGAACAGCGTGAGCAGGAACAGCATCACACCGATGACCCAGTTGAACTCGCGCGGCTTTTTGTACGACGCCGTAAAGAACACGCGGCACATGTGCAAAAAGACAACCGCGACCATTCCGTGGGCCGACCAGCGGTGCATATTCCTAAGAAACACGCCGAAAGCGACCGACCCTCTAAGGTCGAGCATGCGGTCGTATGCCTGCGTAGTAGACGGTACGTAGTAGAACATCAGCAAAACGCCTGAGACCGTCAGGATCAGAAATAAAAACATGCTCATCAGCCCGAGGCCCATCGTGAACCAGGGCTTCAGCGTGTTCTTGTGCACTTTGACCGGGTGTATATGCAGAAAGAAGTTTGTAAAGCTCGTCTGCGAACGGCCCAGATCGGTGTGTGGCAGGTTGTGTCGGAATACGGACGACCAAACGGCCATCGGCATTTTCCGAATCACGCTCAAAATGTTCTTTGTAGGGGTTTGGTCGCTCATACTGTAAACCATTTGCCGGCAGTGATCTCTTTGCCTTTATCAATCTCGAGTTCACCGTTCGGTGCAAGCGTTAGTTCGAACCACGGCAGCGGCTTAGGTGCCGGTCCGCCGGTGACGTTTCCGTCCTGGTCGAAACGAGATCCGTGACATGGGCAAGCAAAGCCGGTATCGGCGACGCCGACGATGCAGCCGAGGTGCGTACAGGTGATCGAGATCGCCGCCATCTTGTCGCCTTCGCGAACAACTGCCACCTTTTGTGCTCCAAGAGCGATACGCGTTCCCGGAGGAAATTTCTCCGGCGTACCAATGCTGAAGCGGCTCGGTTGACCGTAGGTGGCGCGCGGCTTAATAAACACCAGATTTGAAAAGATCGTCACGATGCCGGAGCCAAGTATTCCCATGCTCGTTAGCCACGCCAACACCTTGCGCCGCGTCATCGGCTCGCTGCTTTCCACCTGATTGTGAGCGTCGTGTTTATCGCTCATTTTTGTTTTTCCTCCTCGACTTCGTTTACGAGTTCCTCTATGTCCGACCAAAAAACCTGATATTTTGTGTCTTCGATGTCGCGAAAATAATCCTGCTTCGCCGCAAAAATAAATATCAGCGCCGCCGAACTGCCCATGAGCAGACTTGCGATGATCGCGATCCATGTCAGTGTCATTGGGTCGGCTCCTTTGCCGTATACATCGCGAAATCGGCGATAGTTTTTCCTTTAAGGTGTGTCATCAGATCTTCTCTGATTCGTTTCCACTCGGAACAGAACGGGCATGCCGGATCTTCGTCCCGTGCTTGGCAGAGCACGCATTCATCAAGATATGGATCCTGATCGAGCACGTTAAAAACATCCCAAAGCGTAATATCCTGCGGAGGCTGTGCCAGTATGTAGCCGCCGTGAATACCTTTCGCGGACCGCACCATACGGTGGCGGCGTAGCTCGGCAAGTAGTTTTCTCAAATATTCCGAAGGGATCTTCTCGCCGGCGGCGATCTCGTTCAGGCCACAAACCCTGAGATCGGTCTGACGAGCCAAATAGGCCAGAGCCTTAATGCCATATCCGGTACTTTTTGAGAAAACCATCGGCAGTGTCCACAATTCAGATATTTTTCTCCGCTTCTATGTTTGTCTTTATCGCGTATCCGAACAATAATTACTTCAAATCATTTTTATGATTACATTGACCAAATGAGGCTTAGTGAAGTTAAACGACTCGTTGAAGGAACGAACGATCCGACGTTTGCGCTCGATTCGAATGGGCTGGTCGTTGCCTGGAATGCGTCAGCCACCCAGCTTTTCGGCTTGTCGGAATCAGACGCGACCGGCCGTTTTTGTTCCGAGGTTGTGCAGGGTGTCGATGAGTGCGGCAGAGCGTGCAGCATGGAATGCACGATCCAACATCAGGCGAGAGAACATCAACCTATCAGGAGCTATGAGATCCAGGTCAACGCGAACGGTAAACGCCAGTGGTGCAACGTCTCCGTTCTAATGATTGAGGCAGTCGGGACGATGCCGCGATACACGATACACATCGCGCGCCCGGCGGATCTGCAAAAACGGTTCGAACTGCTGGTTCGTGATTTTGTCGTGAATGAAACCAGTCTATCGACTGTAAACGTCACTGAGATCCTCACGGCAAAACGAGCCCCGACGAATTTTGCCAAGCTTACACAGCGTGAAACCGAAATACTTCGCCATCTTTCGCGTGGTGAAACAACGCCAAAGATCGCCGAAGCGTTGTTCATCAGCCGAACGACCGCTAACAATCACATCCAACATATCCTGAAGAAGCTCGGAGCACACACACGCCTCGAAGCTGTCCGCCGCGCGGAGCAAGCTATGCTGATCTGAGCGTTCCAGATCGCCACTAGGGAAAACAAAAGCTGCCCGGAACTATGTCCGGGCAGCTCTTTTGTTTTTAGCTTAGGAACGGAATGAGTTCCTTATTCCAGTCCCATCAGATGTACATCGCTCATGTTATCCATAAGGCTAACAATTCGTGATGCGAATCGGTAGCGTTTGCTTGAGACGGTCAGGAGGTAGTCTCTGCCGACTTCGAGGCCTTCGAATTGGTAGGCTCCGAAGGAGCTGGTTACGGTGGTTCGCCTTGTGCCGGCGGTGTCGATTATGGTGACAGTCGCGTTTCTGAGGCCCTGGCCGTTGGCGGTTAGGACTCTTCCGCTGATCGTCGCTCCGTCGAGCAGGGTGCCGCCGGTGAAGGAGACGAGGCCGTCGGTCCAGAAGAGCATCGGCAGCGGGTTGTTTTCGGCGTTTCTCACGTCTTTCGCCGTCGGGAAGTCGCCGAAGCGGATCGCCGCACTCGTTGCCGGGCTGGCAAAGGTCGGGAAAGTGACCCTCGCGATCTCTCTCGTTCCCGGAGGCAGCACGGCCGTCGGGGTGATCGTGATGCCGACCTTGCCGGCGAGCGAGTTATCGATCGCGAGCGTGCAGCCCGGCGTTCCCGTGCCGCATGTCACGGCCGGGATTCCGAGTGCTCCCACTGGGTATTCGATCGTGAAGCCGACCCTGACCTCGACGCCGCTGGTCGTCATCAGGACCGGTACCGTTACCGGCTGGCCCTGCGTGGCGATCTGGCTCGAGACCCTTGCACTTCTCGGGATGGCGTTCGGGCCCGGCACGTCATAGGCGATGAAGTTCGCACCCGAGATGTTGCCGTTGACGTTGGTGTACGTTCTGCTTGTGGCTTCGTACGCCTTGCCGAGGCCGGTTGGGGTGATGACGTAGCTGCCGCCCGCGGCGACGACGCCGAACGAGTAGTTGCCGCTCGCGTCGGTTGTCGTCTGTGCGTTCGCACTTCCGGTAATGGTGAGGGTCACGCCCGCGAGGTTTGTGTTCGTGCCGAAGGCGATGAACTGTTTGACGTTGCCGGTCAGCCCGATGACCACGTTATGCGGAACGGCCGGTGAGGTGCTGCCCGCGAAGTTCGCATCGCCGGCATAGGTCGCCGTGATGGACTTCACTCCGAGCGTCGTCGAGGTCAGCGTGCATGTGCCGGCCGCGACTGCCGCCGTACAGGTTGCTCCCGTGCCGTCTGCCACGGTGACGTTGCCGGTCGGTGTTCCCGTTGCCGGGGCGACCGGAGTGGTCGACCAGTTGACCGCGTAGGATTGGCCGATCACGGTTGAGCCTCCAAGAGCGGCGGCGTTGGTGATCGTCGTGGTGGTTGCGGCCTGGGTGACCGTCAGTGTTCCGTTCACGGTTGTGAACGTGTAGTTCGGCGATGCAAGCGTTCCCTGCGTGACCGTGATCGGGTAGGTTCCCGGAGCTGATGTGCTGTTAGCGGTCGTCGAGATGTTCGGCGTTCCGGTCAGCACTCCTGCTCCTTCTCCGTTGGCAAAGCCGGTTATCGTGTATGTCAGTGCCGGATTCGGGGCTCCGAACACTCTTGTCTGGTTATTCGCCGTCACGGTCAGCTGGACCGCCGTGACCGACAGTGTGCCGTTCGTGAAGGTCGTGAACGCGTAGTTGCCTGACGCCAGCGTTCCAAGTGTCGCCGTGATCGGGTAACTGCCGGCCGGGCTGGTGGCCGTCGCTGTCGTTGACAGTCCCGCCGTTCCGGTCGTGCTGTTGGCGGTATTGTCACCCGCGATAAAGCCCGAGAGCGTCGCCGTCAGGGCCGGATTAGCGGCTCCGTAGGCACGGCTCTTATTATCCGCCGTCACCGTCAGGCCCTTCTTGTTGACCGTGACCGTTCCGGCTGTGTAGTTGAAGCTGTAGTTGGTCGCGACTCCGCCCGAACAGGTTGTCGGATACTGCGAACCCGAAACAGGCGAGCCCTGTGTATAGGTCGTCGAGCACGTCGGCTGAGCTGTCAGCACCGCCGTCGTCTCACCCAGCACAAAGCCCGTGATCGCCGCCGTCACCGCCGGAGCCGCATCGCCATACGTCACCGTATGGCTTGAGGCCACAACGCTCAGCGGAGCCTTCCCGATCGTCTGCAGGGCCGAGCCGTTCGAGCCGTTGTAGTTAGCGTTGCCGCTGTAAACAGCCTGTATGACCTTGTTATTACCCGCCGGAAGCTGCGTCGTCGTACAAACCGCCGACCCAAGCGCCGTCACCGGCACTCCCTGACAACCCGCGATCGGCGTCGCCCCGTCGTTAAAGTTCACCGTCCCCTGCGGAACCCCCGCACCCGGTGCTACCGCCGTTATCGTCGCCGTCGCCGTCAACGTCAACCCATAATTCGGCGCATTGATCAACGTCTGCAC
>JBEBJB010000038.1:0-43389 GCA_040080065.1 Pyrinomonadaceae bacterium
TCTGTCGCCCGCATTCGCGGGCTCGATCGATGAAACGCCCCTTTCCCAGGGCTCACGCCCTGGGCTTTACGCTGCCGTCCGCTACGCGGACTCGAAACCGGCGATGTGACTTTTGATCCGCCACCTATTCAGGCAGTTCAGACCCGTCCATGCAATCCGTAACCGCTGTAGGGCAATTTATTAACTAGATAGAGGAAGACTTCTAGGACGGCCTTGTTATGGTCATGATAATTTTGCGAGTTGATTTAAACCGCACGCCGTGAGCGGTTTTCAACCGCTGGCAAGCAAGGATGCTTGCGCTCCAGTCGGCTCAAGTCATTTTTTTCTTGACATTGCGTCTTATCTATGATACACTGTTTCACATTATGATAAAACACTGGGAAGAATTCACCATCGGGCCCAAGGACGTTTCATCGGAACTGCATGTCTCGCTGAACCGGAAGGGCGAAATTTTGGTTGGGGCTCATGCCTTTGAGAGATTGGGACGGCCCGGGCAAGCCGTTCTGCTTTTTGACAAGGTCAACAGCCTGATCGGCATCGCTCCGTCGAGCAAGGTCACAAAACACGCCTACCCGCTGCTCCAGAAAACGGGTGGGAGGCATCGCGTCATCCGAGCGAATCGATTCGTCCGGCATCACCAGATCCAGGTCCCGAGAACCATCGCATTCCACGCTGTCCACATCGACGAAGACGGCGTGCTGACGCTCGACATCAAATCAACGCGTATAATCGGAAGGGCGAAGGGCTGACTGGAGCGCAAGCGTCCCGCTTGCCAACGCCGAGGCTTCCTCGGCGTTACGACCGTGATGATTTTGCGAGTTGATTTAAACCGCACGCCTTAAGCGGTTTTCAACCGCTGGCAAGCAGGATGCCTGCGCTCCAGTCGCCGGCGTTACGGCCCTGATAATTTTGCAAGTTGATTTGAACTGCACGCCTTAAGCGGTTTTCAACCGCTCGCAAGCAGGATGCTTGCGCTCCAGTCGCTTGCTCCAGTCAGAATTTCTGCGAAAGGGCAAATTTCAGCAGGGAGTGGCTTCCTTGCAGCCCGAGTTTCTGGCAGATGTTCTCGCGGTGTTTTTCGACCGTGCGTGGACTAACGAAAAGCTGTTCGCCGATCTCTTTTGTGGTGAGATTTTCGGCGATGAGCTTGAGAACGCGGCGTTCGGTTGGGGTGAGGTCGGTGATCGACGGCTGTTTTCCGGTCAGGCCGATTGCCCGGCGGGTGCGATTAATAAGAAAAGAAGTGAGTGCATGGCTCGCATAATGCTCGCTCGCGGCGACCGTTTTAATGCACTCGATGATGTCGGTCAGGGCCGAGTCTTTGAGAACGTAGCCTTTCGCTCCGAGGTCGATGGCTTCATTGAAAATATCCTCATCACGGTGCATCGTCAGGAAGATGATCCCGGTTTTCAGCCCTTTTTCGCGAATAACACGTGCGGCGTCAAAGCCATTCATCACCGGCATATCAACATCGAGGATCGTCACGTGCGGCGAATGAGTTTCAATCGCCTCGATCGCCTCCCGTCCATTGTTGGCCTCGGCAACTACATGCAGACGCCGATCTTCCTCGATCACCTGCCGCAATCCCTGCCGCACGATCGGATGGTCGTCCGCGATGATGATGGTTATCTCGTTCATAAACTAAATGCCGGGAACGCAGGCGCCCTCGCCTGCAAGCGGTCCGCTTCGGGACGCTGACGAGCGTGGTAATTCAGCAACTCGATGAACACTAAACATCGTCACGCCGGAGGAACCGGCGCCCGCGGCGAGGGCGCCTGCGTTCCAGTCACCCGAAACGTCACGCTTACCTTTGTCCCGACGCCGATCTGGGAATCTATAACCAATTCCCCGCCCAAAAGCTGAGCCCTTTCACGTAGACCGGTTAATCCGAAACTGCGTTTCTCAGTCGGTAGACTCTGCGGATCGAAACCTTTGCCGTTGTCCTTTATTTCGACTAGAACCCGGTTTTCGATTCGCTTTATTTTAACTTTAGCCGTCGAGGCATTGGAATGCTTGATTGTATTGTTCATCGATTCCTGAACTATGCGGTAGATGCTGATCTCTTCGTTCTCGGCGAAGATCCCGTCGATCGTGTCGATGTCGCTCTTAATATCGATAACGCCTGTGTACTTTTTGAGCATAGCGGCAATTGCCTTGGTCAATCCCAACCGGTCGAGAAGCTGCGGGCGAAGGTTGTTCGTGATCTCGCGAACCTCGTCGAGCGCCTGTGATGCCGACTCGGAGATACTTCCCAACTCTTTCGCGACTCGTTCTTTGTCCTCACCTTTGCTGATACCGAGCATCGCCCGGTTCTTGATTATAACGAGACTCTGGCCTAGGCCGTCGTGTAGCTCGGCCGCGATACGTTTTCGCTCCGCCTCCTGCGATGTGATGAGCTGCTGCGTAAACCGCGTCTGTGCCTCGCTGATCGCTTGCAGTTGTCCGATCCGATAACGATAGAGCAGCAAGATCAGAATGCCGACGACAACTGCGACCAACAGCCAGAACCAAAATGTCCGATAAAAAGGCGGCTGCACGCGAACGATCAGATTTACCATCTCATCGCCCCAAACTCCGTCGACGCTTGTCGCCCTGACCTTTAAAACGTACTCGCCACCGGGCAGATTTGTATACGTTGCTGTCCGCCTCGTGCCGCCATTTATCCAGTTTTCGTCGAAACCGTCGAGCTTCCACTGATAACGCAATTTCCCGGGGTCCGTCAGGTCGAGTGCGGCAAAATCGAATGACACGACATTCTGCTGCCAGGAAACATCAAATTCCTTCAACTCCGAGATGTTTTGCCGAAATCGTGCGCTCTGCTCAAGAATACGGATGTCCGACAAATAGACCGGCGGCTTGTATTCACTTTCCGAAAAACCTCGCGGATCGAATTTCACAAACCCCCGTACCGCTCCGAAGTACATCTCGCCCGCCCGGTTCTTAAAAGCCGCCCTTGGCGTAAACTCGCTGTGCAAAAGGCCGTCTCTGACATCGTAAGTGCGGATCGTCCTGGAATCGGGATCGAATCGAGCCAATCCTTTCCCCGTGCCGAGCCATAGATCGCCCGTCGAGTCATCGATCAAAATCGTGGCGATATTATTCGACGGCAGGGCGTCGCCTTCGCCAAAATGCTCGAAGGTATCGCTCGCCCGAACAAACTTCACGAGGCCGTTGTCCGATGCCATCCAAAGATTTCCGTCCTTATCCTCGGTGATCGAGTCGATCTGCTCGCCCGGGCGAAGCGTTTTCGGATCGTTTAGAGCCGGCTTGAAATACGTTGAGCTCTCAGCCAAAGGATCGAATTTATGCAGGCCTAAATTTGTACTGACCCAAATAGCGTCTCTGCTGTCCGCAAAAACACACCAAACCGATTGCCCCGTGAGTCCATTAGCCCCAAACGGATAGAGCTTAAACTTCCCGGTCGACGGTTCGAATCTGTGCAGGCCTTTTCCAGTCCCTAGCCACAAAAGCCCGGAACTGTCTTCGGTAATGCTGTAGATCAGATATCCCGGAAGCTCGTTTGGGTTTTTAGGATCGTTTGCGTAAGCCTTGAATTGCCCGTTGCCGCGGTCGAGATTTAGCAGCCCCTTAAGCGGCGTACCAAGCCAAAATTCGCCCGCACGGTTCTGCAAGATCGCCGAAACCAGGGCTACCGCGGAGTTTTCTTTAGGATCGCCGAGCGTTTTTACGACACTAAAACGGCCCGTCGCAAGATCGAGCTTATTTAGCCCGCCACGTTGCGTCGCGATCCAGACAACGCGATTCTCGTCTTCCAGGATCGAATGAATGTAGTAATCGTCGGTGAGCGAATTGGCATCGTCGGGATTATGCCGAAATCTCTCAAATCGATCGGCTTTCCGGTTCAACTTGCTCAGCCCGCCGACCGACGTACCGACCCACAACTGTCCGTTACGTCCGTCGGCGATCGTCGGAATATCGCCTTCGCCGAGGCTTCGTATATTTTTAGGGTCATGGCGGAAATGCACAAATTCATCCTTTTCGGCCGAGTAGCGGTCTAACGCCGTTCCCGTTCCGATCCAGATCGAGCCGTCGCTGGTCTCGCACATCGAGCGAACTCCGTTGTCACTCAGGCTGCCCTGTCGGTCGGCGTCGGCAACATAACGCGAGAATGCTTCGGTCGTCGGATCGAATCTGGTCAAGCCGCCGTCGAGCGCTCCGACCCAGAGCATTCCGGTTCGATCGGTAATCATCGCTCGAACGGGTTTGGTGATCATGCTTTTCGGATTTTTAGAATCGGCGGGAAAATGCTTGATAACGCTGCCGGTTTGCCGGTCGAATTTTGTAAGCCCATTAGCCGCTCCGACCCAAAATCCGCCGTTAAGATCCTCCGTGATGCCCCGAAATCCTCGCGTCGAAAACACCGCCGAATCGTAGTTCGTAAAGTTATCCGCGTCCGCATTAAACTTGTGAATACCGCCCTCGGTCCCGACCCATAGATCTCCCGCACGGTCCTCGTAAAGTGTCCGAACTTCGTCATTGCCGAGACTATTCGGATCATTCGCGTCGTTCGTAAACGAGCGAAAGCCATCAATCGACGGATCGAATCTGCTGAGCCCTTTGTTGGTACCGACCCAGAGCACGCCGCTTCGTGTCTCGATGATCGCCGTTATGTAATTATTCGCGATCGAATGCGGTTCTCGCGGGTCACTTTTATATACAGCAAAGCGATAACCGTCGAAGCGGTTTAACCCATTGATCGTGCCAACCCAGAGAAAGCCTTTGCGATCCTCGCGAATAGCGGTGACCGTATTCTGCGACAGCCCATCGTCCTCGCTGTAACGCTCGAATACCGCCAACGTGTCAGACATTCCAAACGCGACGCCAAACAGGGTCGTAGTCAGAATGAGCATCAAGGTGAATATTCGCATTCGATCGGTCGCGTTCAGATGTTATTGAGACATGCGAATTATTGCACATAAATAGCCGTACGCGCTCGATTTATTGCTTTTGACCAACTAAAAGCGGACAATCGGTATCTAACATCGTAGGCACAACTAAGACTATGACTAACAAACCTCTTCGTAATATCGGGTTCGCGTTTTTGATGGCGGTCGCGTTATCAACGAACGCTGGCTTATCACCCCTTTTTGCCCAGTCAAAGCCGCAAAAAGGTACGCCGCCAACCGAGACCGGCAAGAAAAATCAGCGTCCGGTCCCTATGACCGAGGAAGAACGCAAAAAAGCTGAGGAAGAGAAAAAACGGCTGGAGGAAGAAAAGAACGCGATCATCGACCCAACCGTTGAAAAGATAGAGGCAAACATCGTAAACGTCGATGCTGTCGTCATCAACAAAAAGAGCGGTCAGATCATCAGCGGTTTGAAAAAGGAGAATTTCGCGATCTTCGAGAACGGCATTAAGCAAACCGTTTCGAGCTTCGCTACGCCGGAAGCACCGATCACGGTTTCGCTCGTAGTCGAGTACAGCAAATGGTCCGAGCTTTTTGGTTCGGCCGCCGGCGGTTATTTTGAGCCGGGTGCAAACGAAGTGATCAAACCGGTCGCCTATTTCCTCTCGCGATTCATCAAGCCGCCCAATGATTATGCGTCCGTCATCGCTTTCGACCTGAGGCCGACGCCGATCACGGATTTCACGAACGATCCGGCCCGGCTGAGTCAGACGGTCGATCTGCTGTTCAGAAACCGCCCGGCGTTTCGCGAGAATAACTTGTTCGACGCATTAAAATTTGCCCTTATCGGCGGCGTCGGCGATTCCGTGGTTCTCGAGAACTCCGATAAGGAAAAGGCGATGTACGGCGGCATTCAGGACGTGAAATCCAAACGCCGTGCGATCATTCTCGTCGCATCGGGAATCGATACATTCAGCAAGATCAATTACGATCAGGTCCGACGCATTATCCAGGAAGCCGGCGTGCCGATCTACATCATCAGCACGGGAAATCTCTTCTATAAGAAATACGAACAGTATCTCGGTGCCACAGACAGCCTCACCGGAATGCCCGGACGCCTAACGTTCCTGCAGGCGCAAAACACGATGAACACATTCGCCAAGGAATCAGGCGGAGTGCATTACCCAATGACCTTCGAAGGCGAAGTTCCCGGATACCTGAACAACATCAATTCCCTGCTCCGCAGCCAGTATTCCCTGTCCTACGATCTCGCCGAAAAACATGAACCCGGCAAGAAATACAAGCTGGAAGTAAAGGTTGACGTCGACGGCGATGGAACGTTCGATGATAAAGCATTCACGGTCCAGCACCGGCCTTTTGTGTTGATGCCGAAGGTAGATCCGAAATCCGAAAAGAAAAAATAAGACTGGAAGGTGAGCATCTAGCTCTCCCTTTCTGCTTTTTAGGCTCGCACGAACTCCGTGTAGAACGGATGATGTCGTGCTAGACTGTACGTTTGGCTAAGGGCGAGCAGGATGCTCACCCTCGACTACTAATGAGCAAACGCATTATCGAAAGTTATAAAAAGAAGCTCGCCGCTGAGGAAGGCTACATTGTGTCGCAGCGTGGCGGGCTTCGCATTGCTCTTTGCTATCCGAATACGCACGCGATCGGCATGGCGAATCTTGGCCTGCATACGATGTATGAGCTTTTCAATTCGATACCGGACGTCGTTTGCGAGCGTGTTTTCCTGCCTGACAAGGCCGAAATGGCTGAGTACGATAAGACCGGCACGCCGCTCATGTCGCTCGAAACTCAGTCGCGGGTCAAGAGTTTTGATGTCGTCGCGTTCTCGATATCATTCGAGACCGACTACCTGAACATGGCGAAAATGCTCCAGCTCGCCGACATTCCCGTTTGGGCAGAAGAACGCCACGACGGACATCCACTCGTCATCATGGGCGGAGCAGCTTCGTTCTTAAATCCCGAGCCGATAGCCGATTTTACCGACGTGATCGCCGTCGGGGAAGGCGAGATCCTTGCGTTTCAGCTCGTAGATGCGATCGTCGAAAACGAGTCGAAAGAAGAAATTCTGATCGCTCTCGCAAGGATCGGACGCGGATTTTATGTCCCGTCGTTTTACGACGTTATCTACAACGAAGACGGCACTGCCTTCGACTACGTACCAAATAAAAAAGGCGTTCCAAAGCGTGTCGGCCGTGCGGTCGCTTCGGTAAATCCGAAGGAAGGAACCTTGCGTCGTGCCCTCAAACGCGGCGAGACCGAGCTTGCCGACTTTCTCTTGAATCAGGATACATTTTGTCCATCGACCGCGATTTGGTCGCCGGGAGCCGAGATGGGCGACCGCCTTTTGGTTGAAATATCGCGTGGATGCTCGCAGGGCTGTCGTTTTTGCTGGGCTGGATACAACTACTATCCGCCGCGTGTCGTGCCGGCCAAAGACATCTTAGAAAAAGCGAGGGAATGGCGTTCGAAAACGAACAAGATCGGCCTCGTTTCCACTGCTGTCTGCGATCATCCTGAGATATCGACGATTCTGCGGGAATTGAGGGCGATGGATTACCGCATTTCGGTTTCAAGCCTTCGTCTCGATCAGATCTCGGACGAACTGCTCGACGCTCTCGTCGAATCCCGTGACCAGCAGATCGCCGTCGCTCCGGAAACAGGCTCGGATCGCCTTCGCCGCGTGGTCAACAAAAATCTGACCAACGACGAGATCGTCGATATCTGCGGAGCGGTTTTCGATCGCGGAATGCTCACCATCAAACTCTACATGATGGTCGGCCTGCCGACCGAAACGGACGAAGATCTCGATGAGATGTTCGTACTGGTGGAGCGTATAAAAGACAGAATGCTAGAGGCCGGAAAGAAATTCGGCCGTGCGGGGAAGATCATTCCGTCGCTCAACGGCTTTGTGCCAAAACCGAATACGCCGCTTCAGTGGGATGCGATCTGCGAAGAACGCGAGCTGAAACGGCGCATTAAATATGTCTCAAAAGGGCTGAGCAAGATCCCGAATGTCGAGGTTCGATACATGTCGGCCCGCATTGCTCACGAGCAGGCTCTTTACTCATCGGGCGACCGTAATATTTCAAAGGTGATCGATGCTGCTGCCCGTCACGGCGATCTCAATCGTGCCCTGCGTGAGACAAATACCGATCCTGCCTTCCATACTTCGCGTGATCGCAGCTACGAAGAATTTCTTCCGTGGACGATCGTCGACTCAGGATTGTCGTTTGAATTCTTAAAGACCGAGCACGATAAGGCTCTCGAGTCGCTCTCAAGCCTGCCATGCCCGGCCGTTGAAAAATGTACTACTTGTGGTGTCTGTCCCAGCACGTGGCTTGCGGACGCACCCGAAGGTTTGATCCAGATCCAGCCGCTGAAAATACAACAGGCTCTCGCCGCGGCTGCTATTTAGCGGCCACTTTTGCTTCTGTTTTACCCTGCTCAAGCAGAAATCCGCTTGGCGTCGCTGTGTGGTCGAAAACGTAAATATAATTGTAGATACCGAACGGCAAGATACCGACTTCCTTTGAATATGCGACACGAGCCGTTACAGCGTTTCCGGCCTGTTTCACGTCAAGGATGGCATTTTCTGGAACGTGGTTGATAACAAACGCCCGCTGAATTCTGGCCTTCACGTTGTCCACCGGGCTGAGTTTGCCCGGTGTCGCGAGGCCCTGCAGCACCGCGGTTGACATCTCGCTTTTCACGCTTTCGGCTTCGTACGCGATCGGCACGTAGTTATAACCTGCGTTTGCGACAAGCAGGATAACAACCATCGTAATAGCAAATTTCGTTCCGGCGCTTCCGCGCTCGGACTCCCGGTCTCTGATCTTTTCGTTCATTTCGGTAACTCCTGTAAAAGACGCAGCCAAATATCAGGCCCATTTTTGCAGCAGCTTTTTGAGGACTTTTTGCACCGTCCGGCGAGGGATGTCTTTTTCGGTCAAGATCACCGGTTTGCCAATCCCCTTAAGCAGGATCATCTGGAGCGAACCGGACAGATGTTTCTTGTCGAATTTGAAGGCCTCAAAAACTTTGTCTCCGTCGATATTTGCAAGCGGCGGCAAGGAGCCGACCGACTGCACAACGTCGTTCAACAATTTTACATCTTTTTCATCATACAAAGCAAGAGATTTCGAAAGCTCCGCAGCAAACAAAATTCCATACCCGACAGCCTCGCCGTGCTTGAAGTATCTATAGTTCGTGACCTTTTCGAGAGCATGGGCAAGCGTGTGGCCGAAGTTGAGTATTTTCCTGGACTTACCGTCGACGCGACCGGAAGATTCACGCTCGTCGCCCGCTACGATTTTGGCCTTGAACGCAACGTTGGCCGCTATCAAATTTGAAATTTCAGATCTGAAATTTTCGTTTTCCTGATTTTCGGCAAAAGTTTTGACCGGAAAATTCGCGAGCAAGTTCTGTGTTTGCGTGAGCAGCGGCTTTCCGGCGATCGCTCCGTGTTTGACCATTTCGCAAAGCCCGGCGGTGATTTCACGAAGAGGCAAGGTTTTCAGCACAGCGGGATCGATCAGAACGCCGGACGGCTGATGAAACGAACCGATCAGGTTCTTGCCGAACGGTGAATTCACACCGGTCTTGCCGCCGACCGACGAATCGATCATCGAAAGCAGCGTCGTCGGTATTTGCAAAAACGCCAGCCCGCGAAGGTAAATTGCCGACGCAAAACCCGCCATATCACCGACAACGCCGCCACCGAGAGCAACGATCGCATCGGTGCGGGTTAATCCGGATTCTGAGATGAGTTTCAGAGCTTGTTCGGCGGTTTTGAGGCTTTTGTGCTGCTCACCGTCCTTCATAAGGAAATTGGTGACAGCAAATCCCGACTCGCAAAGACTATCGCAAACCGTGCTTCCGTAGAGCTTAAAAACGGTAGGATTTGAAATAACGACGATCTTGCCGGCACCATTTCCGAGGCATTTTCGTGCCCATTTGCCGCTCGTCGCGAGCAGATCGTGGCCAATGACAATCTCGTAGGCCGTTGGCTGGCCGGTAAGCTCGATCCTTAGCGTTTGCGGGTTCATCCGAGAGCACTCCCAATGACGCTAGCCAGACGCTTTGCCTGATCCTCGATCGAAGCCTGATCTTTGCCCTCGATCATCACGCGGGCGAGGTTTTCGGTGCCGGAGTATCGCAGCAGTAAGCGGCCTTCGCCATGCAACTCGTCTTCGACTATCTTCGCCGCCTCGACGATTTCCGTAACTTCGTCGAAAGGCCGCTTTTCGCCAACCTTTACGTTCAGCAATATTTGTGGGTACGCAACAAATTCTTTGGCCGCGTGGGAGAGCGACACGCCGCGTTCGCTCAGCGACCGGAACAAGAGCAGAGCCGTCATCATGCCATCGCCGACAAGGCTTATTCCGGGGAAAATAATATGGCCCGACTGCTCACCACCGACCTCGGTTCCTGTTTCGATTAGCTTTTCGAGAACATATTTGTCGCCGACGCTTGCTCGTAAAAGGGTAATTCCTTTTTCATTAAGCGCGATCTCAAGCCCTATATTGCTCATCACGGTAGCGACGACGGTGGAATTCGCGAGCTTTCCATTCGCCTTCAAATGCCGGGCCATGATCCATAGCGTCGCGTCACCATCGACGACCTTGCCGTTCGCATCAACGAACAAAGCACGGTCTGCATCGCCGTCAAAAGCCACGCCGATGTCCGCCTTTTCCTCTAAAACTCTCGCTTGTAGATGTTCGAGATGAAGCGAACCGCAGTTCGCATTGATATTGCGGCCGTCGGGCTCGTTGTTCATAATGACCACGCCGCCGCCGAACTTGTTGAAAACACGCGGAGCAAAATCGGACGCGGCGCCGTTAGCACAGTCAATGACGATCTTGTAATGATTGAGCTTTATGTGGCTCGCGGCCTCGCTCAGGTATGTGGCATAGGCGAGACGAAACTTTGCTTCGGCATCCGGATCGGCGGCAGGAACTGCAATGAGTTCCGGAGATCTTTCACCATAAATGTCCCGCTCGATCAGCCTTTCCGTCGCTTCGTCGATCTTGCTTCCCGTCGGCAAAAATATCTTTATGCCATTGTCTTCGAATGGATTGTGCGAGGCACTGATAACAATTCCCGCATCAAAATCGAATGCTTTCGTCAAATAAGCAACTCCCGGTGTCGTAATCACGCCCGCCGATTTGCAAACAGCATTTTCGGCGATCGCACCGGCTCTGAATGCGGCTTCGATCCAGCTACCCGATTCGCGCGTATCGCGGCCGGAGACGAACTTCGGATCGCGACCGAGCTTTTCGCGAAATTGACGTGCGAGCGACGCTCCGATTATCCGAACCGTCTTTTCATCCAACGGAAATTCACCTGCCAGGCCGCGAATTCCATCTGTTCCAAAGAGTTGCTTCATAGGGACTTTATGCCGTAAACACCAGCAAACACATAGTTATACCTTATGCAGAAAGACTAAACAACCGTTAAATATCCATAAGCAAAAATTGTATATCCAATAATTTTTCTGAAAACTATTGACAACTGCTTAAGGTTTGCGAGAATCTTATACGTGAGTCAGCCTACAGTCGCTTCGAAATCGGACAATTCTAAAGCAGCTCTCCGCGAAAGTATTATGAAAAAACGCGTTTTATTCGGCCTCGCCATCACCGCCGTCTTAGTAGTTTCGAGCTTTGCACAGTCGAATACCTCGGTTCGTACAGAAAGAGTCATAGTCACAAATACTATGCCGCTGCCCGTTACCCAGCCCGCGAGAATACCGGCGCCGACGCCGATGCAGTATGTACAGCCACGCGTTTCGCCGACGCCGATCATCGTCGGCCAGAGCCAGCCAAATCTCGCGAGCAATCTCACATACAAGGGCCTCAGCTTTTCTCAGATCAAGTCAAAGATGGCCGAGGCAAAACGCTATCTTCAAACGAAACCGCTGACGACTGCTTCGTCAGAACCTGTCCTTTTCACGAGCATCATTCGCATAGCGTATTACGACACGAAAGATAAACGCGTCGATTCGGTCGTGATGACAAAAGACCAATTCCTGATGCCCGACATAATGACGATGCTTATGTCAGCCGCGGGAAAACAGGTCACGAGCCGCACCATCCGCGGAAATGGCGTCAACACGCCCGTTGTAATAAAGGACATGAACGGCGAACCTTATCTGCCGCTAGTCGTCCAGTACCCGAGAGAAAATCGCGGCGTCTATCAGGAAATGGCGTATTACACGTCGACCCATCCTGGCCTGGTCACTCCAGAAGTCGTAAGTGCCGGACGATTCTACGTCCACAATGTCGTTGAGATCGCCCGCGACCAACTGCGAAACAAGGGCTATTTCATCCAGCCCAAGGTCGCCGACATCGCCGAACGTTTATCGACTGTCGAACACGTCGATCATCTGCGTTTTCGCACCGAATTTCATCCAAATATCTACAACGACATCTTCACGCTCTATGCGTTGAATGAAGGCCAGACCTATCGCTATTCCGTAAGTTCTGCCGGAGCTGGCGGCATGGTACAGATGATCGGGCCAACATATCGTATGGTCCGCGCACGCTTTCCGAATGCGGCTCTGATGCCCGACTTTGTCGAGGGAATGCGTAACCACGTCAACGCGACGCAGGCAATGCTGCTCTATATGCAGATGACCTGGAACGATCTCGCCGCGAGCCCAACCATTTCGAACGCACTGATTACCGGCATCGCCACGCAGGAACATCTGATGGCCGCTGGATACAATTCCAACCCAGCAAAGCTCCCCGGATACATTAACCGCGGCGGCGATAACTGGCGCGAACTGATCCCGCGTGAGACGAAAATTTATCTACAGATATGGAATTCGCTTGAGAGTGCGGTAGCGATGGCGCCGAGGAAGCAGTAACTGTTACTTTTGGGGCTTTGGAACTCCCAGATCCTTACAGATCTTGGGGACGAGATTTTCGTTTATTTCAGTATGACGAGGAACGGCGGATGGCATATTCAAGAGCTGATTGTGCCACCAGGAATGACTGGCCCCCTCCCGCAAAAGCTCGCAGCCGTATTCTCTTAAATGCCGCAACCGGTCGCGACGTTTCATACTGAAATAAGTTCTTCTTCGAAATTAAACCCTGCCAGTCTACGGGCATCTGCCCGGTTAAATTCTATCGCTTCCGCCAGCGTCACTTTGAGACTGTTTAGTAGGTCCGAACGAGTAGCTTCCTGACAATTGACGCCCGGAACCTCTTCGACCCAGCCGATCCACCAGTCTCCGTCCCGTCTAATAACTGCTGTAAAGTTATTCTGCATCCTTCTAGATTATAGCAGTAACGCCAACCGAAACTGACAAAAATTAACGAGCCGAATAACCTACCTTCGCAACCTCGTTCTGCACTTCCGCAAATTTTTTCGTCACCAGATTCTCACCCGCAAAGAACGGGTCATTCGAGACTTCAAAAATAAAGAATGGCGGTGGAAGATAGTTCTCCATCGCCTCTTTGGTTTCGAAATCAACGCGAGCAGTATTCAATCCCTGCAGAAGCCCGAGAAAAACATCGAAAGCCACTGATACACGATCGATCTCTTGAAAATAGCGGTTCTTGCGTATTTCCCTGCCTGCAAATCTCTCAAACGCAGCGTATTCAGCGTCATTTAGATATATTTCGGCGAGCTTTGTGACCGTTCCGTGCTCCTCGATCACGGGAAAACGCTGCTGCAAAACTCGGGTCCATTTCTGCGAATAAGGATCGCGGATCTGCCGAAGCCGGAGACGCGTGTTCACAATGTAATTATCGAATATTTGAAGATGGCTGCTGGCCGGTGTTAGAGGCTCGGGAAGGCCTTCGACCAGGAAGAGGCGGTGCAATTCAACTTGGGCAGTTTTGTTCATCGTACCTAAATTTATTATACTCAGGAATTCGAAAAGTTAGGAGACGTTTCTGTTATGACAGCACGAATTTTTGTTTTTTCTTCTCTGTTTCTAGTATCTCTTCTCTCGTTCGGCTGCGGCGGCGCAGCTAATAATACGCCCGCGAACAATGCCCTGGCGAATACAGCGAACGCTAACAAACCCGCCAAAGACGAAGTAACCAACGCGGCCCCGACTGTATCACCTGTGTTCAAAGCATATTGCGAAGCGTGGGCCAAAAAGGACGAGGCCGGCATTCGAAAAGCCTACTCGGCGGACACGCTGAAGTACTTCGAGGACGGAATGAAGGAAGAGAAGATCAAATCGCTAATGAAATATCTCGAGGACGACGCCATCACCGGAAATATCTGCGAGGCCCGAAATGAGGTCATCACCGGCGACAAGGCAGTTGCCGAGATACGTGCCGATAAATTCCCGAATGGCATCAAGATCGAATTCGTTAAGGAAAATGGCGAATGGAAAATGACCAACAAGAGCCCCGAGGTTGACGCCGTAAAGGCGACCGGCAAGGACCCGGTAGCTCCGGCCAATGCTGCAAATAGACCTGCGGCAGACCCGGCTGGTAAAAAAGACAACTAGCGTCCGGGAAAAACGTAAGTCCTTGCTATCAGTTTTTCCGTGTATTCCGCGGCTAAAAGAGAATATTCACCACGGAACGCACGAAGCAAACTCGAAACAAGAACAAAAAATTCAGTCACGAATTCTCTTTCGCAAACGAGACGAGTTTATCTCTTATCTCATCCCGCACGCGTCGAAATACGGCCAGGACGTCGTCATCACTTCCCTCAGCCTCAGCCGGATCGTCAAAACTCCAATGAATGCGTTTGGCCGGGCCAGGAAAGACAGGACAATTCGCTCCCGCGTGATCGCAGACGGTGATTACATAGTCGAACGGCGTACCGAGAAACTCGTCAAGCGATTTTGAACGGTGGCCCGAGATATCGATTCCGATCTCAGCCATCACCGCGATCGCCTGTGGCCGGACAAAGCTCGCGACCGTTCCCGCACTCTCGACCTCGATCCAATCGCCGGCGATCGCGCGCAAAAGCCCTTCCGCCATCTGACTGCGGGCCGAGTTTCCAGTGCAAAGTATCAATACCTTTTCTTTTTTTTGCATTTTAAGAACCTCAAACTGCGAAATATCGCTTCTGAAAGAAAAGGGCCACGTTTACCAACCCGATCAGTACCGGAACCTCGACCAGCGGCCCGATCACAGCGGCAAGTGCCGCACCGGAATTGATGCCGAAGACCGCAACCGCAACGGCGATCGCGAGTTCGAAATTGTTGCTGGCTGCGGTGAACGACAAGGTCGCAGTTTTTGAGTAGTCCGCTCCAACCTTTCTACCCATATAAAAACTGACCAGGAACATCACCACAAAATAGATCAGCAACGGAATCGCGATCCGTACGACATCTAACGGCAGCTTTACGATCAGATTTCCTTTCAGGCTGAACATCACAAATATTGTAAATAGCAGAGAGATCAGTGTCAGCGGGCTTATACGCGGGATGAATTCGCCCTCGTACCATTCCTTGCCTTTCGCTCGGATCAGCACGAACCGCGTGAACATTCCTGCAACGAACGGAATGCCGAGATAGATGAAAACACTCTCAGCGATCTGCCAGATGCTGATGTTGACCGCGATGCCCTGCAGCCCGAAGTACGGCGGCAGAATGGTGATAAAAAACCACGCATACACGCTATAAAACAAGACCTGAAAGACGCTGTTAAACGCCACGAGTCCCGCCGCATATTCGCTATCGCCTTTTGCCAGTTCGTTCCAGACGATCACCATCGCGATACAGCGTGCGAGGCCGATCATGATCAGGCCGACCATGTATTCCGGCTGGTCGCGTAGAAAAATGATCGCGAGTGCAAACATCAACACTGGGCCGATCACCCAGTTTTGAACAAGCGATAGGCTCAATACCTTCGTGTTCCTAAAGACCTCGCCGAGATTCTCATATTTCACCTTCGCGAGCGGCGGGAACATCATCACGATCAGACCAATCGCTATAGGGATATTTGTCGTGCCCGAATTAAACCCATTGATCACGCCCTCGACCGCCGGATAAAGGTAGCCGGTCATCACGCCGGCAAACATCGCCGCGAAGATCCACAGCGTTAGAAACCTGTCCAAAAACGAGAGCCGCGTAACGGGATTACAGTTATTTGCTGTCATATTTTTAGCTCAATCGATCCCGACGACGCTGCTTCGCCTTTCCAGCAGGATAGTGTCACGCCATACGCCATTGTGTTTTCCGATTCGTTCGCGGTAACCGATCTCGCGAAAGCCGTGGGTCAGATGAAGTACCCGGCTCGCTTCATTCTCGCGAAAGATGCCGGCTTGCAGTGTCCAAATGCCATTCGCTTCCGAACTTTTGATCAGTGCTTCCAGCAACGCCCGCCCGATCCCAAGCCCCCGGCCTTTTTCGCCGACATAAACGCTAACTTCCGCAACGCCGCCATAAACGCATCGCCCGGAAACTGGACTCAATGCCGCCCAGCCGAAAGCCTGACCATCGCTCCTAGCAACGAGACGCGAATGCGAAAGATGCGAGGCGTTCCACGCTTCCCATTCCGGAGCCGTCGTTTCAAAGGTCGCGTTTCCGGTCGCGATGCCTTCCAGGTAGATCGCCAGAACCGCGTCGCCGTCCGAATCGGACATTTTTTCTATCTCAAAAACCATGGTCTCCGATTTAATTTGCTGCACGAACTCCGCTTTTTCCGTGTCGTTCCGTGATTTCCGTGGTTTAAATCTTAATAAAAGAAATTTGAGCACGGAAAACACGGAGCGGCGGCGAACAAGAGCCAATTAACAGCAAGCTGTCTGAACGTCCTGCTTCTTTCCGTCGATACCGATAAATGTTGGTGTGCAGCATGCAGCATCATTGCTTTTTGCCTCGGCCAAATTGTCCTTGAGCACTACGAAAACTTCCCACTCGTTGCCGTCCGGATCGTTGACCCACGCCTTGTCCTGTAGAGCATAGCAGCACGTCGTCTGCATCTCTTCACGCGGTTCGAGGCCGCGTTCTTTCCACTGCTCGCGGAGAGCGATCACATCCTCAGTCGTCGCGACCTGAATTCCCAGATGCGACAAGGCTCCGTGTCCGCTGAACGCGTTCTGATTGAGGGTTAAGTTCAACGGCGGATTCTGGACATCAAACTTCGCATACCCCGTTCGTACCTTTGTCGGGTCGATCCCAAGCATTTTCCTGTAAAACCCAATGCTCGTCTCAACATCCTTAACGTTCAGTGCCAAATGCGCTTTTAATGTATTTATTTCGGTCATATGATTTTTCTCCTTTCTCGAAAACTAAAGATATATGAAAGCAATGGACGTCTTATTATCGGCTCCGTAGGAGCTAAATGTTTGTAGAAAACACTATCGAGAATAAAGTTCACAGCTCCGTATTGTTATAGACAACATATCGCTCCTACGGAGCTTTTGGTAGTGTTGACGTTTATTTCTACAAACATTTCGCTCCGCTGGAGCTAAAGCGAAATCAATACCGGTCTCTCGTCCATCGCTACAATTATGCTTACCCATAATTGATATTCAAACAGTAATCCCAACTAACAATTATGTCAAGCCATAATTGTAATATGTTATAATTTTCTCATGGGAACTGAAGTTAAGTTCAAATTAGACGAGTTTTTCGCTGCATTAGCAGACCGCACGCGGCTGCGCTTATTAAACCTGATGCGCGGCGGCGAGGTTTGCGTATGCTTCTTTGCCGAAACCCTCGGCACAAACAACCCAAAAATCTCACGCCACCTCGCCTATCTCCGACGAGCCAATCTCGTCACCGCCCGCCGCGACGGCAAATGGATGCACTACAGCCTCAATCCACCCGACCACCCGCAAGGCTCGGGATTATTTGCTTCCCTGCTTAAGACACTAGAATCTGACAAAGAAATGCAGGCGGATCTGACGTCGCTGGATAATGTTTGCTGCTCGCCGCGAAATCAGTTCGTTACGATAACGGGTCAGGCACGGGAGCGATAGCGACTCTGACTCAATTGGGCCGTAAAAAGTACACATAATCTGCGCAACACGTCGATCTGTGCATTTTGGTATTTCGCTCGGTGTCAGGTTTTGCTAGGTTGTGCGAGATATTGGAAAGCTATCGACACGTAAGGAACTCGATCACACCCTGCGGGAAGCGATGGGACAACGGGACAGGATATAATGTTTTGCTAACGGCAGCTTTATCAATAACTTACAAATTGTCGGCTGTTGCGAACCTAAATTTTTCAGAGAGTTTTTAAGTGAAATTCGATGCAAAATAGCGAAATTCGAGGTAAAAAATCTCGTTTTTAAGACGAAATCGCGGTTTTTAGCAGATTTTTTTAGTGGAACTTTTAGTTTTTAGAGTTCGTAAACATTCCTGACAAGGCGAGGCCCGCGTGGTTTGTAGTTTTGATGGCCTGGGGCGAGAATGTTTTTGCGGAGAAACGCGTTGGAAGCATTAAAGGCTGTGACCGAAATGGATGGAGCGGAACTCGTCAGGCGTGCCCGGGCAGGGGACGGCGCGGCTTGGGAAGATATTGTCTCTTCGTTTTCGCGACGAATTTTCAATCTTGCGTACCGTTTTACCTCAAACATCGACGCCGCCGAAGACTTGACGCAGGACGTTTTCATCCGCGTTTACCGGAGTCTCGATCAATACGACTCCAAACAGGGCGATCTGGCGAATTGGCTGATGCGGCTCGCCCGGAATTTGATAATCGACGATTACCGCCATCGGCAGCGTAACCCGCAGAACACGATGGCAGACGCGGTGGACGACCACCAATATCACCTTCGTGCCGCCGGAACTTCGGCCCACAAGGACATGGAACGCAAGGAACTCGCGAGCCAGGTCCAGGAAGGAATTGACAAATTACCCGAGGATCTCAAAACATGCGTGATCCTGCGAGACATTGAGGAACTGACCTATCAGGAGATCGTTGATGTCCTCAGAATCCCTGAGGGAACGGTAAAATCACGCATCAACCGCGGCCGCATCGAGCTGGCTAAGATATTGAGAAGGATGAGAGTGGTGACGATCTAGTGTCAGTAGCCCGAAACGCCTGTAAGTAAGGGCAACGTTGAAATATATGAATCCGAAAGAAAAACTCAAGGAATCGATAGCGGCGGATGCAGCAGACGTGGTCGAAGACATCGCGATCGACGGTGCTATCGAAGGAGCTTTCGAGGTTGCCGGTTCGGCCGGTGAATCGGCTCTCGATCTCGCGGGTGACTTGCTTGGCGGCATCTTCGATTAGAAATTCAAGGGGTGTAAGTTTATGATTAAGGAGCAGGAAAACATAATTAATTGTTCGACGTTTGAAGAACTGTTGACCGATTACTTGGACAAGACGCTAGGGAGCGCGGCTCACAAGTCCGTCGCGGCACATGCTCTGGCGTGCCCGTTGTGTCATTCCCTGCTCAATGACGTTAAGGATTCGCTCGAAGTTTGCCGCAAGATTTCCGCACCGGCGATGCCGATGACACGTCTCGAGGCCCGTGTGCTCTCGATGACGATGCCGGAAACGGCGATGACCTGCGAGAATTTCGAAGATCATCTGACCGATTATCTCGACGGATTTTTACCAGCGGCGGCTTTCCACCGCTGGGAACGCCACGCCGCTCTTTGCACGTCGTGTGAAGACCTGCCCGGCATGGTCGTCCGCTCAATCGCTTCGCTCTATACATATAAGATGGACGAACTCTCGATTCCGGCGGGTTTGCATGAGCGGATTATGAACTTGACGCTCGGCACCGCCAAACCTGAAGAGGCAAAAGCTTCGTTCACCTCGCGTGTCGGCGAATGGGTTCGCGGGTTGAGTTTCCCGATCGGCGTTCCGCAACTTGCACCGGTTGCGATGATGATAATGCTCGCGTTCTTTATGTTCAGCCAGACGGTTTCGGCTGACGGCTCGATCGCTGGTGTTTATCAGGAAAGCGTCCAGCTTGCCAAGCAAACGTATCAGCAGGGTGCAGACGTTTGGAACGGGAAACCGGCAGCCGAACAGGCTCCGAATCAGGATCCTGTCACCGGAACAGTACCTGTCTCGAACGGGGGCAATAATTAATGAATTGTGCTTATCACAGTCAAAATGCGGCAGTAGTTAGCTGCAACGGTTGCGGAAAGGCACTGTGCCCGGCGTGCGACCACCGGATCAAAGGCTTTCCGTATTGCCAGGACTGTATAGTTTTGGGCGTCGACCTTCTTCGACAGCAGCAGACTCAGACGAATCATATCCCGTACGTCAAAAAGCGTACGTCGCCGGTTATCGCGACCTTGCTCTCGATGTTCTGCCCGGGCCTCGGTGCCGCATATAACGGACAGACGGTCAAGGCTCTCGTCTATTTCGGTATCTTTATCGGCCTGTTTCAAATGGCCATTTTGTCTGGCACGCCGCTGTTCCTGTTTGGAATGATGGGAATGTGGGGCTTCGCGGCCCTAGATTCATTCAGAACTGCCCAGATGATCCGCTCGGGTCTGACGCCGGATGTCGCTGACGATATTTTGGTCAGGCGATTTTCGGGTAACCCTAAACTGTGGGGCATTGCTCTTGTCGCTCTCGGATTTGCGTTTGTATTGCAGAATCTGTTCCCGGTTCGCGGACTGGTTCGCGGGCTTTTGCCGCTGATGCTGATCGGGCTCGGCATTTATTTGCTGAAAGGCTACATCTTCAAACCGAAGACCGACACGTCAAAATGGAACCAGTCATCCGCATCCACTAGCTTTGCTTTGACAAATCCGCGCTATAATGAGGCTGACTACAGAGTCGCCCAAAACGATTTTTCCGATCGCTCGCGAAGCGGAAGCTGGAGAGATATCTAAAGAAGCAGGAGTTTTAATTATGCTAAAAGTCGCATCCGTCGGTGGCAGTATCGTAGCGATCCTCGCACTTGTAATAGTTTTGCTGAAGGCCCTGGTCGGCTTTGTCGGATTTATCTCGGTGGCGATCAAGCTATTGATCGTTCTGGCATTCATCGCGGTCTTTGCCGCGGTCGGGTTCATGATCTTTAAAGCGTGGTCCGGCAAACGCCGTCACGACTAGATCAGTTAGTTTTTGTTATTCGGGCTATAAGCCGCTTGTATCGGAAAAGCTTCCAGAAGCTTGCCTTTTCGAGCGGCTTATGTTTTTATTATAATTCCTGTAAGGTTTTTATAAGGAAGTTTTAATTTGAGTCACCCACGACAGCAAGAGTTTGCCTGGAAAGGTAAGCGCTTGTCTAAGGTTTCGCGTTAGTCGCTTGCGGCTATTCCTGCGTGATTCCAAGTACCATATCTGCTGTTTGTTATGGTGCGCAAGATCATTAAAAGGAGCTTTAAGGCATAATGCAGAAAAACGATAAGTCGTACACTTTTCTATTAGCGCATTCATCGAAAAAGAAGAACATATATATTAAGCGAGTAGCTGTTAGAAAGAGTTATTTGCATTTTGGAACCGTTGGTATTTTCCTCCTGCTCGGTATATCGGCCCTCTCGATCGGAATGAGCGGCATCGTCAGAAATGCAGCCTTCGCCCAGTCGGCAGCCACCACATCAGCAATCACAACTCAGATCGCGGCCCAGCCCGAATACGTTCCCGCAGCTCAGCCTGAAACAACCGATTACACACGACCCTCGACGCCGACCGATCTCGCCCTGAACAGCGGCGGCCCGGACGACGGTGCTGAGGTCGATGGCGAAGACAATGAGCTTGAGAATCAGCTTCGTGCAATACGTGCGAAAACCAACCCGGCCTTTCTGCCGACCATATGGGCACACCTTGGCAAGATCAATAACGAATTTGGCTTTCGCCGCAATCCGTTCGGCGGACGCTCGTATGAGTTTCACCCGGGCATGGACATTGACGGCGAACGTGGCGACATGGTCATCGCTCCCGGTAACGGAACGGTTATCAAGGCCGGCTTTACGGGCGGTTACGGCAACATGGTCGAGATCGACCACGGCAACGGCCTGACCTCACGCTACGGCCACATGTCGAAGATCGAAACCGAAGTAGGCGCAGAGATCACCCGCGGCCAGCTCATTGGGCAGGTCGGATCGACCGGCCGCTCAACCGGCCCGCACCTTCACTACGAACTGCGTCTAAACGACAAATCGATCAACCCCCGCCACTTCCTCCCGGCCGAGCCGACGGACCTGACGAAGATCGAGAAGAAGTAAGTTTGATATTTATCCCCGGATATTGAAAAAGCGAGCCTCGATGGGGCTCGTTTTTTTTCTCGACATTTGGAGTTCTATTTCTCCAGCTACTTCGCCCATTTATGTTGCTCGTATTTCGGTTCCGCAGCTAGCTCATTTCCCTTCAGGAAGTCCCAGGCCATTTTGTTAACCTCGTCGGAATGCTCGTAATAGTTGTGGGTTCGGTTTTTCATTTCGGTGAGGCTAACGTTCAAACCGTGAGAGTTTAACATGTCGCGAGTCGCCCGGACGTCCTTGAGCGGAAAGAACGAGTCGTCCGTCCCGACCCAGATCGAGATGGGTATCTTTCGCTTCGCACGATCAATAAAAGGGCCTCGTCGGGCCGCATCGCTCCGGCATGGACGGCGGCCGCGGCAAAATATTCAGATTCCATAAGAGCAACATAAAATCCCACAATAGCACCGGCCGAATGCCCAAATAGATAAATGCGGCGCGGATTTATCGGATATTTTGCTTTAAGCGACTCGATCAGATCATAAAGCGGGTCGGGAGCATCGAGCGGCACATTCCATCCCGCCGAAGCCGTCGCATCCGGCCCCGCAATAATAAACCGCTCTTTCTTGGCCAGATCCTTCCACTTCTCCGCCAACGACATCCCATTCCGCCCCGACCCATGAAGCAGCACCACGAGCGGAACCGGCTTCGCCGCGTCAAGCTTCTCGGGCACAAACAGATAATACGCCCGCTCCTTATTATTCGAACGAAAGAGCGTTTTTTCAATATTCTGAGCAGACCCCGTCAATTGAAAGCCGCCGATAACGACAAGAAAAATAGCGAGTGTTGATGTGAGAGTTTTCATAATTTAACTTTATCCTTTCATTTTTGGTCCGCGCAGTTCTGTGCGTCCGTGGTCGTTTTTCCTAGGATAATCGAACCCCGGATCCCACGGACGACAAACGGAACATAAGCTGCGACTTACGGCCTTACGGAAATCCATCTTCGCGGATTTTCCGGATCCTGCATTGTTGGTCCACTGTTCCACCCAGTGTTGTCGTCAAAGTGTACGTAGCTAAAATAGATCTTCATGCGCGTTAGCGTGTCGAGCGATTGGCGGCTTTCGATAAATTTCTTCAGGCGGCCGAATTCCCGTTCGTCGAGTCCGTATTCAAAAACAGAGTTTGGCGGTATTGGTGTTTCATCCGTATCCAGAACGGGAATATCAGGCAGAACAGGCGGACCGTAGTAGAGAGAATAGGTCATCCCGTTTCCTCCTTCTGTCTCTGGAAACCGAAGATCGAATACCACCCGTCGTATGGTTTTGCCGGAAGTGTTCTTTATTCGGAACGTCAGCCCTTTCAGCCAATCCGGCCGTGCAGGCATATTCTGGTCAAATGAAACAGGTTCTTTGCCGATCGAGATATCGACGATCTTTATTGGAAGCTCGACGCTTGGATACATGCTTATACGCTTTGGATCCCCGGGGGACGATTTCCGTGCCCCAAGGCTTTGTTCCAGATCCGCTATTTTACCCGGAATGCCTTTAAGATCGCCGCGAACCGTTAAGCTCTCGCGAAACGAAATCAAGCCTACACCAAAACCACGCATGAATCCTTCTTGTTTTCGCGTCCGCTTTGTCATGTCGCCACCGTTTTCCGGAAAATTTGGTGCGTTTTTGATGAAGGTGGTAAGTTTCGCATGGTCGCCTTCCGCCACAAGCCTTTTCGAATCGACGATCACCCGCTTCAGCCCGTCAAAGAAATTGACGACAAAATCGGCGTCTCCCGTCTCTCTCGCTCCCCACGTACTGCCATCCTGTCGCAACACGAAATCTACCTTCGCTAGATGTTCACCTGTCACTTCTTTCTCAGGATAGATAAAGATGATGAAACTCTTAGCCATTCCCGGGAGCAACGGAGCATCAAGCGGAACTGCACGCTGAGTCGTACCCGGCATTCCGTCAACCACGAATCCGATCACGTTCACCGTTCCGGTGTTCTTCACCGAGTAGCTCAACGATTGCCCATATTTCGGATCGACCCGCATCTTATTGATGGAGAGTTGTAGCGGACTATCCGGCTGCTCCGCAACCTTCAAATTCTCCGGCGGCGGCTGAAGGTCGGATTGAGCGAAAGCCGCCATGGTGCCGAACCCGGCAATTGATATGAGTGTCAGAAATGATTTGGCTAACTTATTCATATTTGCTCCATTCTTCCGCTAATCTTTTACCCGCTGTTCCGTGTCTTATATGAAATAGATGTTTTTGTTCCGCGAATGAGATCGTCGACCCGCATCAGGAACGTAAAAATCGTTTCGTCGTTTACTACTCGAATCACGTAGATGTGGTCTTATTCAACATGGTTGAAGAGCCCATAGGCCATCATTTATTCTCAACCTCAGCCGTAGTTAGTTTTCGATACGAGATCGTGACCTTTGTTCCCGGAACGAGGTCTTCGACACGGATGAGCGCGTAATGATCGTATTTTGCGTCAAGAACCCGAAAAAGGTAGATGTGCCCGAGCTTTATTTCCAAATGCTCATTATATTCGGTCGGTGTCTCAGTGCCGTCGGCGTTCTTGATCGTGACACGAACGAGGCTGTCAAACGGAACTCGGCCGTCTTCGTTCCGTCGCACTGACGAGAGCATGTTACCTGGAATCCCGATCGAGGTTTTGCGATTTTCAATCGGCCCCATGTCAGGCCATGGTTCCAGCTTTGGGATCGCCAAAACGTCGCTCCATTTCAGCTCGCCCAGATCTTTTCCACGGCTTTTGCTGAGGGGTCCATCTTCGACGTGAAAGATGTCCTCATAGCCGCCAAATTTTTCTCCGTAGTGGATCGACGTCACCCCGCATCCCATTTGCTGAAGCGAAAGAAGAAAACATGAGTTCCGTATACGCTCCTTAATCGGAAGCTCCTTTGCGGCCGCGCTGGAATAAGCTAGTAGTTCGTACCGCTCAGGGGGTTGTTCCGAGGTTAGTTGTGCAAAAAGAACTGAAGTGCTTAGTCCGCTGGCAAGCACCATCGCCAGCAGGATGCGGAAAAATAGTTTATTAGCCATTGCTTTTCCTCCGATTATCGTTTGAGAAAAGGCTGCTTCGTCTCTTGGGAGGCCAAACAACCGGGGAAAGTTGCTTCAGCGACTTGTGAATGCTGATTAAAGGAATAATATGCCCGTTCGGATACTGGTGTCAAGACCTTTCCGGACGGGAGTATCTGTAGTCAAAGCGACTAAATATGGGCGATCCCTAGTCGTTCTGGCAAAGCCCGTGAGAACACCTGACGAGATAGGATTAGAATCTACGACGCTGTGTGAGCGAATGTCGTTTCTTCACTTTTTCATTTTAGCGTTGCCATATCGATCACAAAACGATAGCGAACATCAGCTCGGATCGTCCGGTCGTAGGCTTCCTCGATCTTGGTGATCGGGATGACCTCGACGTCGGATGTGATGTTGTTTTGGGCACAGTAATCGAGCATTTCCTGCGTTTCCTTGATGCCGCCGATGCTCGAACCGGCGAGCGTGCGGTTGTTGCCGGCGAGCGAGAAGGCTTTGGCTGAGATAGGATTTTCGGGCAATCCGACTAAAACCATTGCTCCGTAAACGTCGAGCAGTTTCAGATACATGTCCATCTCGTGATCCGCTGAAACGCAGTCGAGGATGAAATTAAACGTGCGGGCCAGCGGTTTGAGATTCGCTTTATCGCTCGTGACGACAAAATGATGTGCACCGAGTTTCAACGCGTCAGCCTTTTTCGACGGCGAGGTGCTGAGCACCGTGACTTCCGCTCCCATCGAGACGGCGAGTTTGACGCCCATGTGGCCGAGCCCGCCGAGGCCGACGACCGCGACTTTGCTGCCCGGACCAATCTTGTAGTGTTTGAGCGGCGAATACGTCGTGATGCCCGCACAGAGCAGCGGAGCGACGGCCGCGAGCGGCTGGTCGGGCGACACTTTTAGTCCGTACGCTTCGTCAACGACGTGATGCTTGGAGTAGCCGCCGTATGTTGGTGTTTTCTCGTCCATTTCGGTGCCGTTATATGTCGCGGCGCAATGGACCTTGCAGAATTGCTCCTGATCCGCCTCGCACGCCGAGCATTTCCGGCAGGAATCGACAAAACATCCGACACCGGCGAGGTCGCCGACCTTGAATTTCGTCACCGCATTTCCGGCCTTGGAAACGCGACCGACGATCTCGTGGCCCGGCACCATCGGGTATATCGAAGGCCCCCATTCCTGCTTGGCCTGGTGAATGTCCGAATGGCAAATGCCGCAAAATTGGACGTCGATCAAAATGTCATGATCGCCTAGATTGCGGCGTTCGAAATTGAACGGGACGAACTTCGCATTCGCATCGTGAGTTGCGTAACCCCTTGTTTCTATCATTTAGTTATCCTCTTCTCTATCAATCTATAGTAGCGATCACCTTCAGCTCGATCGCGATCGGCGTTGGCAGCGAGCTGATCTCGACCGTCGTTCGGCACGGCTGATTGTCAGCAAAATATTCGGCGTAAATACGATTGTACGTCGCAAAATCGTCCTTCATATTCGTCAAAAAAACAGTCACGTCAACGATATTGACCCACGACGAACCGGCGTCCTCGACGATGTACTTAACATTCTGGAACACCGACCGGCATTGCGTTTCGATGTTGTACGAGACTATCTCACCCGCATCGTTCAGCTCGACGCCTGGTATCTTTTGCGTTCCCCTTTCACGCGGGCCAACCCCGGAAAGAAAGAGCAGATCACCAACCCGACGAGCATGCGGATACAACCCGACGGGCTCGGGGGCTTTGGACGAATTAAGCGGTTGACCGTTCATCGATTGACTCAAAGGAATAAAAATAAGTTTATCAGGAATGTAGGCTATTGGAACAGTACACTCGTGAATCTAAACATACGGATATGCACGAATCTGATATTGGGAGATATTTAGCGTTATAATAACTGGAAGGAGTTTTATATGTCACTGGTTACTAAATTTGCATTGGGAATGATCGTGATCGCTGCGGTTGGGTGTGGCATTGCGAGCAGTTCGGGGAAAACAGCCGATCTGCATGAGGTCGTCCCTGCGGTCGAGCCGCAGCCGAATGCGGAAGCACCTAAAGGTACGCAGATCGCGATCTTTGCGGGCGGTTGTTTTTGGGGTATCGAAGGCGTTTTTGAGCACGTCAAAGGCGTGATCGACGTTAAATCGGGCTACGCCGGTGGCGATGGTAAAACGGCGGATTACGAAACCGTCAGCAGCGGTGACACGGATCATGCGGAATCGGTCCAGGTGATTTTTGACCCAACCAAAGTAACGTACACGCAGCTTTTGACGATATTTTTCTCCGTCGCTCACGACCCGACGGAACTCAATCGCCAGGGGCCGGACACTGGACGACAGTATCGCTCGGCGATCTTTTTCACAAGCGAAGAACAGAAGAAGGCTGCCCAGGATTTTATCGAAGCACTGGACAAATCAAAGGCCCTCTCCAAACCGGTCGTGACCGAGGTCTCGCCGCTCAAGAAGTTCTACCCGGCCGAGGATTATCATCAGGATTTTATGAAAAAGAATCCAAAACACGGCTACATCGTCGTCAACGATAAACCGAAGGTCGAGGATCTGAAGAAGCGGTTTCCTGAGTTTTACGTGGAAAAGTAACGACAGGAGCGGCAAGCATCCTGCTTGCCACGCCGGTTCCTCCGGCGTAACGTCCACTATCTATAGTCAAATTGGGTATTCACGACGGCTGTCAGCGTCCTCAAAGCAGGACGCTTGCAGGCGAGGGCGCCTGCGTTCCCGGCAGTAACTTATTTTTTCTCAGCCCAGATCTGCACGAGATTGACGAGCGTGTCAGTCGACTTTTCGAGGCCCTTTCGTGAATTAAACTCCAGCTTTCCGTGGAAATTATGGCCGCCGGTAAATAGATTCGGCGTCGGCAATCCCATCGCGGTCAAGCGTGAGCCGTCGGTTCCGCCGCGGATCGGTCGGAGTTCGGCGGTTACGCCAGCCCGTTTTGCAGCCTCGATCGCGTAGTCGGTGAGTTGCGGATAGTTTTTCAACACTTCTTTCATATTGAGATACCCGAGGACGCTGCCGTATTCGATCTTGACGTTCGGGAATTTTTTCTGCGTCGCGGCAATCACGCGGCGGATCGCTTTTTCCTGACCGGCGAGCCCGGCAATGTCGAAATTGCGGAGCAGGATCTTTACGGTCGAGGTCTCTTCTGTAAAGTTCGATGAGTATGGATGAATAAATCCAACGCGGCCCGCGGTCGTCTCGGGCCGGTTCGGGACCATCGCTGGAAAACGTGCGAGGAAATCGCCCGCCGCGTACGACGAATTGATCATTATGCCTTTTGCGGTTCCGGGATGCGTTGATTTGCCTCGAAAAGTGACATTCGCCGTGCGGGCCGACCACGTTTCATTCGAAATATCACCAAGTTGCTCGCCATCGACGGTATACGCGAACTTCGCTCCCCAGCCCGCGATGTCAAACTTTTCAATGCCCCCGCCGACCTCTTCGTCAGGTGTGAAAGCGATAGCAATATTGCCGTGTTTGACCGAAGGATTTTGTTTGAGCGTGTCGATCATCGTCATGATCTCGGCACAGCCGGATTTATCGTCAGAGCCGAGCAAGGTAGTACCGTCCGCCGTGATGATGTCATCGCCGATGAGATTTTTTAGGTCAGGATTTTGCTTGACCGTGATGACCTGCGTTTTATCATTCGGCAAAACGATGTCGCCGCCCTGGTAATTCTTGTGAATAATGGCATTTACGTTTGCACCGGAAACGGCGGGCGACGTGTCCATGTGAGCCATAAAGCCGATGGTCGGCACAGCGGAATTGTCCGCCAAATTCCCCGGAACCATTCCGTACACGATTCCCCATTCACTGATCCGCACGTTCTGAACGCCGAGATCCTTCAGCTCTTTCTCCAAAACCCGAGCCAGATCGAGCTGCTTCTTCGTACTCGGCGGGGCCGGCTGATCCTCAGCCGACTGCGTATCGATCTTGACGTAACGCAGGAAGCGCGACATCGCAGATTCGGTCGGCGCCGTTTGCTGAGCAAGCGAAACTATCGACAATACCAGAACCAAAACAAAGCTGGATATTCCTTTCATAATTCAATTTTACCCTATGGCGATCACAATATTAGCTCATCGATACCGCTCCATCACAAATTCAGTGCCTTGTGGGTACTCGCTCGCGACAGGAATTGCAAACGATCCGTTTCGGCCGAACGGGCTCCGAAGATTGTAGAGAATATTTCCCGTTTTGGGATCGCGAACAAAGAACTCGAACGCACCTTTGTCCGCAAATCGAAACAGAGCACCATCGTTTGCCACATCGGGCAACCGAACCTTAAACCGTCCATCCGACCCGACGTCGACCGCATCGATCCGGTTCGGCCCGATCAAACAATCGGGCAGCCCGAGGAATTCACATTTCCAGTGTGCCCAATATTCAACCGTGAGCCAGCGTTCGTTTTTCGGCAGAGCTCCCGCTGATCGTATCTGTCCTTGAAACTCTATCGCCCGCGCCCGCCGAAGCCTTGCCCTGATCACGCTTCCGCTTTTATTAAGCTCGGGCAGGTCGATGATATGGGTCCGGCATTTCGCTCCTCTGATCATCAACTTGAGCGACGTCGCAGGCATCCCGTACCTAACGGTCGGTATTTCGTATCGCGAAAATCGTGAATCGGTCTTTATAAAACCGCTATACCCGCCAAATGCTCCGGTAATAAAAAACTCCACCGACATCTCGCCTGCCGAACACGCTCCCGACATCTCGAGAATATAGCTCTTGTTAGACACCTTCTCCTGGCCATGCAGATACACAGCGAGAGCGAAAACCAAGATGAGTGCCTTCAGCGTCAAGCGAAACATGAAAATTGAAATATTTCTGACTCGAGTCCGTCTCAGATCCGAATACAGACATTCTTCTCCTCAGTGAAGAATTTTAACGCCTCAAATCCGCCTTCCCGGCCAACGCCGCTGTCTTTTACACCGCCAAATGGCGTTCGCAGATCACGCAGGAGCCAACAGTTGATCCAGACGATGCCCGATTCCAGTTTAGCTGCTACGCGGTGAGCAAGCGAAAGGTTTTCGGTCCAGACGGTTGCCGATAAGCCGTACCGAACGCTGTTTGCATATTTTAGGACTTCGTCCTCCGTGTCGAAGGGCATTATCGTAACGACCGGGCCGAATATTTCTTCCTGATTGGTGCGGCAATCGTGCGACAGTCCCTCGATGACCGTGGGCTCAATGAACCACCCGCCTAAGGGAGAACCACCTGCGTAAGCGGGTGGTCGGTCGTCAAGTGTCAGATTACCCACGTTAACCGCAAGAGTTCGACCACCCGCTGACGCAGGTGGTTCCGCCTTTTCGCCACCACACAAAATCGTCCCGCCTTCGGCTTTGGCGAGTTCGATGTACGACATTATTTTATCAAAATGCTGCTTCGAGACGATCGCTCCGACATCGGTGTCGGCATTCAGGGGATCGCCAACCTTCAGACCGGCGACACGGTCGACGAAGTCGGTTTTGAATCTTTCGTAAATCGGCCGTTCGACAAATATCCGCGAGCCGCAGAGGCATATCTCGCCCTGATTTGAGAACGAAGAGCGGACGGTGGTCGCCAGCATTTCTTGGTAATTGCAGTCGGCGAAGATGATATTCGGGTTCTTGCCGCCGAGTTCGAGCGAGAGTTTTTTGAACATCGGTGCGGCGACGCGGGCGATCTCTTCGCCGGTTTTTGTCCCGCCGGTGAAGGAGATGGCTTTGACATCTTTGTGAGCGACGATTGCCGAACCCACTTTTGGGCCGAGACCGTGGACGACGTTCAAAACACCGGCGGGCAAGCCCGCCTCTGAGCAGAGTTTTGAGAGCAGATACGCCGTCATCGGGGTGACTTCGCTGGGTTTCGCAACAACGGTACATCCGGCGGCGAGCGCGGGAGCGATCTTCCAGGTAAATAGATAAAGCGGTAGATTCCACGGCGAAATACAGCCAACAACGCCTAGCGGCTGTCGGAGCGTGTAGTTGATCGCATTCTGCCCAACGCTGTCGTGCGATTCGTTCGCGGTGTGCATCGCCGCCGTCGCATAAAACTTCAAATTCGCGACCGCTCGCGGAATATCGACTATCCGTGCAAGCGTAACCGGCTTTCCTTGATCGATGCTCTCCGCCAGAGCAAGCGACTCCAGATCACGCTCGATCAAAGCTACCAGCCGCATCAAAATGTCGTGCCTCGCCTCGGCAGGTGTATTCGACCATGCGGGAAACGCCGCAGTCGCCGCCTCGACCGCAAGATGCACATCGCGATCGTCCGAATCAGCGATCAGCGAATAGACATCACCCTTTGACGGATCAAAATTGTCGAGATATTTGCCCGAAGCGGGTTGGACGAGTTCACCGCCGATGTAATTGTCGATCTTGAGCAGCATTTAATTCCTTTTGCCCGCAAAATACGCGAAAAGACGCGAAAAAGAAAGGAAAGGTTGGTACAGAGCCAAGGGTTCGAGCGGTCAATTACGAATCACCTTTCGCGACTTTTTGCGTGTTTCGCGGGGCATATTCTTAGACTTTCGCAAATGTTAGCCCGGTCTGCCCCTGGTACTTACCTCCGCGGTCTTCGTATGACACTCCGCAGTCCTCGTCAGATTCGAAAAACAATATCTGGCCGATGCCTTCGTGGATGTAGACGCGCAAGGGGAGATTGGCGAGATTGGCGATCTCGACGACGAGGCGACCGGTCCAGCCCGCTTCGAGCGGAGTTGTGTTGACGAGCAGACCCGCACGTGCGTAGGTTGATTTGCCGAGGGCGATGCCGGTGACGTTTCGCGGCATTTTAAAGGTTTCGACCGTGACGCCGAGCCCGTAGTGATGCGGCGGCAGAAGGTAGTATTTCGCTCCGTCATCCGCCTCGTGAACCCGCGGCTCGATCAGCGAAAATTGCTCGTCAAATCGTTTCGGATCGATCTCTTTACCGTGAACCGACGAGAAGATGCGAAAGCCATCGTCCGCCAAACGCATATCATACCCGTAGCTGGAACAGCCCGCCGAGATGATCCGCTTACCATCAACTTCGCGCATAAGCTGCGACAGGAATGGCGTGATCATTTGTTCTTCTTCAGCCATTTTCCGCAGCCAGATGTCTGATTTTATTGTCATTAGTTCAGCAACCGGAGGCGAATCGCAGCCGGATATTTGCTCCAAATAAAAAGGTGATAAACCTCGACAGTTTATCACCTAGCAAATGTCAGAACCACCTGCGCGGCTCAGTCTGCGATGAAAAATATTATCCGCTCACTCTCACGAAACGTTTCTTACTAGAGGGGCTGAGTCAGCCGCTCCAATTTCATATTTCCGGTCCCAACGACGAACTTGAGCGGTGCCCCGCCAACACCTGCCTTTGCAATAATGGACTTATCGGTAAAAGGCACCTTTCTGTCGCGGGGTTTCAGATCGGTGATCAGATTTTCGATCGAACCGGTTTGAAGGATCGAGGCATCGATCTCGGCACTCATATTCGAAGGTAGTTTTACGGTTAGATCACCTGTGGCGATCTTTACATCCGTATAGCGTCCACGCCAACCGCGGACACCAAATGCGACGTCGAGCGAACCCGATCCAATGACAAGCGTAGTATTTCCCGCGACGATCTCGACCCTTGCCTTTGATTCAATAAAATTGGCCCTAATCGATCCCTCAACCCCGGCGATCAAAAGATCGCCCTTTCCGCCGTCGATCTCGAGATCCGAATATTTCGGTACATTGATCGTGTAGTCTATGGTGAATGGCAGCCCCAGCAGGTTTTTGGGAAAAGTCTTCGGCAGCTTTTTCAAACCAAATTTGTTGTGTACACCGACTGTAATCACGCTCGTACGGATCGCACTCTCGTCAGTGACAAAGCCAGTGACCTCAGCGAGCTTTGCGAGATCTGCTTCATTTGCTGCCTGAACTTCGATCTCAGCCGTGATCTCGACCTCGTTCTTCGCCCAACCTTGAACCTTGATCGAGCCGCTCGGGGCACCATTGATCACGATCGTACCGCCCGAGCCGAAATCGAGACGATCGGTTTTCGTGGTCGTTCGTTTTACGAACTGGGGGATCTGCGAAAAGCCGACTGAAGCCATCGTCAACAGTGCTGCTCCGATAGCCGCAACAAAAACCAACCTTCGAGTATTCATTTGCTTTTTCCTTGAACTAGGATTTGAGGGCGGATTCGAGTACATCACGTCCCCATTCATTGATACTTTTGCCTGCGGATGCGGCCGCTTCGGCTATTCTTTCGTGCAGCTGGTTAGGCAGGCGAAGCATTACCTTGCCCGAATATTGCTTTTTTAATGCCTTTCCCGCTTGCTCGCAAACCTCTATATAGAAATCGACCGTTCCTTCCATCTCCCGTTTCAACTCAGCGACCGTTTCGCCATGAAACGTTACAATATCCTTGATACCGATAAGGCGTCCGACAAACAGATTATCATCAGCCGAATATTCGATCTTCGATCGAAACCCTTTATATTCGAGCGTGTTATTCATTTCCTAAACCTGCCTTTTCCAGGAACTCTCGCACCGCCTCGATCTGATATTTTCGAGCTTCTTTGCCCGGATGCGGACGGTGGGCGAATAGCTTCAGATCGCCGAATTCAAACGCAACGCGAGAGCCATTTCCCTCGATGACCCTGACCCCGATTGAAACCAGTAATCTTTCGACGTCGGAAAACTTAACAGAGGCGAGCGTCGGTTCGGTAAATATTGAGTCGAATACTCTTCGATTCCGGCTATTCACTAAGCAATGATAGCAGATTATGCTAGCAGATTACAATGGTCTTATTCTGTAGACTTATTAGAGAAACCAGCATCTTATCGTGCAAAAAACCCGATCGCACCACGCTGATTCGTAATGGTGAGCGTCGCGCTGCCGCTGCCGAATTTTCCGATGACCTGACGACCATCGCTGACGCGGTTCAGGTCGGCGTTGTCGAAGGCACCGAGGTTAATGTTGCGCGACGACGGAGCGGTTGCTTTAAGTTTGAATGACGAGGTGAACGGGATGCGGAGATTAATGACACCTTTCATCGACGCAAAGCGGTATTGGCCGCCTTCCTGTATCTCACCGTCGAAAAAGATATCGCCCATCGTGTTCTCAGCCGAAACGGCCGTGGCATAAATATTGGTTAAGGTAATGTCGCCCTCGCTGGTGATGTGGGCTCGCACCAGGCCGCTGCGGACATTTGAGACCTGAAGGTTTCCGATTCGGGTTTCGATATCAACCTTGGAGTTGTAAGGAACCCTGATGATGAAATTCACGTTCCCCGTGTCACGTCCTTGATTATCGCGCAGCAGATTGATATCGATCACACCGCTTAGGCTCTGCGGAGCTATGCTTGCCGCAGGAGCTTCCATTGAGGCATTGATCGAAACCTCTCGGCGGTTCCACCCTTCGACTGTAACGGTTCCCGTTTTATTGATCAAAACAAGACGGATATCCTGCCCAGCAGGATACACGCGAGAAAACCGCTTCTGAGCGAGAGTTTCGCTTGCAAAAACGGACAAGAAAAAAACTACGGCCAACAGCATCGTAGTTTTCGCCGGACCTCGATGCCCAATTTTTTCAAAAACTGTACAGATCATTGCTAAAAACTAAAGATCCGCGAAATCACGCAGAAGATTCATCTTATCGGTCATCACCGCATCGAGCATCTCGCCGGAAAGCTCGTCATCCGGGTCTGCCTGCAGGATCGTCGTGTATTCGTGAACCGATTCGTTTATCACCTGTAGATTGCGGTCAAATGCATCGCGGGTCGTGCGGTTCCACTGTTCGCGGCGAGTCAGGACGCGTGCGTTCCAGTATTCGATGGCCGCCTGCTGTTCCTTGATCCGCGATTCGCGTGCCTGCTGCGGCGTCTCCATCAGCCCAACCTTGCTCAGAACTTTTTCAAAAGTGGTCTGGTTAGCCTTCGACCTAGTAGTGAAATCGTCAGTTGCCGGCTGCGTATAATTTTTGATCGCAACGATCGTCAGCAGAGAGCTGATCACGCCGACACATACGACTGCCGTTGCAAGCTGCATGAACGAAAGCTGCCAGAAACGTCCCTTCGGCGGCTCGGGCGGCGGAACTGCCTTTGCGTGTGCCTCTGTTTCAATAATATTGTTGATACGGCACCAAAGGGCTTGCGAATTTGGCGGAACGACCTCGTTTGCCGCATCAGTCGAACAAACATCTAGAATGGACGACAGATCTTCGCAGACGAATGCACATTCGGAACAGACCGCCAGGTGCATACGCACACCGATCGCCTGACTCTCGTCAAGCTCGTTGTCCATAAAAGCACCTATCAGATCTTTACACTCGTCGCAATTCATATCGTACGCAAGCCTCGTCGCCTGCAAGTATTCAATCCTAATAGATTAACCATAACCCAATAAAGTTGCCCTGTTCACCGATAAATCGGCACAAAAAACACGAACAGCGTTTCCAGTGTTCGTGTCTTTAGAATTGAGTTTCACGTTTAGTCCTGCTTCTTGATCAAAAGGCCGCGAAGTTTGAGCCTTGCCTTGTGAAGCTGCGATTTCGAAGTGCCGACCGAGATGCCCATTTTACGGGCAACTTCCTCATGTTCAAAGCCCTCGACATCGTGCAGGACAAACACTGTGCGATAGCCGTTCGGCAGTTCGGCAATGGCGTTTTTCAGGGCGATTCGGTCAACGATCTGCATCTTGCCCGGATTTGCCGAGCCAGAAACGACCTGTTCCGGCATCTCGCCATCCTCCGAGGTGCGTTCGTTCTTCACGCTCCGCCGACGGAAATGCATCAGAACCTGATTCACCGTCAAACGATGAAGCCAGGTCGAGAAGGCCGAGTCGCCGCGAAAACTGCCGATCTTGCGGAAAAGCTGAATAAAAACTTCCTGCGTCAGATCTTCGGCCTCGGTCTGGCTCGACGTCATGCGCAGACATAACGAATATGTACGCCGATGATAACGCTCGTAAATTAGCTCAAAAGCCGCGATATTTCCGTTCGCCGCAAGGCGGCAAAGATCAATATCCGTCGCCGAAGCATCAAACGAAACTTCAGCTACCGGCTGAAAAACACCGACCTGTGCACCATCGACAGCAAACTGCTCGCCGCTAACAACGAACTGTCCGCTATCCATCGCTACCGAGTGTGGATCCATAATCACTCCCTAAAAATAAGGTTCCCGTCGGATTGTAAAACTTAGTCTCCCGCTATGATGACCGGTCAAAATAAAAGGGTTGCTTGCTGACTGAAAGAATTTTATTCCTATTTTACCGAAAGGTAAAGGAAAATTTGATGTATCGAGACCTAGGCCGGCCCCAAGCCCAGATGATCGCGCATCAACGCCGTTGCCAGCGGATGATCAAGCAGCTCATGATGGGCTGGATCGGCGACGAAGAAAATGAAGTCGAACTCCTTGTTTTCTGCCGCTTTCTTGAACCAGCCAAGGGCCTCTTCCTTGTTACCGAGGCGAGTGTAATATTGGCCCAGCGAATATGCCGACGGCGAACTCAGTCGTTTCTGGATCGCGATACGTTCCTTCCAAAAAGCGTGGATTCCACCTGAAGCATATGCAATTTTTAGCGTTTCCAACTGCTCCGGGTAGGTGGACGTTGTCATATGCAATTCTTCTATTTTGAGGTACTCGCTGACCGCCTCGTCATACATTTGCTTTGCCACATAGATCTCGTAAAGATGCTGATGGGCGGCTAGAAATCTTGGATCCAGGTCTAGCGTCCTTTTACATTGCTCGATCGCAAGGTCGTACTTCCGCGAGAAGTATAAGATCTGACACAGATCCGCGTTGATCGCCGCGGACTTTGGTTCAAGTTCGACGGCCCTTTTGATCTCTGAAAGTGCAGATCCGCCCGATCGGCGTGCGATTAGATTTAGCGCGTACCAGTGATGTCCGGTCGCATAATTCGGATCCGTGAGGACAGCCTGCTTGAAATACGGCTCGGCCTCGCCGAGCTTTTGTTCCCAGTACATTCGGACAAATCCGATGGTCGCGTACGGCTGTCCCAGCGTAGGACCAAGACGGATGGCCTCGTTCGCAGTGGCTTCCGCCTTTTTCCAATTGACCACATCGAAAACGTACGCGTCCGCAAGAGCCGCGTATGCCTCAGCAAATTCAGGATCAAGCATTACCGCTCGTTCTAGATCGACCGTCGCCTGATGGAGCCCCTCGACCGAACGATTTTGCCACAGTTCCCTGCTCTTGCTGTAAAGTTCTAAAGCTTCATGGTTTGCCGTCAATGGTTTCGCTGCAGCGATCACCGAATTCGTATTTGTCGCCTCACGACGTAGAGCCGACCAGGCGAAGACTGATGCTAAGATCAGGGCCGTCGCACCGGCAAGTTTTAGCGATCGGGAAACGAACCCTCTGGTTTCCGTTTGTGTCTGCTCATGAACAGAAACGCGATAGTTCGTCCGCCTCTCTACAACCAATGAGTCGTCGTCTTCCACGATCTCCCGAACCTCGGAATCAAACCGATACCCTCGTTTCGGCACAGTCTTGATAAAGCGTGCCCCTTCTTCCCCGAGTAGTTTCCGCAACGTAGAAATATTCCTGTTTAGGTTTCCTTCTTCGACAAACGCGTCAGCCCAGACGCGTTCCATCAACTCGTTCTTCTCGACCGTGTGGCCATTGTTTTCAACGAGAGTGAGCAAAATGTCGAAAACCTTTGGAGTTAACTGAATGTGACGGCCATTGCGCAGCAATTGACGCTCTTCGAGGTCGATGCGAAACGTATCGAACTCATAAAAACGTTTTGGCGGGCGGTTGATCACAGCTTTCGAAGAAATTTCCGAAAAATTTCCGGTTTTTAGAAGGATTTTCTTTTGCTGCCAGTTTACTTTTGCTTTTCACGAAGTTTAGTTCAGTTTTGCAAAAAAAAGCAATATGAAATCGGAGACACGGATTCGAACGGTCGAGCTTTCAGTCGAAAAATGCGAGACCTATACCATTCGCCGCACGCGGACGACCGTTACACGGTGGTGCGGCGTTTGTGAGAGCCAGGTCGAAATGTCAAAACCCGAAGACGCCGCCCGCATCACCGGCGTCACCACACGACGAATTTATTCCGGAATTGAGGCCGGAAATACGCATTTTGCCGAATCGGCCGACGGCTCGCTGATGATCTGCCTTCGCTCCATTGATGATAACCCCAGCCAGACCCCGACTTTCTGAAGGAGAATTAGATAAAATCATGAAAAAATCCATCCAAACGATCATTAATAAAAACCGCGGTTTAATTCTGATTCTCCTCATCCTTCTCGGAGTCGGCTTATTTGGTCTGACCGCGCCGCCGTCAAGCGGCCAAGGAGGCTCGACGATAGTTTTTGCCCACACGAAGGGTGCGGCAATCGACCGGCTCGTCAGCTTTAACGCGAACAGTCCCGGGACGCTTCTGACGAACATCCCGCTCACCGGCCTCGCTTCAAACGAAGATATTATGGGCATCGATTTCCGGCCCGCCGATGGCCAACTGTACGGGATCGCGACGACCGGAACCGCGAGCCGCCTCGTGCGGATCAATACGACGACCGGAGCCGTTACAACCGTCGGCTCGGGTTTTACGCCAGCGCTTTCGATCACTACGTTTTACGGAGTCGATTTTGACTCGACCACCGACAGGCTCCGCGTGGTGAACTTTGAGGAGATGAATATCAGCATCGACCCGGTTACAGGACTTGTCGCGCAGGTGCATCCTAACTTGAAATTCGCCATGGGCGATCCTAATTTCGGGGTCAACCCCTCGGTCGACATGATCGCCTTTACGGCAGACCACCCGCGTCCCGGCGAAAGCCCCGACGGGGGGCCAAGATTGTACGGTATAAATGCTTTTACTGGCGATCTAATATTTATCGACCCGATCACTGGCGACTTGTTCACCCTCGGAGACCTCGGTATTCCACCGCTTTTCCAGTCAGCATTTTTTTCGATCCGGTTCGTGACGCTCACTTCATACGTGGCTCTGATGTCGGTAAATGACCAACTGTACCTGGTAAACCTAATTACCGGTCAGGCAACACTTGTTGGCAATGTCAATTCAGGCGTGTCGCTCGCCGGAGGGTCATCAGTTCCCCAAACCGTGGTGGCAACGCCAACTCCGACGCCGACGCCAACTCCAACTCCAACTCCAACTCCGACGCCAACTCCGACACCTACTCCGACTCCAACTCCGACTCCGACTCCAACCCCGACACCGACACCGACACCGACACCGACCCCGACACCGACACCGACACCGACACCGACTCCAACCCCGACTCCAACTCCGACCCCGCCGCCGACGCTAACTCCGACGCCGACGCCTGATCCGACGCCGACGGTAACGCCGCCGCCGGTCTTCATAGACTTTGGCGATGCACCGACGTCTTTGCAAACCGGATTTGCATTCAGTTATCCGACGCTGGTTGCGAGCAATGGAGCTCGACATTTTGCGACCGGTCCGACGCTTGGAGCAGCACGCGACCCTGACGTGGATGGGCAACCAAATGCAACATCCACGGGCGATGACGCAAGTGGTTTCCCGGATGACGAGGACGGCGTTTTTGCTGGCGGCATGACGGTCGGAACAAATTCGACGATCACGGTCAATGTTTCGGGTCCGAGTTTCCTAAATGCCTGGATCGATTGGAATCGCGACGGTGATTGGAATGATTTCGGCGAGATGGTGCTAACGAATCGAGCCGTGGCAACGGGTAATAATAACCTGGTCATAGCAGTTCCCGTGGGTGCAAATGCGGGGACGAGCTTCGCTCGTTATCGATTGACATCGGGGCCTGCGGCTGGAGCCCTTCCCACCGGAATACTGCCTGACGGCGAGGTCGAGGACCACACGGTGGTTATTGTCGTGCCTCCGACGCCCGCATCGAATATCATTATTAACGAAGTCGACTCAGATACTAATGGGATCGACACATTGGAGTTTGTCGAACTCTATGATGGCGGGATCGGAAATACGCCGCTGGATGGATTGGTCGTCGTCTTTTTCGATGGCTTGACCGATACGTCATATGCAGCCTTTAGTTTGAACGGGCGAGTAACCAACCCGTCCGGTTATTTCACGCTTGGCAATAACCTAGTTATCGGCCGCGATATAGTCTTTCAGGACAATTTCCTTCAAAACGGAGCCGATGCCGTCGCACTTTACGCTGGTGACGTTACATCGTTCCCCAATGGCACGCAGATCACAACCGCAAATCTTCGCGACGCGATCGTTTATGACACATCCGACGCCGATGACCCCCAATTGCTTGCATTGCTGAATGCCTCACAGCCGCAGGTCGATGAAAACGCTGCGGCTACAAGCCAGACGGTATCGATGCAGCGGTGTGCGAACGGAACCGGCGGCCCCAGAAACACCGCGACCTATGCGGGCTTTACTGCAACCGCAGGACTACGAAACACCTGCGGCGGGCAGAATACGCAGGCCGGATTAAACGTTGCGGCAAGTGCTCCAGCAGGGAATGCCAATGCCACGTTTACGATGGTCATGACGCCCGGCGAAACCACTTTTACACCGATCGATCCAAATTCAGCCGGAAGCCCTCCATTGAATTACGTAATTCTCGGCAACGCCGCGGCCTATGACATCACAACGACCGCATCGGTAATGTCGCCGATCGTAGTCTGCGTCTCCGTGTCGTCGATCACGGATGCGACGGAGTTTTCTCGCGTTCGGCTCCTTCACCTTGAGGCGGGAACGCTGGTCGATCGAACGATTCGTCCGCCTGATAGTCCGGCTCCAGATTTTGCGGCTCGAACTGTTTGCGGCAGTGTCACGTCCCTCTCACCGTTCGTGACAGCCCTCGCTCCGCCGGTAACTGTCTCGGGACGAGTTGTCACACCGACCGGCCTTGGGCTCCGAAATGCCGTTGTCGCCATGACCGATTTCCAAGGCGTGAGGCGTACTGCCTCTACAAGTTCGTTTGGCATTTACACATTTGAAAATGTGCGGTCGGGCGAAACCTACATCCTCGGCGTTTCCTCCAAACGCTACCGTTTTGCCCCGCGGAGTATGCTGATAAACGACAGTTCGGCCAACGTCGATTTTGTCGGTTTGGAATAACACCTTAGTGCATACCATTCTCAAAAAGCGGTCTCCACGGCCGCTTTTTTGTATTTGTATGGCGGCTTACCAACCGAGTACAATAGAATTGTTAAACTTTGTTTGAAAAGTTGCCTTTTTATCCTAAATTTGGGGAGTTAGATGAAAAAATCCGGATCCGTCGCTGTTACCTTTGCGGCCGCTATCTTCTTTACTGTCGGTGTTTTTGCTCAGCAGATCACATTGGTGCCCTATATTACGTCGGGGTTGAATGCCCCGGTGTTTATGACGAGTCCGAGGGATGGAACGAACCGGCTGTTTATCGTTCAGCAAGGTGGAATTATCCGGGTTGTGCAGCCGGGTTCGACAACGCCGACGAACTTTCTGAATATCACGTCGCGTGTACTCTCAGGCGGCGAACGCGGGCTGCTGGGACTCGCTTTTCATCCGCAGTACTCTTCGAATCGCCGTTTCTTTGTCTATTATACGCGCCAGACTGACGGAGCAATTCAGATCGCCGAATATCAGACCTCGGCGGGTGACCCGAACGTTGCGGATACCACCGAAAAGATCATCATAACCATCCCGCATCCGACGAATTCAAACCACAACGGCGGAACCGTCGCGTTCGGCCCTGACGGCTATCTGTATGCCGGGCCCGGCGATGGCGGCAGCGGAAATGACCCGCCGAACAACGCTCAGAACATCAACCAGCTTCTCGGCAAGATCATCAGGCTTGATGTCGACAACGTACCTGTTAATCAGGTTCCGCAATACAATATTCCGCCCACCAATCCCTTTGCCGGAGCCACGCCCGGTGCTGACGAGATCTTTGCGGTCGGAATGCGAAATCCGTATCGTTTCTCGTTCGATCGCGGCGGCAGTCAGCAACTCTATGCAGCGGACGTCGGACAAAACTCGTGGGAAGAGGTCGATATCATCATCGGCGGCGGCAATTACGGCTGGCGTATTTACGAGGGAAACACCTGCACGAACCTCGACGGCTGCGTCTTTCCTTTGAATTACGTCGCACCCATATTTGTTTATAGCAGCTCCGGTTCACGCTGTTCGATCACGGGCGGATTCGTATATCGCGGCACGCAGAATTCGCTGCCGCAGGGCAGCTACGTTTACGGCGATTATTGCACCGGCGAGATATTGCTCTGGAACAATAACCAGCAAACATTGCTGCTTGATACGACCCGCAGCATCGTCGCATTTACTGAGGACGAAGCAGGCGAGATCTACATGATCGGTCAAAGCGGAACCATCGAAAGAATTGCCGGAGTAAACCCGACTCCAACTCCAACACCAACACCGACTCCGACTCCGACTCCGACTCCGACGCCAACCCCAACGCCGACGCCGACGCCTTCGCCAACCGCGACGCCTAATACAAATCCGGGTTCGAATGTAACGGTCAATGCGGGTTCGGGCGACGGATATTTGACCTTTGCAACCGTCACACAGGCGGGCAATACGACGTTCGCGCCTATCGATCCTGCCGGTGCCGGCGTGCCGCCATCGGGCTACACACTGCTCAACGCACCGCCCGCGTACAATATTTCGACAACAGCCAGCTTCTCTGGGCCGGTTACCGTTTGCCTGATAGCGGCAACGGTGAGCGATCAGGCTGCATTCGCACGGCTCCGCGTTCTGCATAATGAGAATGGTGCGCTGGTTGACCGCACCATCCTGTCGCCGGATTCGCCCGCACCGGATTTCGCTTCGCGTACCGTCTGCGCGAGAGTCAGTTCCCTGTCGCCGTTCGTCCTCGCCTTTGCCCCCGCCACGTCAGGTGCGACGATCACAGGACGTGTGACGACACCGACCGGCCTCGGACTGCGAAACGTCACGGTCATCCTCACGGATTCCCAAAACGTCCGCCAAACCGCCACAACCAGCTCTTTCGGCGTCTACACCTTCGAGAACGTCCGCACCGGCGAAACCTACACGCTCAGCGTCTCGTCCAAACGCTACCGCTTTGCCCCCAAGATCATGCCAGTAAACAGCAACCTCACGGACATCGACTTCGTCGGATTGGAATGACCTGTCGATCGATCGACAATTTCCGGCGGTGTTGACGGTTGAACCTGAAATCGCTGAAGTTCAAGGCAAACGCTCCGAACATTAGATCGGCTGATGAACGAAATGCATTTACTCAATAATATGCCATCGCATCCCAGCCTGTTTCCTTGAGTGGTCGCCAAAAAGCGGACAAATGAATCGGCAAACTCGATTCCAAAGTTCGATTCCGAACGTTGCCCCTCAGATAGGTTGTGAATCCATCGCCGCTTCCTATCAGCATATTTTTCTTTACTTTTCCTGTTAATAGCAAATGAAGATGTCCTGTTTTGCTAGCACGTTATATGTCCTGTTTGAAGTGTC
>JBEBJB010000007.1:0-137267 GCA_040080065.1 Pyrinomonadaceae bacterium
CCGGTGCCACCGCGATCGTCACGGTGTAGTTCTGCCCCACAACCGTCGGATCAGGCGTGTCCGCTGTGATGGTTGAGGTCGTATTGGCTTTGTTGACCACTTGATTCAGCACATTCGAGGTGCTTGGGTCGTGGTCGACGCTGCCGCTGTACACCGCCGTGATCGGATGTGATCCGACGCTGAGAGAGGTTACGCCGCAGCCTGCTACGCCAGAGCCGTTCAGGGCGACGAGTTGGCAAGATCCGATCGGATTGCCCGCGTCACTGAAATTAACCGTTCCCGTTGGAATGACGCCCGGTAGGGCGGCCGTTACCGTTGCCGTGAACGTCACCGGAGCGCCGAACACTGTCGGCGAGCCGGACGAGGTCAGCGTCGTGGTTGTATCGCGTACCTTTTGGACCGTCTCATAATTCTGGAAGTGAACTCCCAGTACGCCGGCCGCGGTGATGTCGCCTGAACCAGGCACACTTGGCGTAATTGTCGACGGAACAGGCCCGTCATACACCAGCCGGTCGCCCGGGATCGTGCTCGGATCGTCACCGTCGAGGATCAGTGGAAAAGGAACTCCGCCCATTCCACCCAGGCCGAGGTCAGGGCCAGCTTCACCCGCGAATCCAACGCCGCCATTTCGCCTGTAGTCTGCTGAGCTGGCGGTAAGGTTCAAAACGTGAGCCGGATTAACGGCCGTTGTTTTATCCAGGACCGTGACGACGTCATTGTTCGCACCGGTGCCGATATAGTTGACCGTTTCTGCCGTACCGATACGCACCGGCGTGGTCAGTCCGCCAATATCGAGAAGCGACATCGTATCGGAGTAGTCAAATAAAACAAGGCGAGCCGAGGCTCCGACCTCGTTGATCGAGACGATGTCACGGTTGACCGCACTGGCTGGAGCGTCATCGATGCCGAGGCCGATCGGCAGGAAGCCGTAAAATTCGAGATTCGTCAACCCCGCCGCAATATTTCCATTTTGCGTATAAGAGATCGTGTCATTCGCCAGGAAACCCGAAACCGTCGTCGTTCCCTTATTCGTGAATCGCGTAGATTCAAAGGTTCCCGCGTTGTCATTGATCAGCATCGACTGGGCTCCGTTCAGGAGAACGCCATCGGCCGTCATGCTCGCGTTATCGGCGGACGCCGAAAGTGCGACGTCGAAGATCGCGGCCGGAGTGTCCGTGTTGATCGGATCGAGGCCGTTGAAGCTGACATCGAGTTCATCTCCATTTGCCGGGACAAAGGTAGTTTTCAAATAGCCCATGTTACCGTCCGGATCGAGATTAAGACGTCCCGCGTCCTGTGTGGCTCCAGTAATATAGCTCTCGCGTGCGGCCGGGCTGCCGGGATTTCCCGTTACGTTCAGTACATCGTTAGTTCCGGCGCCGGCGTTGTAGGCAACTCGCAGATTCACCACGCGGCCCGTATTGTCCACTGTCAGCGTGTCGGAGTCACCGGCCGGGTTTGCAAAATACTGGGCTCCGACAGCGGCCACGGGTGCGTCGAAATTCACCTCAATTCCGCCATTGATGATCGAGCGGAATGTGGTCGCGCTGGGTTTCGACAGCAGTATCGAGTCGACGCCTGCCGTTCCCGAGACCGAGAGAGTGTTGAGATTGTTGAGGTTGATCTGTTCCAGCGTTCCGAATGTAATAGCGGAACCACCCGAAAATAGCAGTTGATTTGCGCTCTGCGTTACATTCGAGGCGAAAGAATTTACCGTCAATCTGTCTGACGTTGAAGGCGTTCCGCCGGTGTGTGCATCGCCGTTTATGGCGATCGGTGCTCCGAGCAGGCCGCCTGAGACCGAAAAGAGATCGTTGTCATTGCTGCCATTAAAAGCGTATGCAACACCGGCGACAATGCCAGGGCCGTGAATACTGAATTGGTCGTCGCCGTTGCCGCCGTTAACGATCAGCGAGGCGAGGCCGACGCCTATCAGGCTGTTGTTGATCGAGATCTGATCGGATCCGTCGAGGGCGTTTACAGTGACGTTTGTCTTATTGGCAAAATTGACTAACTCAAAAAGGACCGCGCCGTCATTGACCTGCGTGGTCTGCGTTCCCAGAACGACCGGGCCGTTTACAATGTTGATAAAGTTGAGCGCGTTGGTGCCGTTAATCACATAATTCGCAACGACGTTCAGATCATCGATTGGTTCGAGCCCGGTGTAGTTGATCGTCGCCGCTCCGGTCGTGCCGCCTGTGTAAACCAACGTGCCGTCGTGGCCGTTCGTCGGGTTGCTGGTTCCGGTAGCAAAATTACCGCCGGTGGTTATCAGCCGGTCGCCGGGACTGCTGGCCGGGTCGCCGCCATTGACTGTTACCGGTATGCCAAAATTGCCTCCCGAATAGTCGATCGTAAGCTGGTCGGCTCCGCCAAATCCGCTCACGACAATGTCCGTCAGCGAACCGATAGGAACCGTAACCGGGCCACCGGTTACGCCGGTGGCGATGATGTTCGTGCCGCTGCGGACGATGCTGATCGTGTCGGCTCCCGCCGTTCCATTGAGATACGCGGTTGAGGTCGCGGAAGTAAGGCTCGTGATCGGCGTTGCCCCGGCGCCGATCGCGCCGAGCAAACTCGCCGTACCGGTACCGAGATTGATGGTGTATAGATTGAATACTCCTGCAACTTTTGCAGAAAATCTCGCAATATTGGTCCCCGCCTCAATATCGAAACCCTGCGGCCCAAAAGCAAACAGCCCGGTTGATCCAACGTTGCTGACGACGCCGCCGTTGGGCGAGGGCGAACCGTCAATGCCGCCGATGGTCGCCAGTTGGTCGACGCTAAAATTATACGCATAGAGAGTTGTCACCGGGCTGCCGCCGATCCGGTCATAGGCTATTGCTTCCATGCCGGTAACGCTCGTGTTGGTGTCGGTTCCGGCCAGAGCTCCGTTATTTGGATTGACGCGCAGGTTTTCGCCATTGGAACTGATGACACGAATACGGTCAACGACCGGGTTAAAATCGAAGCCCCAATTGCTGGTATCACTCAATGTCGTGCTAAACGCGGCTCCGACGGCCGTTGCCGCCGCTGTTGCCGGATTAATGATATAGACGCGTCCGGTGCGGGTCGCACCATCGTCCGTAATCCCGAGAGCGTAAAGCTGCCCCGTGGCTGGGCGGAAATCCAGTCCTTGAATAGCTTCGCCCGCGCCAAGCCCCGTGATCGCCCCGATATCCGTGATCGTTCCCGGCGTTGCGGCATTAAAGGTTAGCAGGTGATTTGCATTGTCGGTCGCAAACATTGGACCGGCGGCCAGGGCCGCGTCCGCTCTCATCACCGGAGCGTCGGCAAGCCGGCTCTGGGCGGCAAGGATATTCGCCAGATCTTTTTGGCGAGTGTCGTCTTCAACCGTCTGTGCTAGCCCGATAGAATGTGTGCCCAACAAAAAAACAATTGAGACCAGAGCGAGCAGTATCGCCCGGCCTGTCAAATGTGTTCGTCCAAATTCTCCTTCGATTCTAGTCTGCGTTTTCATCAATTTGTCTCCTTCGCCAATAGTCGGCGGCTGTTGTTTTTTTGTTGCATGCTCTCGAGCAGTGATCCCACGCACAGGTACGTTTCACCGTCCTCTAAAACGTGATAGTGGCAGCCGTTTTCGGCTGCAAAATGTAAAAGGTCCTCAGATCGTGTATCGAACAGGGTCACAGCTTCCGAGAGTAAAACCAGATCTGCCAAGGCTCCGCAACCGGAACAATGGAGCAAGGTCGTTTTTGCCCTCTTCCTGATAAGCTGTATCTTTTCAAACTCGATCACGATCTCACGCTGCAGCTTTGCTGTCATAAAATCCGAGATGTATCGCGAAAATCCGCTTTCGCCCGAGCTTTTTTTACGTCTGGAGCGAGTTTGAATCTTTCCTAATAAAAAATCTTTAGAAAATTCTGAATTTTTTCTGAAGAAATTATGAAGACGGGAAATACTCTGCGGCGGACAGGATGTCTGCAAGGCAGGATTTGCAGTTTTAGCTCCGTAGGAGCGGTATGTTAACGATCTGGTTTTAATGTCGCCTCTAACGGGGCTTGGTTCTGTTTTCTCGATTCGTTTCTACAAACATTTCGCTCCTACGGAGCTGGTTTCTTTCGTGTTATTTCGCGGTTACCTTCTTATACCTCGTCACCGTCCAGATCCCGGAAAACGCGAAGAAGTAACGACGAAAATTCACGAAAAGACACTAAACAAAGCAGTTATTTTAGGCGCTGCTCCGGTATTTTGAGGATCTGTTTCGTGTTTTTTCGTGTTATTTGGTGGTTACTTTCTTATTCACCGTCCAACTCCCTGACCCATTTCAGGAACGAATCCTCATAGATCAGGTAGTGCTCGCGGCCGGTTTGGCGTGGGGCGTGTTCGAGGGTGCCGTCTTCGCACATGGCGACGAGCTTTCGGCGCGAGAGCGGCGGGATGATGATGCGTTTTAGGCGAATGAGGCGTTCGACCTCAGAAAGGCGGAGTTTCGGCCGCGCGGTAAATTCCAACGTTCGTTGTGTGGTATTCATATCTCTTGTGTGTATTATGTGTTGAATTTTTAGCCGCCGTGAGCGGAAATCGGGTTGAGAAAACGGAAAGTACGCATAACCAGCAAAACATATCATTGTGTGCATAACACGTCATTCTGTGCATAATAGGCTTCCCGTCGCGAGGTATTTGTACTAGTCTGTACGATAACCGTCCGCAGTTCTGTCTGATGGCAGTTCTTGTTCGGAAATCGTTCGACTGTTACACGATATCATACAAAGATTTATTGCTGCAAGGAAAAAAGAATGAAAATCGACAAAAATATCCTCAATGCCGCCAAAATAGCCGCCTGCCGCGAGCTGTTCGTCAAATACAACGGCAAGTCCCACACAAAGATCGAAGCCGAAATGAGGGACCTCGGCTTCACCGACTTCTCGCGGCGGATACTCTACGCAAGAACACGAGGCACGGGACAACGAGCCGGGTGGATCGCAGAATTCGGGTGGGCGGCAACTCTCGCCGGGAACGCAGCCGCCCTCGGCTGCAAGGCTGGTTCCTCCAGCCTGACGGGGCCGCCTAGCTCGAACTTGCATCGCAGCCACGCCGGAGGAACCGGCGTTGCAGGCGAGGGCGCCTGCGTTCCCGGCGTTCCCGATTTCCAAACCTGGCTCAAGCGCGTCTCACCCGGTATGACATGGGACTGGCGCCATCAGCTCATCATTTATGACCACCTCAAACGCATAACGAACGGCGAGAACAATCGGCTGATGATATTCATGCCGCCGCGTCACGGAAAGAGCGAACTCGTCACGGTCCGCTACTCGGCCTGGCGAATGCGTCGCGACCCGGCGATGAAGATCATCCTCGCCAGCTACGGCCAGCAGCTCGCGAATACGTTTTCACGGTCGATCAAGCGGGTGATCTGTGATGATGTTGCTTTGTCAGGCCAGGCCGCGGTCGGGTCAGTACCACCAGCGTCCGGGTCAGTACCACCTGCGGTAGCGGGTGGGGTACTCGTCCCGCACGGTGCAACAACTAGATCTGGTTTCTGCGAAGCGTGCCGACCAAATACAACTGACACGGAGAAGCGAACAACGGCGAAACACCGTGTTTCCGAAACGGATGGTTGCCGTTTTGAACAACTCAAAAATGGCGGACTGTGCGTCAATTGCAACGCCGAACTCCCCGTCGCGAACACCCCACCCGCTACCGCAGGTGGTTCCGACGCGAACGTCTTCCCATTTGCGACGCAGCGCCCGATCAACACCGCTGCCCAATGGGGCACGACGCTCGGCGGCGGGCTCCGGGCGGTCGGTGTGGGCGGCGGCGTCACAGGATTTGGCGCCGACCTGATCGTGATCGACGACCCGGTGAAAAACCGTGCCCAGGCCGAGAGCGAACGGTACCGCGAACGCGTTTGGGAATGGTACAACGACGATCTTTATACGCGTCTCGAACCCAACGCTGCGATGATCCTCATCCAAACCCGCTGGCACGAAGACGACCTCGCCGGCCGCCTCATCAAACAAATGAACGAAGGCGGAGAGAAGTGGGAGATCGTCGACCTGCCCGCCCTCGCGGAAGAAACCGGAGCGCGGGCTCGAAACTCCCCTCCTTACGAAGGAGGGGTGGCAGCCGCTTCGGCTGACGGGGTGGTTTTCCCGGCCGGGGATGAGACGAGCTCAGAGGCTTCCCGCTCGGTGATCTTGCAGTACGCGGTAACAAATAAGTTCGAGGACCCGCAGCCAGAGAACCACCCCGCCGCTGAAGCGGCGCCCCTCCTTCGTAAGGAGGGGGGTTCGCGGCAATGTAAACCAAAAGTCATCGGCTTCCCGCGGCTTTATTCGCACGTCAACGACTGGAGCGCTGGGCACTTGCTTGCCAACAGCGGTTCCACCGCTGTGACGGAGCCGCGGAATGAGGATCTCGTTATGGAGCATTCAACATCCCATTTAACGGCAGCGTCGGAGAATACTCGCAACTTGAGTGACGCTAAACCTCATCACGCCGGAGGAACCGGCGTTGCAGGCGAGGGCGCCTGCGTTCCAGTCGTTTTCGCCGGAGGAACCGGCGTTGGCGAGCAGGATGCTCGCCCTCCAGTCGGGCCTCCAGTCGGGCTTCCAGTCGATTGGCGCGTTCCCGGTGACGCGCTTTGTCCTGAGCGGTATGACATCAAAAAACTTGAAAAGATCCGTTCGCAGCTTGGCATGTATGGATTTTCGGCCCTTTATCAGCAGAAACCGACGCCGCCGGATGGGGCGATATTTAAGCGGGACTGGTTGCGGAATATCGTTGAGGCGGCTCCGCCGGGGTTGCGTTGGTATCGCGGGTACGATCTGGCGATCTCAACGAAGACGACCGCCGATTACACCGCGAGCTTTCGCGTCGCGATCGACGAGCTCGGGTTTCTGTATATCGCGGACGGGTTTCGCGAACGGATCGAATATCCCGAGCAGCGGCGGTTCATCATGGAACGCATTCGTACCGAGCGGAACACGCTTCACGGGATCGAAGATTCCGCACACGGCAAGGCGATCATTCAGGATTTGCGACGCGAGACGCGGATGCGCGGCTACGCATTCAAACCAGTTCCGGTCGTTGGCGACAAACTCACGCGTGCTCTAAAATGGTCGCCCATCGCCGAAGAAGGCAAGCTGCGGCTCGTTCGCGGCGCCTGGATCAAGCCGTTTATCAACGAACTGATCCGCTTCCCAATGGGCAAACACGACGACCAAACCGACGCCGTCTCCATCGCCGTCCACATGATGGCCGAAACGCCGGATAACAGGCTGCACAGGTTTTAGAAACGAGTCAGAACCGCCTGCGTAAGCGGGCGGAATGAACGTGATGATAGTTCAAGTCGAAAAAATACGAGAAGCCGTCACTCCGGAGGAACCGGCGTTGGCGAGAAAGGATTCTTTCCGCTCCGGTCGTAAACAAGCTCCCCTCCTTACGAAGGAGGGGTGGCAGCCGCTTCGGCTGACGGGGTGGTTCTCTGTACTCGCGGCGGGTACTACACGGGTTCAACGGAAACGAAAAAATCGTCATCAGAGAACCACCCCGCCGCTAAAGCGGCGCCCCTCCTTCGTAAGGAGGGGAGTTGCAACGCCGGAGGAACCGGCGTTGGCGAGCAAGATGCTCGCCCTCCGGTCAGACGACGGGTGCGCTCGGGCCGCAGTTGTTGCGGCGGGGCGTTCCGAGGAGAAGCCATTGCCTCAATACCGCAATATCCGCAGAATTTATCTGGCCGTCGCCGCAGTCGCCGTTTATGTCCGCTTTTTGAAAGTACCAAGGGCCAGGCGGAGCGTCGATGCCGAGGATAAACCGCCGCATCATGACGACGTCGTTGACCCGGAGAGCCGCATCCGGAAGCCCGAAGCCAATGTCGCCTTCGACGCCGATAAAAAAGAATCCGGGCGGCGGTGGAGATTCCTCATTCCCGATCACGGCAGTGCCCGTGTCGTTGCCGACGGTACACCCGTCTGCGGCGGTGATCTTGAAGAAAAAGCTCTCGTCGCCTTCCAGATAAACGTCGCCGATCACACTGACAGGAATTATGAAGAAATTCTGGTTGGGCGAAAAGAACGCCGATCCGCTGATAGCCGTGTAGTCCTCGGGGGCGAAGGCCGTCTCGTCGCGGGTCTCGAAGAAAACCGTACAGGATGCCGAAAGATCGCCGGTCCGGTCGAGCCTGAACAGAAAATTAGTGGTACCGATGTTACCCTCGGCACCCTCGGGACTGGGGCCGACAGAAACGGTGGATGCCACATTCTCAGCCATGACCGAACGGGCGGCCGAGATCATAACAGCGGAAAAAAGGAGTATGCCAAGAGTGAAAACGGTAAGGCCAGATTTGCATCGCATCATATCCTCCAGGTCGGTTTGGCTGAAAACGGGAGAGCTGCTGCAACAACGATTATGTGTGAGATTTTATGGCAATTTGCGGTTGAGGTCAATGAGTTTTTGATGGTCGATGTGCCGGTTCGAGGTACCAGCCCGCAAGTAAGCAAGGGCGAAAAGCGCCGCATTAAGAGTTTTGCCCGTGCTTACACGCAGGCCTGTGCAACGCAGGCGCAAACGGACTTTCCGCCCGCTTGCATCCGGGTAACGGACGCCGTGAAAAAACTCTTGAATAAATATGTGAAAACGGGCATAATTCCGACTAGTTTTTTAGCTCTCGTTGATATCTCGGTGATATTTTCCGTCCGGTTACTAGATTGCGGCGCTTTTCGGTTCGGTCCTGAGAGTAGGTTTTGGGGTTTCAGAAGCAGTAATGATTTTTGGTGTGGGACGCGTCGCTGTATTACGGAAAATTCACTGTTGGATCATCCGGTTTACCTGCCTTCTTGCTTCTACATATTTCGGAAACAGGAGAAATGGGAACTAAATTATACGTCGGTAACCTCTCTTTTCGCGTGACGAGCGAAGATCTGCATGAACATTTTGCTAACGCCGGATCTGTAGATTCGGCAAATGTGGTGATGGACCGCGAAACGGGGCGTTCGCGAGGATTCGGATTTGTTGAGATGTCTTCGGACGATGACGCAACGGCGGCCATCGCACAGTTCAATGGCACGGAATACGACGGCCGCAACATGGTCGTCAACGAGGCCCGCCCACGCGAAGATCGCAGCGGCGGCAGTTACCGCGGCGGACGCAGCGGCGGAGGCGGCTATGGCGGCGGAGGCGGCTATGGTGGCGGAGGCCGCGACCGTGACCGCGACCGCAGCGACTACGGCGGAAACCAGGGTGGCTACGGCGGCGACAGCCGGTGGTAATATTGGTGGTTTAGCGGCGGCTTGCCAGCCAACTTCTCGACGTGGGCGGGCAAGCCCGCCGATAAACTAGTCAATTTTTCCATTAAAATTCGCCAGCGCCGTGACGATATCATCGGCCAGCGAAGTGCGGGTACGGGCGACACCGCCGACGTTATTGACAATGATCGAGACCACAAGCTGTTCGCCCGAAGCGGTCGTCATGTAGCCGGAGAGCGCCGAAACCTGATCGATGGTCCCGGTCTTCCCGCGAAAATTAGCCTCGGCCGCCGTGCCCTTCAAACGGTTCGCCAGCGTGCCGTCAACGCCGGCAATAGTCAGGCTCTCACGCCAAGCCTGCGCATTTTTACTCTGCTTCGCCATGTACGTATAAAGCGTTACTACAGCCGAAGGCGTGATCAGATCATGGCGAGAAAGGCCCGAGCCATCGTATTGAATTATGCCGTCATCAGCCGCACCGATCTCTTTTAGAAATGCCTTGATGGCATTGATACCGAGAGCGGAACTGTCTTCGCGGGGCGGAGGGCTGACAAACTGGGTGCCGTCCGAGACCGAGGGAACTGATATTCCCTTCATTTTTTCGCGATTGTCCTCGACCCCTAGCGTCCAAAGAACGGTTTCGGTGAACATATTCTGGCTCGGCTTCATGGTTTTGGCGGCGATCTGGGCGAATGGCGGCGATTCGAGCTTGGCGACTTCGATATTCTGGGTTGGCTTGATGTTCGGCGGTAGAAGTCTCGAATCTCCGGTCACGACGATCCCGGTGGCTTCCAGCCGTCGTTTCAGCAAGGCGACAAACAGTTCAGCCGGGCGCGTGATCGCGATGGAATTGATATAGGCCGGTTTTCCGGCAGGCATCGAACCTGAAACTTCAATGATGTTTCGATCTAGTTTTTTGACAACTGAAAGAGTGCGAGTCGAACTTGGGCTTCCTGTGGCGCAGGTGTTCACGACCTGAACGATCTTGTTAGCCGGCGATATTGTGACATAGCACGGACTGCCCGACGTTCCGGGAGAAACGTTGATGTCGACCGCGTTATCATTGATGGGCAAAGCCGAAACCTCGGCACCGTAATAAGCCTGCAGGTCATCCCATTCCCATCCGGCGGGAAGGTAAAAACCTTTGAAATAGCTCTCGTCACCGAGGATGCCGCCTTCGATCTTCTTGACGCCGGCGGCGGCGATACGGTCAACAAGTCGGTCGATACCTTTGTAGTATGTGTCGGGATCAGACGGCGAGGTACCAAAAAAGGCGGTTGAGATCGAAACATCGCCGCGACCGTAAACACGCAGATCGCCCTTGATCGTGCCGCTCGAATCAGGCAGGGCATTGGCGTAAACGCTGGTCACAAATTTGAAATCAGGCCCGAGTTTTTCCATCGCGGCGGCGACCGTGAAGTTCTTCATATTCGACGCCGGCATGAAGTATTTTTCGGAGTCCTGCTCGAAGATGACCTTGCCCGAGCTGAGCGAGACGATCTTCACGCCAACACGGCCCCGGCGAACCGCCGGATCGAACAAACGCTGGCGGATCTTGGACTGGAGTTCTTCGAGCGTTTGGCTCCGCTTTGTCGACGGTGTCGGCGTGGGCGTCGAGGCTTCCGCCGGTGTCGGTGTTGGCGAAACGGTCGGTGTCGTCCGCGGCCGCGTCGCAGGTGTAGGCGTTGGGCTCGGCATGGACCCAGCGGAAACCGCAGTGTTTCCGCTGCTCAATCCGAGGAACGAAAGCCCGAATATCGACGCGGCTAGGACAAACTGATTTACGAATTTCATGACTCACGATTTTACAGGAAATCCAGGAAAGCTGAAAGAGAATCCTTGTGAAGTCTGATGATCGAATTCTTGTCGATCTTTTTGCGGGTTCGCGTTCGGCAAGTGATCATTAATTGTCAATTGTAAATTGGGAAATTGTTCATTGGTAAAAATATCTCGTCGCTCAATTAACAATCGACCAATTTACAATTGACGATCTGAAAAGGTCGACCCGTCCCATATCCCCCGCAATGCATGCGACGTGTGTCGATAATAACGGAACGTGGTGATAAAATATTCTGTTGAACTTCAGATAAGGATAGGGACTTGGATATGGTTGGAATTCGCATGGCCAAAATGGCTGTTATCGTTACTTTTGCGGCTCTCGGGATCGGCTTTTACCTGTTTGATTCGGGTACGCACGCTGCCGGACGGACCGTCGATGGGACGATCGCCGCTCCGACTGGCGTGACCGCCTCGGACGGCGATTATGCGAATAAGATCGGCGTTCACTGGGATACGATTCGCGGAGCGATATTGTATCGTGTCCTTCGGAATACGACGAACGACTCTGCCACCGCGACCGATGTCGGCACGACTGCGGCGAATTATTTCTTCGATCCGACTGCAGCGGCTTCCCAGGCCTATTTTTACTGGGTCAGAGCCGAGAACGGGACAACGCTCAGTAACCTCAGTTCGCCGGATCAGGGCTTGCGTGCGGTTGGTTTTGTCGATGAGAACGCAATGTTCCCGCCGCTGAATCCGCCGGCCGCACCAACCGGGAACGACGTGACGGCCGCAAAAGCCTATCTCGGCAAAACCTTATTTTGGGACGAACAGCTCTCATCCACGCGAACGGTTTCGTGCGGAACATGCCATCGCCCGGCGGCGGGCGGTTCGGATCCGCGAACGGGAGGGAATTTTCCCGGTTCGCGAAATCCGGGATTTGACCAGACATTCGATACTGCGGATGACGTTTTCGGCTCGCCGGGCGTGCCGCAAAATCAGGTGAATGGAACATTCATTTGGGATCAAACCTATGGGTTTAAGGATCAGGTCACGGGGCGAAAATCGCCGACATACCTTAACGCCGGATATGCACGAAACGGGCTGTTTTGGGACGGGCGAGCGAGCGATGCCTTCCGCGATCAATTGACGAACAACATCCTGCTGCCATCACGGGCCTCGCTTGAAAGCCAGTCCGCGGGGCCGCCGGCTTCGTCGGCTGAGATGGCTCATAACGGCAGGAACTGGAACGACATCGCGGCACGGGTTCAGACATCGAGGCCGTTAGTCCTGGCGACCGATATTCCGGCCCCACTGGCAACCTGGATCGGCGGCCGGTCATATCCCGAGCTGTTTCAGGAGGTCTTCGGCACGCCGGACGTAACGCCGGCGAGGATCTCGATGGCAATCGCAACGCACGAGCGGACGCTGTTCTCGGACCGGACGCCATTTGACCGGTACAACTCTCAGATCGCTGGAGCTATGACCCAGGCGGAGGAAAACGGCTTCTTTGTGTTCCTCCAGGCCAATTGCAACGTCTGCCATATTGGGGCTTTGCTGACGAATCAGCAGTTTCATAACATCGGCGTCAGGCCGCCGGCGGAGGATCGAGGTCGCGGAGCGGTCTCGGCGAATACAGACGATGACGGGCGTTTTAAGACGCCGAACCTGCGGAATGTCGAGCTTCATGCTCCGTACATGCACAATGGCCGGTTCGCAACACTCGAAGAAGTGGTAGATTTTTACGACCGTGGCGGCGATTTTCATGACGCTCCGAATTTTGAGAATGGCATTATTCGCCAGCTCGGTCTGACGCCCCAGGAAAAGGCCGATCTCGTCGCGTTCATGAAACGCCCGCTGACCGACCAACGCGTTAAGACCGAACTGCCGCCGTTCGACCGGCCAAAGCTGTTCACCGAATCCAACCGAGTTCCGCAAATAACTGGAACCGGCCGTGCCGGTTCGGGAGCCTTTACACCGCAGATTGTCGCGATATCGCCGCCCCTGGTCGGGAACCCAAATTTTACGGTTTCAGTATCGCGGGCCATGGGGAATTCGCAGGCCGTGCTAGTTATCAGTGACACGGATCCCGGCGTTGGGAGTTCGATACCCGCGACGGGTTCTTTGGCAAGGACGACGGTCAATACGCAAAGCACCGGAGCAGGAAACGGCTGGGCTTCGGTCAGCGTGGCGATACCGAATGATCAGGCTGTTTCTGGAAGGACGTATTTTGGGCGTTGGTATGTTACCGATGCGGGAGCGGCGAATGGCTTTTCGGTTTCTCAGCTCGTGCAATTTATGGTGTTTGGCGATGCCGTGGTTTTGCCCACGTTCAGTATTTCAGGCCGCGTGACTACGCCGACAGGGCTTGGGCTGAGAAACGCCGTGGTAGTGTTAACGGACGTACTCGGCGTTAAGCGGACTGCGACGACGAGTTCGTTTGGAGTTTATCAGTTTAGCGATATTCCGTTGGGCAATAGCTACACGATGGGCATCGCGTCGAAACGCTACCGTTTCGCACCAAGAATCTTTGACATTACAGGAAATCTGGCGAATTTCGATTTTGTGGGATTGGAATAGACCGGAGGGCGAGCATCCCGCTCGCCAGAAAATTAACAGGCGAGCAAGATGCTCGCTCTCCAGTCATTTACATTTCGAATAGCCGCAGTCACGGCACGAGTCGCAGCCTGAAGCATGCTCAAGCTGGCCGCTGCATTCCGGGCAAGTGCCGATCATGCTGGACATCCGGCCGGGGTTATTCGCAGTCTCGACTGCTTTGGCTTTCCCGATCGCACGTTCAGATTCCGGCATTCCTTGCAAGCGGCGTTCGATGAGCGAGAGGCATTCGGCAACGGCTTGCTCAGGCGATGTTAGCAGACGCTCATTGAACCAAACTGCATGTGTCGAGGTCACTTTATTTAGGCTGTGTGCGACCTCCCTCGCATTAAATCCGCCGCGGAGCATCTTCGATGCAAGGAGCCCGACACCGGGACTGATCGGTCCAGCAACGAAGACCTCGCGGATCGCCGCTCCGTCGTGATTGACGGTCACGTAGAGATTTTGATGTTCGAACGGAATCTGCCACGTCGAGCCTTGCAGTTCGCGTGGGCGCTCGACCCTTGAGGAGGAAGAGGAGATGAGGGGAAGAGGAGATGAGGAGATATCTAGATCGCGAGCGATTTCTTGCTCCCCTTCTCCTTCTCTCCCCTTCTCCTCCTCTGGTTTCGACATCGCGTTCAGCACCTGGCCCTCGCGGCTGCCGTCGCGATAGTAGCTGACGGCCTTGCAGCCTGATTTGCGGGCAAGTTTGTAGAGTTCGTCAACGGATTCGAGCGTGTCGTCCTTGGCTCCGTTACAGGTCTTTGAAATAGCGTTATCGACGTGCTTTTGAGCTGCAGCGAGAACCTTTACGTGATCAAGTGACTTGATCGCCATTGCCGAGATGAAATGCGAAGGCAATTCGTTTTCGTGCTCAACGACATACTCGGCGGCTGCCTTGATCGATTCTTCGTCAGTCTGATCGACCGTGATGCCGAGAGCTTCAGCGGCGGGCGAGTGAACGTAAGTTCGAGTTCCCAGCGTGTCCTGACGGACGTATGCCCACGAGAAATTCGGCTCGATACCGGACGAAGTCTCCGCCACGAGCGAGATCGTTCCGGTTGGAGCGATGGTCGTGACCTCGTAATTTCGCGGGGTTAAAGGAATGTCGCGGGGAATTCCTAGTTCGTCATAGATGAACTTCGAATAGGCTGCTTTGTTGGCTTCGAACTCAGGGAAAACGCCTTTTTCCTTGCCCAGATTGAGCGAAGCGAGCCACGATTCACGGCGGACGAAGCCCATGACCTTTTCCATTAGCTCGATCGATTCATCGCTGCCATAGGTCACGCCCATTTTGAGGCAAAGGTCGGCAAAGCCCATGATCCCTAGTCCAACCGGCCGGGTTCGAGCGACCACATCGCGGATCTCAGGCAGCGGGAAATAGCCGACGTCGACAACGTTGTCGAGGAATTGGGTTGAAAGCTGCGTGACATTTGAGAGGCGTTCCCAATCGACCACGCCTTCGCCATCGGCGGCTTTTTTGTAGAATTTTGCCACGTCGATTGAGCCAAGGTTGCACGAGTTGTTAAAGTGCAATTGCTGCTCGCCGCACGGGTTGCAGGCGTAGATCGGGCCCATCGAGTTCATCATGTGATTGTGGCGATTGACCTCGTCGATGAAGATGATTCCGGGCTCCGCGTATTTGTGGGCAGAGGCGATAATGCGGTTCCAGATGTCAGGAGCGAAGACCATTCCGGGCAGCGGCGGCGGTTCGATGATGCAGTCACTGAGATCGGCGGTTTCGAAAGCAAGTTTGTCGGCAAACGTTGCGGTTGAGCCATCCGCACGGCGGTAAACAACGTATTCCTGGCCGGTCGCGGCATCATAGATCGGCTGCTGCCACGGCTCGCCTTTGAACTCGGTTTGGAACCACGTGCCTTTGTCGACGGCGTCCATGAACATGTCGGTGACGGTGACCGAGATGTTGAAATTCGTCAGGCTGGTTTGATCGTTCTTGGCGTGAATAAATCTGAGAATATCGGGATGCGTAACGCTCAGGATGCCCATGTTCGCACCGCGGCGAACGCCGCCCTGTTTCACGACCTCGGTCGTTTGGTTGACGATATTCATGAAGCTAACCGGCCCCGAAGCCACGCCGCGGGTTGAGTTGACCATCGATCCGGCTGGACGTAGGAATTCGTAGGTCATTCCGGTACCGCCGCCGGTCTGGTGAATGATCGCGACATTCTGAGCGTGCTCCATGATGCCCTCTATCGAATCGGGCACGTTGAGCACGAAACACGCGGCGAGCTGGCCTTTGGGCTTTCCGGCGTTGACGAGACAGGGCGTGTTTGGGATGAATTCGCGGGCGAGCATGACGTTGGTCATCTCGTTGTAAAAGAGCTTTTGTTTAAATGGCTCAGCTTCTGCCCTGGCAACGTGGCCGACCACGCGGCGGACGATGTCGTTCCAGGTTTCGAGCGGCTTGCCGTGTTCGTTTTTGAGAGCGTAGCGCTTGCTCACGACCTTTTGAGCATTGAGGCCGAGCGGGACAAATTCACGTGCAATAGAGGTTCCGGCGCCGTTGCCGACGCCATTTTTATCGAGAAATGTGCTGATAGCTGACTCAAAAACTGTGCTCATACTTGCCCGTTGCTCCTTCATTTTCCGTGAAGATAAAGATGTCCGATTAACACTATTTTAACATGTTCGAATAGCGTACGAAAGGGATTTTGGTTTTAATTGTGTGTTTTGAGGCTTGCGAGTATCTACCGAGAAATATCTGCAAGTGAGTGCAGTTTAAGAAAGAAGGTAGTGCTATGTCAATACTTTTTTACTCAACATATTGTGTTTGTATTAAACGGACGCTACAACTTGTTGATTTTCGATAGTTTGCGGGTGTTTGACTTATCGGCATCGATTTTTCGAAACTATTTATCAATGGACAGATTAGTACACGGAATAGCAGCGGAAGGAACGGTAAGGCTGATCGCGGCGGTTACGACCGACACGGTTGCGGAGGCGATCCGCCGCCATCAGACTTCACCGACGGCCTCGGCGGCGTTGGGAAGGATGCTGACGGGAACTGCATTGATGGGAGCAAGCCTTAAGGATTTTGACCGGCTGACCGTTCGAATCGACTCCAAAGGGCCGATCGGCGGGATCATTGCCGAAGCTAATAACACTGGCGGAGTCAGAGGTTATGTTCGAAATCCCGAAGCCGAACTGCCGCCGCGCGCCGATGGGAAATTCGATGTCCGCGGGATCGTCGGGAACGGAATGTTTTACGTGATCCGCGAATCGGGCTTCGAACTTGGGCTCCACCATGAGCCTTATATCGGTTCCGTACCGATCACATCGGGCGAGATCGCTGAGGATTTTGCGTTCTATCTCGCGAAATCGGAGCAGATACCGTCGGCAGTTTTGCTTGGCGTTTTGCTGCAAAAAGACGAGCCATTCGTGACAGCTTCGGGCGGGGTCATGATCCAAATGATGCCGGGCGTGAATGACCATATCGTCACCATGATCGAGGACACAGTCGCCCACGCACCGCATCTGACGTCGGTCATCAAGGAAGGAGCAACGGCCGAAGATCTGCTCAAAATAGTTCTGGGGATAATTGATTTCGAGGTTTTGGGCGAGAATCCGATCGCGTTTGAATGTACGTGCTCACCGGAAAAGGCCGTATCGATGATCGCGGCTCTTGGCAAGGCAGAGGTTGCGTCAATGCTCGATGAGGATCAAGGTGCGGTTATGACCTGTGGATTTTGCAACGAGACCTATCGGCTCAACGAAGCTGACCTAATTGCCATCCTGACGGCTGAATAAGCTATTTCCTGCCGATAAATACAGGCTGAGTCCACGCAAATTTGCCGTTTGATTCGAGAACCTTCGCCCTGACGTAGCCTTCGTCGCCTTTGATCTTATAGGCGGCGGTTGCGGTTGGAACTTCGGCGAGGATTCGCCCGTTTTTCCCGATGAACCTGACGGTATATTTGCTATTCGGCAGCGCTTTAACGGTAACCGTTATTTGTTTTTCGTCGGCCTGATAATCTCCCAATTCGACGCCGGTCGAAGCGTAAAAATTACCCGTACGCATGCCGTCGATGATTGCAGTCGGCGTCAGTTCTGTCGCTCGAACACATATCCAGCCCTGTCCCGGAGTTGGGGCTGTCGGATCGCCGATGCGTTTGAAATAGTGGGAATCGTCGTCGGCTACGCCGTACACCACCTTGCCGCTCGATAGCACCGTATCCCATATTTCCTCGGCTCCGGGCGAACCGCCGCCGCCTAGATTGTTGACCAGCGGATGGCCGTTGTGGATCTCAAGGAGCGTGTAATTTTGGAGTTTGATCAGATGTTCGGCGGTCAACGCCCAACCGAAATTCGGATGATTGACCTGAGCGATGCCGCCCGCGGCTCGGATGTCGTTAATGTTTTTTTGCAATGTTTCGACCGCTCCGGGCAAGCGATTCGGCATGACGACCTTTGAGATGCCGAGGGCGTTTGAGTGATACGGTTTTTTGTCGAAAGAATCGGTAACCTCCTGGCCCGCGATCATCAGGAACGAGCCTTCTTTGCCGAAAAGGTCGTTTAGCGGTTTAGGGTTTGTTAGGTATTCGTGGTCGGTGAGGAATAGGAAATTATAGCCATGTTCGCGATACCATTTAACAACATCATCCGGCGTGGAATCGCCGTCGCTGTTTACCGTGTGAGTGTGCGTGTTGCCTTTGTACCATTTTAGGTTTGGCTGGGCGGGGACGATCACGGAAAACGCGGCGAGGATCAGAATAATGGCAATATTTACTCGTATTAACATAGCTATATGTTGCGATAACCGCCCTGAAAATAGATGAGCGGCAGACCGTCCTGAATGGATGCGTGTTCGACCTCACCGACAAAGATCGAATGGTCGCCGCCGTCAAAATCGCGTCTAATTCGGCACTCAAGGTTGGCGATTGTGTTTTCGAGAACGGGAATTCCGGCCAGGCCCAATCGATAGGGAACGTTCGCGAATTTATCCATGAAAGGCGTAGCGAAATGTTCCGAGAGATTTGCCTGAGCCTCGTTCAGGATATTTACGACAAACGCTCCCGATTCGCGAAAGGCAAAATGGCTGGCCGTGGCTTTTTCAATACAGATCAAAATGAGCGGCGGGGAAAGCGAAACCGAGCAGAATGCCGAGACGGTCAGGCCGTGCAGTTCGCCCGCCGCATCTATGGTGGTGACCACATTTACTCCGCTCGCAAAACAAGAGAGAGCACGTCGGAATTCGTCTTGTGAAACAGGCATGTTAGGAAAGAAATTTACAGCATTGGCGGGCGAATCGCAAAAATGCGGGTTTTGATAAACCGCAGGCAATAAAAGATAATCAACTCGCGATGACGTTACTAGACGAATTTTTGGCCGGTGTGAGCCGCGATGTGGATGCGAAGCTCGACCGGCTGATGCCAACAGCGGAAATCAGGCCGCGGCGGTTGCACGAAGCGATCCGCTGGAGCGTGTTTGCGGGTGGTAAACGCATTCGTCCGGCGATCCTGATCGCGGTCGGTGAGACCTTTGGTGCTGAGCGAAGCACGCTTTTGAATGCCGCCGCCGCCCTCGAAATGATCCATACATACTCGCTCATCCACGACGATCTGCCGGCGATGGACGACGACGATCTGCGGCGTGGTAAGGCAACTTGTCATGTGCAATTTGGCGAGGCGGCGGCGATTCTCGCGGGCGATGTTCTGCAAACACTGGCGTTCAAAGCCATAGCTGATGATGCCTCGATAAGCGGCGATACGCGGCTGAAACTCATTTCTCTGATTGCCGATTCATCCGGCACGCCAAACGGAATGGTCTCGGGTCAGCAGCTCGATCTCGATGCGGAAAAGCAGGAATTATCGATCGATCAGATAGCGGAAATTCATCGGCAAAAGACTGGAGCATTGATAACGGCGGCCGCGGTTTCGGGGGCTTTGATCGGGTTGGCTACAGAAACTGAGATAGAGGCGATCAGAAAATACTCTGAAAATCTCGGCCTGCTGTTTCAGATCACTGACGACCTCCTCGACGTTACGCAGGAAACATCGATGCTCGGCAAAACGGCGGGCAAGGATGCGGTGTCGGAAAAGGCAACTTATCCGGCACATCTTGGTATCCAAAAGACTCGTGAGATGGCAGCGTCTATCAGGGAATCGGCGATCGGATCGCTCTTATCTTTGGATCGCGATACCGACCTTCTGAAACAGATAGTTGATTTTGTTTTTGGCCGCACGAAGTAGTTAAAGCGGAAACTCTACCTGATTGAACGTTTCATTGCTCTGGTTTTTGATGAGCGAACGCACTCAAACAAATCAAACGAACATCATCAAGGCAGCGGCGATATCGGTCGCGGTCGCCTTTTTGTATGCGACCGTTCTGACTAAACTTGGGAGCGATTGGTGGTCGGACGAGAATTATTCTCATGGCCTGCTGGTGCCGTTCGTGATCGCGATGATCGTGTGGAAAGAGTGGGATGTTTTCAAAGGTATTTCGAAAAGGCCCGCGTTGATCCTGGGAGCGCTGACAATTGCATGTTCGCTATTCCTGTTATTTGCAGGAACTCTCGGAGCTGAGTTGTTTGCAACGCGGGTTTCGTTTGTAGCAATGCTGGTTGGGATCGTGCTTTATCTTTTTGGAACGAGGGTGCTAAATCTTCTGCTCGTTCCGGTCGCATTGTTTCTACTAGCGATACCGATCCCGCAGATTATTTTTAATCGAATAGCCTTTCCGCTACAGATCTGGGCTTCCCAGATGGCGGTTTGGGGCATCAGGCTATTTGATGTGCCGACCCTGCGAAAAGGGAATGTGATCGACATCCTGCCACAGGGCTCGACGCAGACCATCTCGCTCGAGGTGGTCGAGGCTTGCAGCGGTATTCGGTCGTTGATGACGCTCGTTACGCTCGCACTTATTCTCGGGTATTTTACGCGGAGGTACGAACGCGGCTGGTTTGCAAACCTCGCGATGCCCGATCTGTTCCGCGTGATTTCGCTGATGATCCTCGCCGTGCCGATTGCGGTGCTGACCAACGCGGCACGTGTTGCAGGTACGGGAATTCTCACTTATCACTACGGCAAACAAGCAACTGACGGCACGTGGCACGATGCATCGGGCTGGATGGTTTATGTCGTCGCGTTGGTTTTGCTGATCGGTTCAAATCTGCTTTTGAAAAAGGCCTTTCGAGGGAAAGAGATCACTGATTCGGTTGACGAATCTGCGATTTTATCCGGGCGTGCAGCTCCGGTCCTTCCCCTCGTGATCGCGATCGTCGCGGTCGGAATTGCGGTCAATTGGTTCGTCAATCGCGGTGAAACCCGGATCGAACGAAAGCCGCTAACCGATCTCTCACAAACCATTGGTGATTGGCGGCAGCGTGGAAGCGAGATCAAATTCAGCGAGCAGACGGAAAGCGTTCTGAAAACGAGTGATTACACGATGCGCGAATACACATTTACGGACGGCAGAGTCGCGAATATCTACGTCGGCTATTATTCCTCGCAGCGAAGCGGTGCAACTTACCACAGCCCGCAGAACTGCCTGCCCGGAGCCGGTTGGGTTATGAAGAATCCACAGATCATTGAGATCACTACCGCCGACGGCAAAACCTTCAGTGCAAACCGCTACATCATTGAGAACGGAATCTACAACGAGGTCATGATCTATTGGTATCAGGGCCGCGGCCGCGTCGAGGCGAGCGAGTATACTGATAAGATAAATACCGTCTGGGACAGCGTTACCCGCAGCCGCAGTGACGGTGCAATTGTCCGTGTTATGACGAGCGTCGGCGCCGACGAAGCCGCCAGCCTCAAAGCCGCTTCTGACCTCTCGGCTCTCCTTGCCGAAGCCCTTTCACCCTACGTTCCCGAGTAGGTATATCTGCTTCCAACAAAAAACAACAATATTTTCTGAAATCGGACAACGATTCGCAGTATTTCTCAAATGCGATGAAACTTCGGTTTTATCGATAGCTAAGTTTTTGAAATTAAAGTAATTCGGCCGACGGGAAAACTTTTCTTCCTGGTCGCCAAAACGCCCGATAACGGCACGCCAGAGATTCAATGCCCCGAAACTTTGCCGATGCGGATCGCAAGCGACAATTTAAGATCTATGTTATACCGAGAGTGCCAGATTCTTCGTAGACGTTTAGCCTACCCTTTATTCGTTCTTTGCCTGAGCGTATTTATCGCTTCGTGCGGACATTCGACCGCATCGTTTTTGGCAAAGGGTGAAGAATATCTACAAAAACGAAAATTTCACGATGCCCTGATGCAATTCCGTTCAGCTGCCGAATCAGACAGCTCATCGGCAAAAGCACATTGGGGCCTGGCACGCGCTTACGAAAATCTGGGGCAGTTTAACGAAACTCTTGAGGAACTAAGAAAAACGGTCGAACTCGATGAAAAGAATCTCGACGCAAAAGCCAAACTCGGTAATTACTTCCTGCTCGTTCAGCCGCCGATGATCGCGGAAGCGGAAAAGATCCGCGACGAGATTCTCGCCGCCGATCCTTCATTCATCGAAGGCCATATTCTGACCGCTTCGATCCTCGCTGCCCAGGGTAAACCGGACACCGACGTTGTAAATGCGATAAATAAAGCAATCGCTCTCGATACGAAACGTATCGAGTCTTACGTTAGCTTACAAAGGCTCTACATGACTCGGGACAAGGCGGCCGAGGCTGAGGCTGCGATCGAGAAAGGTATTGCTGAATGCCCGCAGGCGGTCACCGGATACATCGAATACGGACGATTTCTGATGTATTCGAGTCGCGATGTTGAAGCCGAACAGCAGTTCAACAAAGCTATTGAAGTTGACGGAGCAAGCATCGAAGCTCGCGAATCGATCGCCGAATTTTACGTAACCAGCCGCCAAATGGACAAGGCGGAGAAAGCTTATGTTGAACTGGTTCGGATACAGGAAAACAGCCCGGAAAGCCGTTTGGTTCTGGCGGGATTTTATGAGAAAGCAGGCCGCGAGGACGAAGCGATCGTCACACTCAATCGGATCCTCACTGATGCTCCGGAATACGTCCGAGCCCGCTACAAGCTGGGCCAGATGTATCTCGATCGCAAAGACAGTGCAAAAGTTACCGAACAACTCGACGCACTTCTCAGAATTAACGACGACGACCTCGAAGCGTTGATGCTGCGGTCGAAACTTAGAATTCAGGAGGGCAAAGCCCAGGACGCGGTCAAGGATCTCGAAGAGGTCCTAAAGAAACAGCCGAGCGGCCGCGAGCCTCTTTTCCTGATGGCCCAGGCACGGCTGGCTCTCGGACAGATCGATCAGGCTAATGCGTTTCTTGCAGATCTCGAAAGATATCATCCGACGTTCATAAAGGCAGGCCTGATCAGAATCCAGGCGGCATTTAACGCGGGCGCTTCGAACGCGGCGTTGAAACTCTCGAACGACCTGGTTCAAAAAACAAACTCAGCGGCAGCGAGTTCCGATTTTACTCCGCAGATGGTCCAGGATGTTCGCGTCCGGGCTATGTCGTCGCGCGGGCTAGCGAACCTTGATCTCGGACGTTTGGCCGAGGCAAAGAACGATCTACAGGAGATCGTCAGACTCTCGCCACGTTCGGCCCCGGCAATTGTGAATCTTGCAAAGGTGCTGATTGCCGAGCGAAACGACGATGGAGCCGTCGCTCTGTACGACAAAGCACTCGCCACTGATCCGCAGAATTTTGACGCCGTCAGCGGCGTAGTAAATATCTCGATCCGCCAGAATAACACCGCCAAGGCTCACGCCGAGGTGGATAAAATGGTGGCCGCAAACGCCGGTCGAGCCGACGTTCTTGCCGCGCTGCACTACTTGAAGTCAACCGTCTTTGCGGCCGAAAAGAACACCGGTGAAACTGAAAAAGAACTCACCGCCGCTATCGAACTCGATCCAAACTATTTTCCGGCATACTCGGCATATGCGAGTTTCCTTGTTAGCCAAAACCGGGCTGACGAAGCGGTCGCTCAATATAAAGCGGTGTTAGAAAAGCGTCCGGCGGCACCGATGTTCACGCTGCTAGGGATCATCGAGGATTCGCGCGGAAATTCCGCCGAAGCCGAAAAGGCATATCGCCGAGCTCTGGAGATCGCTCCTGATACATCGATCGCCGCGAACAATCTCGCGTGGCTGATCGCAGACAAGCAGGGAAATCTTGACGAAGCCCTACAGCTTGCCAACCTCGCGGTGAGTAAGGGCCAGTCAACGCCGGGTTATTACGACACGCTCGGTTGGGTTTATCTGCAAAAAGGTTTGGCTTCGCCGGCAGTTGAGCAGTTTAAGAAAGCTGTCGCAATCGAGGAATCGAAGAAAGCAGGATCGACATCGACACCTGGCTATCGTTTGAGGCTCGGAATGGCGTTGGCAAAGGCCGGTGACAAGGCTTCGGCCCGGCGTGAAGTCGAGACGTCGTTGAGGGATGGTGCTCAGCTTTCGCAACGTGAGCTTCGCGATGCGAAAAGTGTACTTGCGAACCTATAGTTTGCAGGTTTTTCGAGGGAAACATGTTTCTTTTATTTGAAATAGGAAATGCACCGACGATCGAGAGCATGGCGGTTTCCATCCCGGAATCGCTAGGCTTGCTCATTTTTGGAATCGGTTTGGTGGTCGTCGCGGTTCTTCTCCGTTCAATGCTCGCGAAAAGCGAGAAGCCGAAATCGGACGAAAAGGTAGCAAAGAGGCTTAGTTAGAAGGTAAACAGAAATGGCTGAATTCAGACAAAGAAAGCCCGGCGAGCTGCTGGGAATGATCAAGAGACAGAAATGGCTCATCGTCCTTCCGATGATCACGCTAACTGCTGCCATTGGTTATGTGGTTTACAAACTGCCGAGCGTATACGAATCGACTTCGCTTCTGACCGTCAAACCGCCGACGATCTCGCAGAATCTGGTCGCCCCGCTTTCGCGTGAAGACCTTTCGCAGCGGCTCTCGACGATCAGTCAGGAAGTTCTCAGCCGCTCTTCGTTGGAACCGATGATCCTGAAATATGACCTGTACAAGACCGAACGGGCACAGGAAATTCCGATCGAACTCATCGTTGAAAAGATGTCTAAAGCGATCGAGGTCAAGATGGCGGAATCGGGTAGTGAAAAGGTTGCGGCGTTCAAGATCAGCTATCGGGACCGTGACCCGCAGTCAGCCAGAAATGTCACGGCAGAACTCGCCAGCAAATATGTCAACGCTCAGGTGCAGAATGCTGTCGAGGTAGCCGAATCGACCAATGAACTTTTCGAACGGCAGCTAGCGGAAAAGAAAACGGCGCTCGACAATCTAGAAAAACAGCGTCTCGACATCATGATGCAGAATGTTGCCACCCTGCCCGAATCCGAGCAGGGATTGGTCGCTCAGCTTGAGGGGCTTCGCCAGCGTGACGATACAATCACCAAAGACAAACAGGCGATGTACAGCGAAAAAGGCCGTCTGAGTGATGGTATTGCTTCGAACAACAAGCAGATGCGGCTGATCGAAGATTTTGGCGAAAGGGAAACACAGGATACGGCACGACAGGCTTCACAGATCGAAGACACCCCAGCCTACGCACAGCTCATTCAAAAGCGTGCCGACCTGCTGGGCCAGCTCGATAACTACAAAAAGATGTGGCGTGAGAAGCATCCCGGGATTGTCGCAAAGCAGGCTGAGATCGATCGTGTGAACGAAGAGATCGAGAATCTCCGCAAGAACACCGACAAGCGTGTTGCTGTGGCGACTCAATCCAGCGGCCGCAAGGCTGAGATGCAGAAAAAGAACATCGAGCTTGAGAATCAGCGGCTACAGGCCCAGATCGGCCAGATCGAACAGCAGCTTTCCGCTAAGGATCTCGAACGCCAGCAAAATGCTTCGCAGATTGCAGCTTTGGAAGCCCGCATCAATGCGGTTCCACAGGTAAAGGTCGCTCTTGAGAGCATCACCGCTCAGCTTCAGTCGGCCAAGATGGCGTACGACGAAATGTCGAAGAAAAAGAATGACGCTGGTGTAACCCTCGACGTTGAGCAAGGCCAGCAGGGTGAGACGATCCGCGTTCAGGATCCCGCAAACGTACCGTCGTCGCCGGTGGCTCCGAAACGTTTCTTGCTCACCTTGTTGGGCACAGGTATCGGTTTAGCTCTCGGCCTTATGCTTGCCGCATTCTTTGAAATTCCGCGGCTTTTCAAGATACAGAATATTGACGATGCAAAGCATTATACGGGCTTGCCGGTTCTCGCTTCCGTTCCGCCGCTTCTCTCTGTTGCAGAGAAAAACTGGATCCGGAAAGCTGGTTGGTTGAAACTCGCTGCCGGAACGGCGGTCGCCATCGGGATAATCCCGCTCATCATCTTGATCCTGCAGCTTACACGGCTGTTCGATAAGTTTGTTTCGTAGGTCAGAAGCGCCTGCGTAAGCGGGCGGCATGGACGGGCTTTTCACAAGGCTCGCCCGTTGAAATAGGTTCCCCGGCCGATTCACGTGGTCGGGCATTTGCTAAGGGAGAGTTCGGTCCGTCCGCTTACGCAGGGCGGTTCTGACAGGAAAAGTATATGTATAAAGAATTTTTCGGTTTAGACGACACACCATTTACCTTGACGCCGGACCCGCGTTTTATCGTGTTCACGCCGAGCTATAACGAGGTTCTCGCGAGTCTCTACTATGGGCTGGAGAATGCAAAAGGTCTGATCGTGCTCACCGGCGAGGTCGGAACGGGTAAGACGACGGCTCTCCGCTGGATCCTTCGCCGTCTCGATTCGAGCGTTCTGGCCGCCTATGTTTTCAATCCGCGTTTGTCGATCGACGAATTCTATCATCACGTCACGCAAATGCTCGGGATCAAGGATTGGACGAATAAATCCGAGCTGCTCAACACGATGGGCAAGGTCCTCGAAGAACGCAACCGCCGAGGCCTGCGCACGGTGATAATCATCGACGAAGCCCACGAGCTTTCAGATTACGTTCTCGAAGAGATCCGTCTGCTGCTGAATTTTGAGTCGGATAACGCCAAGCATCTTCAGATAGTACTGACGGGCCAGCCCGAGCTTAGAGAGAAGCTAAATCAGCAGAATCTGCGTCAACTCAAACAGCGTGTCGCTCTGCGCTGTTCGATGCATCCTTTCCCGAATGTCGAGGAGGTGGATCGTTATATCACCGAACGACTGATGATCGCCGGTTCCGAGCAGCCGAACGTGTTCACACCGGGAGCGGTTGATTTCATCTTTCAGTGCAGCGAGGGAATTCCGCGTCAGATCAATAATCTTTGCGACAACGCGATGCTCGCCGCCTACTCCGCCGGGGAACAGGTGATCGGCCGCCAGATTGTCGAAGCAGTTGCCGAAAATCTCGACATGCTGCCCCGACGGGACAATCTGATCGCAGCCGAAAAGGCCTTCGACGTTGCCAGCAGCCGCGTGCTGAGAGCCGACGCCAAAGACGAGATCTGGAATGGTGCAGCCCGTAGCGAGGCCGTAAAGCCGAGAATGTTCAAGCCGGAACAAGCACCAGAGAAAGGACATTCCAGCGGCTATTCCAATGGCGATACGTTGATGTTCGAGGACCTTGAAGACGACGTGACACTCGAGCTCGGAACTCTGAACGGATCGTTTGGCAACAAGTACAACTAAGAGGAACTGGCCGCACTCCGGCCATAAAGATTGGAGCTATCAGCGATGAGCATCCTAAAAGCATTACAAAAGAAGCATACCGAAGCTCTCGGAACCGGTGAAATCGCCGTTAATGAGAATATCGTGCCTTTTAACCGGAGCGTCCGGCGGACAAATTTGCCGCCCGATCTTCTCGGTGACGGAGTGACGATCGGTAGCCCAAGTTCGGCGTTCATAGGGCAGCCGCATTCTACGAACGGGACGGCACTCCCTGTTCGATATGAATCGGAGATCTCTGCCGGGGCAAAGTTGAACGCCGAATCCTTAACGCGCGTCGGTGATCGACGGCTGCCTGACTTTGTCAGTTGGACCGTCGACACCGAACGCGTTGAGCCTCGTCTCGTCGCAATAACGCAGCCACATTCAAACTACTGTGAAGAATATCGCAGCCTCCGGACTCACATTCTCCATAAAAGCCAGCGTCAAAAGCTACAGTCGATCGTCGTCGCGAGTGTCAATCCAAGCGAAGGCAAATCGGTAACCGCCCTCAACCTTTCATGGCTGCTTGCTCAGACGGACGGCGTCAAATGCCTGATCATCGACAGCGATCTTCGTATGCCGAGCCTTGCCGATTATCTAGGGATCGAGACCGACAAAGGCCTTTCGCACGTTCTGACCGGAACTGCGACGTTGGTGGAATCCATCGTACGCCTTGAGCCTTCGGGCCTGCATATTCTGCCGGGCGGCAATGCTCGCAATGACGTTGCCGAGATGATCTCGGGGCCGAAATTCCGCGAGATACTCGCCGAGGCCCGTGAGATGTTCGATTACGTGATCATCGACGCCCCGCCGCTCGGTATCTTCACCGACGCGACCGTCTTGATCAACCATGCAGACGGAGCACTGCTCGTCGTTCGCTCAAACCGTACCAAATGTAGCGTTGTCGAACGCCTGCTCGAACCGATCCCGAAAGACCGAATGCTCGGCGTCGTCCTCAACCAAAGCGAAGACGTTCTGGAAGAATCTCACTACAACTACGGCTACTACAATTACAAACGCCTGGGTGAGACGGTCGCTCCGTAACTAAGGCAACAATGAGTGCTACAAGATTCAGTTCAAGGTTGATTTGGTTATTGCTCGCTGACGCCGCGATTATTTACAGCGGTGTCATCATGGCACTTTACCTGCGCACTGGGTTAGCTGGAGCTGAATACGAACTCGACAACAAGAACGGCTGGGTCAAGATCGCAGTTGCGACACTCGTTTGTCTGCTCATTCTTTACTTCTACGATCTTTACGACTATATCGTAATGACCAACCGCCGTGAGCTTTTGCTGAGGCTCGTTCAGGCGTTAGGCATTGCCTGGGCATTGCTCGCTTTACTCTTCTACTTCGTGCCTGCGACGATGCTCGGCCGCGGCGTTTCCGTTTTCTCGGTGCCGATCGTGCTCGTGCTTCTGCTTGGTTGGCGAATTGCTATCCACGCTCTTACAGGCCATCCGAACATTGGTGAAAAGATCCTGGTCGTCGGAACCGGAAAAACTGCCCTCGATACTGCTGAGGCAGTCTGGGAAAGGCGAGATGCCGGCTATCGCATCGTCGGTTTCCTGTCCGAGAACGGAGCGAAACCCCGTGAAAGGCTGGGGCAATCAGAGATCCTGGGGAAAGCTCACGAACTCGAAGCCGTAATTAAGAGTGAAAAGATCGACCGGGTCGTGATCGCAGTCCGCGAACGCCGCGGAGCCTTTCCGACCGAAGCTCTGCTAAAAATGAGCCTAGCGGGTGATGTCTCGATCGAAGAATGTACGTCCTTCTTTGAAAGGATCACAGGTAAGGTTCACGTGGACATGCTGCGGCCTTCGTGGCTGATATTCGCCGGCCGCCGTCGTGATTCTCAGCTCAAGCTTGTGTTTCGTGAGATGATCCATCGCCTCCTCGCCTTGACCGGGCTGGTGGTTTCGCTGCCGGTCGCGATTATAACCGCGATTCTGATCAAGCTTGATTCTCGCGGTCCAGTGTTTTACAAACAGGAGCGGGTTGGTAAGGCCGGACATGTCTTCAACGTCATAAAGTTTCGCTCAATGAAAACCGATGCGGAGGCTGACGGCAAGCCGATCTGGGCGGTCACGAACGACGAGCGAACAACGCGTGTTGGCAAGATCATCCGAAAGCTTAGGATCGACGAGATCCCGCAGTTTTGGAACATTCTGAAAGGCGAAATGAGCTTTGTTGGCCCGCGGCCTGAGAGGCCGCATTTTGTTAAGCAGCTCGCGAAAGAGATCCCTTACTTTGAGCATCGGCATCTCGTTGCCCCCGGTCTGACGGGATGGGCTCAGATCAAATATCCGTACGGTGCGTCCGTTGCTGATGCCATTCAGAAGCTCCAGTACGATCTTTATTACATTAAGAATCAGAGTCTTACGCTGGATATGGTAATAGTTTTCGACACGGTTAAGACCGTATTGTTTGGCAAAGGAAGATAAATCAGGCCGGAAAATCTGGATTCGACAGCTAAATAGACGTTTTTGGTAGCGGAAGAGGAAAACAGGTATGAAAGTAATAGCATTTCTAAGAAACACCTTATTGATCGCGGCGGGCCTTTGCGCTCTCTCGGTTGCGGGCGTATGCCAAACGGCGACTGCCAAGAATACAGATGGCAAGGCAGGGAAGGAAAAGAAGGCTGCCCCGCAGTTTCCGGCTCCTTCTTCGGCGAGCGATAAGCCAGCCGACTTGACTGAAAACGCATCCGACGACGAGATCCTGCCCTATTACAACAACTACCTGAAGGAGTATCGGCTCGGGCCGAGTGACGTCATTTCGGTAGAGGTATTCGGACAGTGCCCGGAATACTGCATAATCAACAAACCTATTCCGCCGAATGCCCGCATTTCTTATCCGCTGATCCGCGACGGCGTTCTGGTTGCCGGCAAGACTGTTGAACAGGTTGCTGCGGACATCACCAAGAAACTCGACGAATTCATCATCGATCCGAAAGTCTCGGTCACGCTTGAAAAGGCCATGTCCACGCGCTACAGCGTAATGGGCAACGTTGCCGCCCCCGGCGTTCGTGTGATGGACCGCAAGGTCAGTGTTTACGAGGCGATCATCGAGTCGGGTGGCGTAACAAAGAACGGCAACAAGGACAAGGTCTATGTCGTGAGCTATTCAAAGGACGGACGCCTTGAACGAAAACAAGTCAGCCTCGCCCAGATGGAAAGTGGCAAAGCGGACATGGTCTTCCTGAATCCCGGTGATCAGGTTTTCGTTGCGGGGAAGGGATTTACTATCGAGAAGTTCTTTGATGTTCTAGGCAAAGCGAGTGCGGCCCGTTTGCTTTTCGGCAGCCCTTTTTAATGAAGTATCGCGGTTCAGCCGTATGAAAACGATCTCAAAAATTTTCTTCCTCATCGCTCTGCTTTGCGGCTTTCAAACCGTGAACGCCGAGTGGGTGAAGCGAAATACGAACACCTTCGCGTGGTTTAAGGACATCTATTTCCAGAACCTGAACAAAGGCTGGATGACCGGAACAGACGGCGTTTTGCTGTCGACCGAAGATGGCGGAATGACCTGGATACAGGCTAAGAAGTTCACCAACGACAATCTCGTTCAGATCTATTTTCCAACTGAAAACACCGGATGGATGCTGTGCGAACGCAGTATTCAGGGCCGAAACGATCAGCCGATGTCCTATCTTCGCCGAACAACTAACGGCGGAAAAACGTGGGACCGTGTCGATTTTCAGGGCATTGGCCGCGAACGTGTAACCCGCTTTCTCTTCAACCCGGACGGTGTCGGAATGGCGTTTGGCGAGGGCGGGGTTTTCTACAAATTGCAGGAAGACGGCGTTTCGTGGACGAAGACCCAAACTCCGATGCATTATCTTCTTTTGGACGGAGCCTACGGCACGGAAAAACTCGGTGCGATCGTCGGTACCGGCGGGACGATAATGTTTACCGAGGATTCGGGATTTACGTGGGAAAAAGCTAGTCTCATCGGTGATACCGATACGCGGTTCAACTCCGTGTTTTTTGCAGGTCCGAAAGGCGGGTGGGCGGTTGGCTCGAAAGGCCGGATCTTCCGTTCCAATGGCGGCGGACGTCTGTGGCGGCAGCAGGAATCGGGCGTTACGGCAAATCTGACCGATGTTTATTTCACCAGCGCGACGAGCGGTTGGGCGGTCGGCGAAAACGGCGTGATACTGCGGACCCGAGATGGCGGCAACACATGGATCGACGTTAGCTCGAAGACAACGCATCGCCTCGAGAAGGTCATATTCAACGGCGCCCGCGGTTGGGTCATTGGCTACGGAGGCACGGTCTTGACTTATGACGACGGTTCCGTGAACTCCGACCCGGGAGCAAAACCCATGCTGATGAAACGGAGCTAGATTCATACTCGCAAACTTGACATCACATCTCGTTCTTTCGTAGGATTAGGGTTCGCTCAATTTTCGTAATTGAGCGACGTTTTTTTGAAAACTAGTCGGGCACACGTACTAACAACATTTGTCGAGATCGCAATTTCGGGCACGTACGTCAATTGGTAGACAGCCTCCCTTACAAGGAGGAAGTTAGGGGTTCGAGTCCCTTCGTGCCCACCACTCTTGCGGAGTCGTAGTTCAGTTGGTTAGAACGCCAGCCTGTCACGTTGGAGGTCGCGGGTTCGAGTCCCGTCGGCTCCGCCACTTAAAATAGTTAAGTCAAAAAAAGACCGTCTGGAAGGGCGGTCTTTTTTGCGTTTTTTGGGGAGGTTTTTTGGTGTTCCGACATCTGAATTGGGTTTTAAATGTGGCACGTGCCACATTTTGCGAAAAACGCCCTGTTTAAGGTCGAATATTGCAATCCTATGCCGCCTGGTCGAAGGGAAACTGCCCCTTGTCGCAGCAAAACACCCGCATTGTTCAAAGGGAAATGCCGGATAGATCGAACGTTGTCGAGCCATAAAAACCCTCTACCAAACTCGGCCCAATTTATAGCCTTTGAATCCATATTCGCGCCAATAGCGAAACCAAAGACATAACATCTTGCCGTTGCTCGCGGATCCCCCGTGGCCATCGCTCCCGGTTCTGACTGGTTCGTGCTACAATTTCCGAAACTTTTCTATTCAATTTGTTCGGAGGAAGATCAATGTCCAATCGCACCTTGAAAGCGCGTGCTGTGTTTTTGTCTGCTGTGTTTATCGCAGCGGGCTTTTTTTGTGTTTCGGCTCAGACGGACGGGACTCGGATGCTGCGGATGCCGACGGTGAGCGAGACGCACATCGCTTTTGCCTACGCACAGAATATTTGGGTGGTGCCGCGTGCGGGCGGAGCGGCGAGGCGTGTGACGAGCTTTCAGGGGCAGACGTCGAATCCGCATTTTTCGCCGGACGGGAAATGGATCGCTTTTAGCGGTGAATACGCCGGGAACCTCGATGTTTACGTCGTCTCGGCTGAAGGCGGCGAGCCGAAGCGGTTAACGTGGCATCCGGGCGGCGATGCGGTTCAGGGATGGACGCCGGACGGGAAGAGCATTATGTTCGCGTCCGCCCGGGCGACATGGTCGCCGAGCGGAGCGCCGAAATTCTGGACCGTTCCGGCAACCGGCGGTGTGGAAGAGCCGATGGCTCTGCCGCGTGGTTTTCAGGGCAAGATCTCGGCTGACGGCTCGCACATCGCCTATCGCATGAACAACTCCTGGGACGACGAACGCCGCAACTATCGCGGCGGCCAGAACCGTCCGATCTGGATAGTTGATATGAAGACATGGGATCTCGTTTCACCGCCGTGGACGGATTCGAAGGACATCGAGCCTGTTTGGATCGGTTCCACGGTATTTTTCATCTCTGACCGCGATGGAGTTCAGAATATCTGGTCATTTGATCCGCAGACGAAAAAGCTGGCACAGGTGACGAAATTTAGAGATCTCGACGTCAAGACGATGGATTCAGGAGCGGGCACGATCGTTTTCGAGCAAGCCGGATACATTCACGAACTCGACCCGAAAAGCGGTAAAGAGCGTGTTATCAGTATCACGGTAACTGGCGATTTCCCTTGGATGATGCCGCGATGGGAAGACGTTTCGGCGCGAATGACGAACATTTCGCTTTCGCCGACGGGCAAGCGTGTGTTGGTCGAGGCGAGAGGCGAGGTTTTCACGATCCCCGCGGAAAAGGGCGATGTGCGAAATCTCACAAATTCGAGCAGCTCGGCCGAACGCGACCCTGCGTGGTCGGCTGACGGCAAATCGATCGCGTATTTCAGTGACAGATCCGGCGAGTACAAACTCTACCTAGCAAACCCGGACGGCCTAACACCGGCCCGCGAGATCACAATAGCAAATCCTAAGCATTACTATACGGTCTCGTGGTCGCCCGACTCTAAAAAAATCCTCTGTCACGATACCGACCTCAAAGTTTGGGTAATCGACACAACCAACGGCCAGATGAAGCAAGTTGGCGATGACCCGATCATGGTCCCGACGCGGACGCTCAATCCAACGTGGAGCCCGGACTCGAAGTGGGTAGCGTATGCCAGTCACCTGAAATCGCTGTATAAGGCGATTTTTATCGCGAACGCCGAGACTGGTGAATCAAGGCAGCTGACCGACGGTCTTTCCGACGCGGCATGGCCCGTTTGGGACGCGAGCGGGAAATACCTCTGGTTTTTTGCCTCAACGGATTTTGGCCTCAAGTCACAGTGGCTGGACATGACGAATTATCCGATTACCCCGACTTTTGGCCTATATATGGCCGTGCTGTCGAAAAAAGAACCAAGCCCGCTGCTGCCCGAGAGCGATGAGGATAAAGGTATACAGCCGGCTCCAGCGGGCAATCGACCGCGACCGGAAGGCGCGGCCGATGCTCCGGCGGGCGATGCAACCTCCGGCGCATCGGCGGCGGGACGGGCGCGAGGACCGGTAGCGGTTACCATCGACTGGGATGGCCTGTCGAAAAGGATAATTTCTGTTCCAGGCGTTCCGGAACGTCCATACTCCAACCTTCAGGCCGGATCCGATGGAACCGTTTTTTATCTGCAGGCCGGACAGAATGTCGGCGGCCAGGGCGGCGGCGGAAGTGAACTGGCCAGATACAAAGTGAGCGACCGGCGTGCGCTGACGTTTGTAAACGGAGTGGCCTCGTACTCTGTAAGCGCAGACGGAAAAAAGCTGGTCTACCGTGCTGGAGGCGGTGGCGGCGGTGCTGGCGGTGGCGGGCAGGGCGGAACGCCCCCCGCGCCGTCTCTGTTTATCGTCGACGCCGACTCGCGCACCGCTCCGCAAGCGGGCTCTGGGCGTGTAAATTACTCTCTCCGCATGTACCTCGACCCAAAGGCCGAGTACAAACAGATTTTTGACGAGATGTGGCGCAACCAGCGTGACTATCTCTACGTGCCTAACTCGCACGGATCCGACTGGCCCAAGATGAAGGCGTTGTACGCATCGATGCTCCCGCACGTCATGCATCGAGCCGATCTCAATTATCTGATGGACATGATGGGCGCGGAGATCGCGATCGGCCACTCGTACGTTCGCGGCGGCGACATGCCTGATGTTCCAAACGCAAACGGCGGCCTGCTGGGTGCGGACTTTGTTGTCGAGAACGGACGTTACAAAATATCGCGGATTTACGACAACGAAAACTGGAATCCCGACCTCCGTTCGCCAATGGCCGTCCCGGGAGTGAATGTAAATGTCGGCGATTATCTAATTGCAATTAACGGCGTCGAGATCAAAGCGCCGGATAACATATTCCGCCTGCTCGACGGCACGGCGAATCGCCAGACGCAGATCACCGTCAACGATAAGCCATCGATGGACGGGGCTCGTTCCTATACAGTCATTCCAGTTGCGACCGAGCAAGCTCTAAGGACCCGGGCTTGGGTCGAGTCAAACCGTCGGCTCGTCGAACAGCTCTCGAACGGACAGCTCGCTTATGTATATCTGCCAAACACCGGCCAGCCTGGTTACACGAGCTTTAATCGGTATTACTTCGCTCAGCAGGACAAAAAAGGAGCGATCATAGATGAACGCTATAATGGCGGCGGCTCGGCCGCGGACTACATCATCGATGTGCTGCAGCGCGACTTTGACGGGTATTTCAATAATGTTGCTGGCAACCGTTATCCGTTTACCAGCCCGGCGGCCGGCATCTGGGGTCCGAAGGTTATGATCATCAACGAAATGGCCGGTTCCGGCGGCGACTTGATGCCGTGGATGTTCAGGAACCGCAAGATCGGTCCGCTGGTAGGCAAACGAACGTGGGGCGGTCTCGTCCATACGGCCGATACGCCCGCGTTTGTCGACGGCGGTTCCGCGATTGCACCGCGCGGAGGATTTTTCACGCGTGACAACAAATGGGCGGTCGAAAACGAAGGCGTCGGCCCCGATATCGATGTCGAAAACTGGCCGAAGGACGTAATCGCTGGCCGCGACCCGCAGCTCGAACGGGCGGTGCAGGAAGCTCTGCGAATGCTGAAAGAAAAACCTGTCGTGAGGGCGGATAAGGAACCGCCGTCACCGACGTGGGGAACGAGGAAACCGTAAATCGTTAAAAGTTAATAGTTAAAAATGAAAAAGGGTAGGAGTCGAGACTTCCACCCTTTTTCACGTTATTTTTTAAATGTCTTATCCTTTTCTCAGCTCAGTTAGAACCTGTTTCGCGACGGCTTTTAACGTGTCAAAAACCCCAGTACCGTTGGTTGCGACGGCTTCGAAGACTGGTTCGCCTTTTCGTGAGAGCTCATGTGATAGCTCGTCGAGCGGCGTGACGTTTGGCAGGTCGCGTTTGTTGAGCTGTAGGACGTACGGGATATTGTTGAGGTCATAGCCCTGCGTCGAAAGGTTTTCTTCGAGGTTGTAGAGCGACTCGATATTGGCGTCCATGCGCTCTTCCTGGCTGTCGGCGACGAAGACCACGCCGTCCACGCCTTTCAGGATCAGCTTTCGCGAGGCGTCGTAATACACTTGGCCGGGAACCGTGTAAAGGTGAAAACGCGTCTTAAATCCGCGAACAGTTCCCAGCTCAAGCGGCATAAAATCGAAGAACAGCGTGCGGTCCGTCTCGGTGGCGAGGCTGATGAGCTTGCCTTTCGCCTGCGGAGCGGTCGAATCGTAGATGTACTGTAGGTTCGTCGTCTTGCCGCACAAACCCGGCCCGTAATAAACGATCTTGCAGTTGATCTCGCGTGATGCGTAGTTGATGAAAGTCATAGTGATTTTGGATTCTGGATTTTCGATTTTGGATTTCAATCAAAAATCCAAAATCTAAAATCTAAAATCAGCTAAATAGGCTGTCAATGTCCTCGTCTGTGATCTCGGAAAAGAACGAATTCTGGTTTACACGGAAATTTGCCGAGTCTACCGTTGCCTCGTCGAGGATCGATGCGACTTCGAAGCTGCCGCGTTTTGTGCGAATTTTTACCAGGCTCAGCGTCGAGCGCTCGTCAAAGACGACAACCAGCAAACTGCGGCCGATGATCGAGATAAAAATACTCTCGCGTTCGCCCTCGTGGAAAACGCTCGGGAACGTGTCTTCGCCGATCAGCTTTGCCATCGAGCTGGTTGCGGCAACGTTACCGGCAGCCAGACTCGCAAAACTCGTCGTGTCCATATCGCCGATCTCGCCATGAAAGGCGATCGGCTGGCCGTCACGGTCGATCAAGAATACTACGCGGGCCGCACACTCAACGCGCAGCCGCTCTAAAACGGTCTTCAGCCTTACAAACTGATGTTCTTGCAAAATAAAAGGCGTTTCTGCCATTTTTGGTATCTCGTGCCGAAAAAAGCCGACGAAGGTTAGTCTATATCCTGGTGTTTTGTATTGGCAAAGCGGCCGAAAGGTCCCGGACTAGCCGCAAAACTAAATTTAACACAAGCAAAGTATAGTCGGCAAGGTTTTTTTCGGGTTATACGTGATTTGAGTCACCATATCGACGGCACAGCCGATTCGTCGAACTCGATCGACTCGCCGTTCGGCAAGATGTGAACGATCCGCGAAACGCCTTTCGCCCGCAGCATTGGTGCGAGCATTCCGACGCGGTGGCAGTTGGCTCGCGGAATTTTGTGATCTGAGAGCGGTTTCGATTCCGAGCACATTATCACAGTTTTCAGGTCCGAAGCGATCTCAATAATGCGGCCCACGCCCCAATCGACGCCTTCAGGTTTCGGCTTATTCTTACCGCCGGTTTCGGGGATGTGCTCGTAACCGATGCCGTTTTCACGCAGCAATTCAGCCAAAACCAACCCATTGAACTGCGGCCACCGCGACCTGGCAAACGCACGGACATCACACACAAATTCGATCTCGTACTTCTGTAAAAGCTCGAGAAAATACCCGAAAGGATGCCGACCGTGGCCGATGGTGTATATCATCTTATCCCGCTGATCGAAGTGATTTCCACTACAGCATCCGGATTCTCAAGAGCGGATAGGTCGCCCGGGGCTTCGCCCAAATACGCGGAGCGGATAACCCGACGCATCACTTTCGCGTTACGCGTTTTTGGGATCGCAGATACGAAATGGATCAACGACGGTGCGAGCGGCTTGCCCATGTCTTTGGCGACAAGGGCTTTGAGTTCCGACTGGAAGGCGAGCATCTTGCTCGCCTGTGACGGGTCATCGGCCGACCCACGAGGGAGCAGAGATGCTCCCTCTCCAGCCAGGACGCAAAAGGCCACCATCGCCGTTCCTTTCACTTCATCGGGAACGCCAATAACCGCAGCCTCAGTGACCAACGGATGAGCGACCAGCAAACTCTCGACCTCAGCCGGGCCAACGCGTTTGCCGGCGACCTTTAGCGTGTCGTCGCTGCGGCCGAGGATGAACCAGTGGCCGTCTTTGTCTCGCATTGCAAAATCGCCGTGGACCCAGATGTCCTTAAACCGGCGCCAATACGCGTCGAGATAGCGTTCCTTCTCCTGCCAAAACCCGCGAGCCATGCCGATCCACGGCTGTTTGATGACCAGCTCACCGACCTTTCCGGGGCCGACCGGATTGCCTTTCTCATCGAGAATATCCACGTCCATTCCCGGACACGGAGCCGGAAACGAACACGGTTTGATCGGAAGCAGCGGATTGCCCATCAGAATGCCGCCCGCGATCTCCGTGCCGCCGCTGTAGTTGATGATCGGCAGCTTAGAATTGCCGACCTTCTCAAACAGCCACCACCATGGCGCCGGATTCCAAGGCTCGCCGGTCGAGGCGAAGATGCGAAGAGAACTGAGATCGTGTCGCTCAAAGGGAGAACCACCTGCGTTAGCGGGTGGTTTCGCTTTCGTTGGGCCGGTTCCATCTTTCCCTGGTGGATCATCATTCGCGTCCTGACCACCCGCTGACGCCGGTGGTTCTCCCTCGGCTGCGGCTAATGAGCGGACAAGCGTCGGCGAGATGCCCAGCACCTCGACTTTATGCTTCGCGCAGAATTCCCACATGCGGTCGGGCGTTGGGTAGTCGGGGGCTCCGTCATAGATGCAGATCGTCGCACCGTTTATCAACGCCCCATAGATCAGCCACGGGCCCATCATCCAGCCGATGTCGGTGTACCAGGATATCCGCGTCCCCTTGCCCACATCCGTCCCAAACGCCATGTCCTGAGCCGCCTTGATCGGAAAACTCGCATGCGTATGAGCAATGCCCTTCGGCTTGCCGGTTGTGCCGGAAGTGTAGAGGATGATGAGCGGGTCTTCGGCGGAGGTCGGTTCTGAATGGTTCCATTCCTCGTAAACAAGATTTGGGGTCAATAGATGTGCCCACCATCTCGCCAACGGATCGTTACCGTGCCACTCTCCTCCACGTCGGCCGACAACAATTAACTTTTCAATTGTGGGGCAATTTGAAACTGCCTGACTCGCTACCGAGAATGAATCGAAGATCTTTCCGCGCCTTGGAAATCCGTCGCAAGTAAACATTGCTTTAGCCTTAACCACGTTGAGCCGAGAGGAAATAGCTTCTACGCCATAACCAGAAAAGACGGGGACGGCGATTGCACCGATTCTATTTATGGCGAGCAAAGCGATAACCGTTTCAATCATCATCGGTAAATGAATTCCGATCGCATCGCCTTTTCCAAAGCCCCAATTGCGTAGGCCTGCAGCGCATTGGCCTACCTCTTCGAACAATTCGCCATACGTGTATATATTGTTTTGACCGGTGTTGTTATATGAAACAAAATCTCCTTCCTCGGCCTCCCAAATCACCGCCGGCTGGTCTTTCATCTCATCCGTCTGCCAACGGTCGAGGCACATTTCGGTGATGTTCAGTCCGGCGGACGGAGCGCGGACATCCTTGTCCGCGTGTGGTTCCGAGCTTTGCTCGCGAGCGGACATGGATGTCCGCGTTCCGAACCACGTCGGAAATTCCACACCGCCCGACGTGTCCAACAATTTCTCATACGGCGGATCGAACTTGATATCTAGAAATTTCAACACCTCTTCTGTAAACTTTTCGACATCGTTGATCGAATACGCGTACAGTTCATCCCAGGTCGAGACGCCGACTTGTTTCATGAATTGGGTCAAACGGGCACGTTCGATGACATCCGGCGTTGGGGTCCAGGCAATGGGTTGGTCTTCTAGTAGGTTTGTTTCGTTCACGGGTTGTTCTAATTAATGCGTTCCCAGATCTGGATGTGGCCTTCGGGAATTTCGCTCGTCTCGCTCGCGGGACGGTAATTTTGCTGTAAATAGTCGGCGAGCGGGGCCGTGTGATCGCCGGCGGAGCGTGCTTCCGGCCGCTTGTTATAGTCGTTGTTCCATAGGATATAACGCGGACGTTTCGCCGCCAAATCGGCGATGGTCTCGGCGACGTGTTCGGGCCGCGTGTAGTCGCTGTCCCAGATCTGGCCGTACTTGGTCGGGTTGCGAAGCAGCAGCGGAAAATAGATGTACGGCTGATAGGCTTCGAAGACGATGTCGCCGGGCTTTGTCCGCTCCATCAGCCATTTGTAACGTTTGTCGATGATCGGTGAAGGATTGTAAGCGAGCGTTCCCGACGGCGTTTCGAGCAACTGATGCGGAAATGTCTGCACACGTATCGCCTGGATCGAACTTAGCAAAACTAAACAAGCAGTTGCGATGGCGAGGCCTTTTGCGGCAAAGGTAAAGCGTTCATTTGCATACAAGATCAGCCAAACAAAAACTATCAAACCCGGCAATGCGACCTGAAAAAGGCGGCTAGTGTTTGGAGCGGTGATCGTAAAGGTCAGCACACTGCCGACGAGAGCCACCAGAACAATTCCGCGCCAATATCGCCAGGCGTGCTGTTTTCGTTTGAGCAAAAATACGATCCAAAACGCGAGCAAGCTCGATGGCAAGGCGAAAAGATAAAACAGCGATGCCGCCGCCGAGAACGCAGTAGAAAAATCGACGATCTCAAGCGTACTTTTGAGATCGAGCGCAAGGATGTCGAAATTATTATAGACGGCGTATTGATAAAACTTCGCGGGATATTCGAGCGTCGCTGCAAAGAAAGGTTCCGGCCCGGCAGTGATAATAAAGTACGAACAAAGAACCGCGAGCACGACAAGAAACGATCCGGAAAGCGTCGCTATCGAGCCGGCGATCTCACGCAGCTTTTTGCTCGTATTCAATCCGTCGGCAACGATAAATACAGCGAACGCAGCAACCACATAAACTCCACGCTGCTGAGTAAAAAATGAAGCGATCGCACAGAAACACCCGGCGAGCAGATAGCCTTTCACGTCGTTCCGACGCAGCAATATCCACACGGCCAGCATTAGAAATATCGGGCTGAACATCCGATGCGTTCCATCGAGGCCGTCCCAGCGAAAACCGAAAAATACGAATAGCAGGGTCGGGATAATGAACAGATTCCCGCTGATAACTTCCCGCGAAACCTTTAGACACGTCCACGCCGAACCAACCGCAATCGCGACGATCGTCACCGAAAGTATCCAGTATTTCAGCCCGAAAATGCTGAACATCAGCCAGTACCACGCCTGGCTGCCGGGGAATGTGAACTGGAAAAAATCGCGATACATCACATCGCCGTCAAACAGCCGCATGCCTTCGTAGAGGAACATGTGGTGGTCGACCTCGTTCAAAAACGGCGTGAACGGGAGTTTGAAAACGAGCAGGTAGATGAAAATCCCCGCCGCAAGCACGACAGCGGTCGTAAGGAGCGATGTCTTTTTCGGATCGTTTATCGCGGCTTTACCTCCCAGATCTGCACGGGTTTGCCGTCGATCTCGTAAACCTCACCGATCGGCGAATAATTTTGCAGCATAAAATCAGCTAGCGGGCCGGTGTGATCACCGGAGGCTCGCGACTTTTCGGACGGCAAATAGCCATTGTCGAAAAGGATGAAACGCGGCTTTTTCGCCGTCAGATCGCTGATGACCTCATTGACCTGTTCGGGTCGAGTATAGTCGTTCGACCATATCTGGCTGTAACGCGTCGGGTTTTTGAGCCGCAGCGGGAAATAGACGAAAGGCTCGTAAACTTCGAAAAAATAGTCGCCCGGCTGGACGTTTTTCGACAGCCATTGATAACGGGATGCTTGCGGCGAAGCGACCATCGTAAGCTTGCCGACCGGGAAGTCGAGATCGACAAATTCCCAATGCGTCTGCATCCTGATCGCTTGAAAAGCTCCCAAAAGCAGTAAGATGCCGACGGCAGCCTGGGCGAATCGACGCTTTAAAGCCCAAGAAATATCGATACGATCCAAAAGCCAAACCAGCACGATCAGCGACGGCCCGGCGATCTGGAACAGACGGAACTGATTTGGAGCGGTCGTGCTCAGCGTCAGAAAAAGCCCGGTCAAACCGATCAGAATCGGGAACCGCCACGTTTGCCAGTCGAGATGCTTGCGGTTTTTTAGAAAAAGAGCAAGCAGAACGACGTTCACAAACGGCAATGCGATCGCGTAAAAGATCGTTGGGGCGAGTTCGAGGATGTCGGATGTCGATTCGATGGCGAAGGCTTTCTTCAGATCGATAAAATAGACGCCGAAATTATTGGGATGGCCGTAACTATAGTATTTATAAGGATATGCGAGTATCGCGTAAAAGAAATTGTCCGCTCCGGCTGCGAACACAAAGTAAGAGCAAAGAGCGATCAGCAAAACCAGAAAGCTCAGCGTAATGACCGCCGTTGATTTAAAAAATGAAGCCCAGCTTTCGCGAGTGAAGTAGCGGTCCAGAAACAAATAAACGACTATCGCCGCCAGCACAACAAATCCCCGCTGCTGCGTAAAAAAAGACGCGATCGCGAGCGAACTACCCGCCAAAATCAACTCTAACGAGCTTTTCCCACGGATCAATATCCAGATCGCGAGCAGAATAAATATCGGGCTAAACATCCGATGCGACCCGTCCATGCCGAACCAACGGAATCCGAAAAAGACGTAGATAACGGCCGGTAAATATGACAACGGCGGAGCGAGCAGCTTTTCCGATATCTTCAACAAAAGCCAAGTGGTTGTGACGCCGATCGCTATCGTCACCGCACCGATGATCCAATATTTGAGCCCAAATATCGCGAACATTGCGGCGTACAAAGCCTGCGTTCCCGGCAGCGTGAATTCGAAAAAATCGCGATACATCACGTTGCCGTTAAACAGCCGCTCGGCTTCGTAAAGAAAGATCGACTGGTCGCCGTCCGTAAAGAACGGTGTTGCCGGGAATTTGAACAAAAACAAATATAAAAACACCGCGACCGCAAGCAAAAATAGATACCGCGGCGATGCGGACGAGCCGCTCAGCGGTATCAGATCAGCCGCATTTTTATCGGATATTTCAGGCATCGATGGACACGAACGTACTCCCAAAATAGCACGGATCGAGGCGGGAAAATAGGTGTTGCTCCGGGTTTGATCGCCGCCGTTTTGATTTTTAGATCGTTTTCCGGCTATCTTATTTTCACAAACTATTTTCGAGAATTGTCATCTTAGCTCTGCGGCTATCGCGCGGGAAATTTGGCCCGCGAAACGCAAGGAAACAAAATGAGTGAGATCGTAGCTCCGATCAGCCTTCCAAACAACCTTTTTGCCGGTAAAACGGCGATCGTGACCGGAGCTTCGCGCGGCGTGGGAAGAGCGACGGCGTTGAGGCTGGCCGAGGCCGGGGCGAATGTTGTCGTTAACTATCTGAGCAACGACGCCGAGGCTTTTGAGACGGTCGAGGTGTGCAAAAACAAAGGCGTCGGGGCGATCGCGGTACGGGCTGATGTGTCGGAATTTGTTGGTGCGCAGGAGATCGCGAAGCAAACGTTAGAGAGTTTTGGGCGTATCGATCTGCTCGTCTGCAACGCTGGTGTCTGGGACGGGGCACCGATCGAGGATATGTCTGAGGAGCTTTGGAACAAGGTCATCAACACCAACCTGAAATCGGCGTGGGCGATGACCAAAGCGTGCGTTCCGGCGATGAAAAAGCAGGCTTCGGCGGCGATTGTTATGGTCTCATCGACGGCAGGGCAGCGAGGCGAGGCGAATTATTCCAATTATGCCGCTTCGAAAGGCGGGCAGATCTCGTTCACAAAGGCACTGGCAAGCGAACTCTGCCCCAAGATCCGCGTCAACGCCGTCGCTCCCGGCTGGATCGAGACGGCGATGGTTCGAGAGGTTTTCAACGACGAAGATTACAAACAGACTGTTCTGAAAGCCATTCCTTTACAGAGAATGGCCGCCACCGACGACATTGCGGTCGCGATCTGCTTCCTTTTATCGGATTGGTCACGGCATATTACGGGCGAGATATTGAATATCAACGGCGGTGCGGTTCTATGCGGATGATACGCAGGCGGTTCTGGATCCGGCACTTTTCAGTTGACACTTTCGGAAAGTTTGTTGTAGCTTAAAAGAGTCCCCAAAGGGGTATTGATGAGAAATATTATCATTCAGATGAACGCAGCTTGTCGCCACATGATTATGGGCGTCACGCTCGCGGTTTCTGAATGAACCTGATGATCTCAGGACTTTGAAAACCAAAAGCGTGGCGATTTAAGGCAACTTGCTCCACGATAAAAACTGCTAAAGACAAACGATAAATATTCTGTATTTGTCGCCGAAAAACGAAGAACTTCTAAGAAAAGCTCTCGTGCATCTTTAGCACGAGGGCTTTTTTTATTTTTTAAATTTTATGACAAAACGATCGATCGAAACAGAATTTGTACACGCCGGCGAACGCCGTCCGCTGCCAAAGGGCCAGCCAAATGCAACGCCAATATTCGCTAGTTCCACCTACAGCTACGAGTCGATGGAGGAAGCCGACCGCGTTTTTACCGGCGACCTAAAAGATTACATCTACACGCGTTACGGCAATCCGACGGTCGATGCGTTTCAGGAGGCTCTCACGGTGCTCGAAAGCGGTGCGGTCGCTCGTGCCTACGCGTCCGGAATGGCTGCCTTGCATGCGGCATTGCTTGCGAGCGATCTGACGACGGGTTCGGTCGTGCTGGCTTCGCGGGATCTTTATGGGGCGAGCTTCGATCTGCTGTACAAGGTTTTCGGGGCATTTGGCGTGAAAACGCAGCTTGCCGATTTCTCCGATCTCGTGGAGCTAAAACAAAAGGTCGAGGAACTGAAACCACGAGTCCTGCTTGCGGAAACGATTTCAAATCCGCTTCTAAAGGTTCTCGATATCGCTGCCGTTGCCGACCTTGCGCATTCGGTCGGAGCAAAACTGATCGTCGACAGCACATTCGCCACGCCGTATCTCGCGAGGCCGCTCGAATTCGGTGCTGATCTCGTAGTTCACAGTGCCACAAAATACCTCGGCGGCAACGCCGACGCAATGGGCGGCGTGGTTGTCGCCCGCGATGCGGCGGACGAACCCGCTCTGACAAGTGCTATGAAACTCGTCGGCGGAATACTTAGCGTTTGGGAAGCACATTCGATCTCACGCGGGTTGAAAACACTTGCGCTAAGGCTCGAAAAGCAATGCTCGAACGCGGAGTTTCTAGCCGACGCTCTCTCAAACCATCCGAGCATCAAAAAGGTTTTTTACCCGAAATTCTCAACCGACGGCGTCGCGGAACGCGTCCTGACGCAGCCGCACAATGGTGCTTTGCTGTCGATCGTACTTGCGGATGACACTCGCGAAGCGGCGTGGTCGTTCATGAATTCACTCAAGCTGGTCGTCCGAGCGACGACGCTGGGCGATGTATTTACGACAGTTTCTCACGCGGCATCTTCGTCGCACCGTGAACTGCCGGAAAAACGGCGTGAAGCTCTTGGGATCACCGAAGGCTTGGTTCGCATCTCGGTGGGGATCGAGAAGGCAGAAGATATTCTCGCAGACATTGAGCAGGCGTTGGACAAGAAGTCAATAGCCAGTAGTCAGTAGATCAAATGTTAAGTCTTACAGAACAACAGCTAGGTGCCATCAAGGCTCACGCCGAAGCGGATTATCCGCACGAATGCGGTGGGCTGCTGCTCGGGCGTCTCGATGCGGAAAACAGCAAAACGGTCACTGAAACGCTCCCGATGGAAAATACTGCCGATGTCGAAACGCGCCATGACCGCGTGTTGATCGACCCGAGAGCGCTGATGCTGGCCGATCGAAAAGCCCGCGAAAAGGGCCTCGATGTCATCGGCTATTACCACTCGCACCCGGACGACGAAGCGGTGCCGTCGCAATTCGATCTCGATCACGCTCTGCCGGTTTGGTCTTACATTATCGTCTCGGTGAGAGACAAAAAAGCAGTCGATTGGAACTCGTGGGAGATGGAGAGCGACCGGTCGAAATTTAATAAGGAAGTTGTAGTACTTTCGGAATAAGTGCGAAGTGATAGGTGGGAAGTTATAACCTTTCACCTCGGCCTTATCACTTATTTCGGATAAAGAAGGAGTTTTAATAATGGCAATTACTATTTTAGTACCAACGCCGCTCAGGCAATTTACCGGCGGCAAATCAGAAGTTGCGGTTGAGGCAGCAAATGTTAACGAGGCACTAAGTGCGCTCACGTTTGAATTTACAGGCTTGCGAAAACACCTTTTTACCGAGCAGGATTCGCTACGGAATTTTATCAATCTATATGTCGGTGACGAAGACATTCGTTATCTCGATGGATCAGAAACAAAGCTGTCGGAAGGCGAAACGCTGACGATCGTTCCGTCAATCGCTGGTGGAAATTCGGCTGCCGCTCGTTCAACTGAAGAATTGCCGACGCTCTCGACCGAAGAATATCAACGCTATTCCCGCCATCTGATCCTGCCCGAGGTCGGCCTCGAAGGGCAGCGAAAGATAAAAAATGCCCGGGTTTTAACGATCGGAACCGGCGGTTTGGGCTCGCCCTTGGGTTTGTATCTTGCTGCGGCAGGTGTCGGAACGCTCGGTATCGTTGATTTTGACGTTGTCGATCAATCTAACCTCCAGAGGCAGATCATTCATGGGACAAAGGATGTCGGTCGTCCAAAGATCGAATCGGCGAAAGAACGGCTGTTGGACGTCAATCCAAATGTGAATGTAGAAGCCTATGAGATGGCGTTGACCAGCGAAAATGCGTTGGAGTTATTCAAAGATTATGACGTTGTCGTCGATGGAACTGACAATTTTCAGACACGGTATTTGGTGAATGATGCTGCCGTCTTGACGGGGAAGCCCAATGTTTACGGATCGATCTTTAGGTTTGAAGGGCAGGCAAATGTTTTCTGGGCCGAGAAAGGGGCTTGTTATCGGTGTCTTTACCCTGAACCGCCGCCGGCGGGTTTGGTACCGTCGTGTGCTGAGGGCGGCGTGCTGGGCGTTTTGCCGGGGATAGTAGGAACAATTCAGGCGAATGAGGTTCTTAAGGTGATCCTCGGTGCGGAGGGAATTCTGCTCAACCGGCTCCTGCTGTTTGATGCCTGGACAATGAAATTCCGCGAGATGAAACTCCGCAAAAATCCAAACTGCGAACTCTGCGGCGACAACCCGACGATCAAAGCTCTCGTCGATTACGACGCGTTCTGCGGGTTAAATGCGCCCGTCGAGGAAGAATTGCCGTACGAAGAGATAACCGCGACCGAGCTGAATCGCTGGATCACTAGCGGCGTAGATTTCCAGATCGTCGATGTTCGCGAGCCGCACGAGTTTGAGTTTGCGAGCATTCCCGGAGCGCAACTCATTCCCCTAGGCCACGTCGTGAATCGGATTTGCGAGATACCAAAAGGCAAGACGACCGTCGTTCAGTGCAAAGGCGGCGTGCGTAGTGCGAAAGCGATCGGTTATTTGCAGGATGCGGGCTTCGAGGGCCGCCTAATCAATCTGAATGGCGGCATAACCGCGTGGTCGAACGATGTCGACCCAACAGTTCCGAAATATTGAGGTAACAAAGCGATGTTTGAGGTAGATTTCACGTTTAGCGAACCATTCACGCTCGAATCAGGCGAGGTTTTGCCTGAGGTTAAACTGCGGGCGACCATTTATGGCCGTCTCAACGAAGACCGCTCGAATGCCGTGCTTGTTTTTCATGCTCTGACCGGCAGTTCGCGTATCGGCGATTGGTGGAACGGCTTGATGTGCGACGGCTGCGCTCTCGATACTTCAGAATTCGCGTTCGTTTGCGTGAACTACCTCGGCTCCAGCTACGGCTCGACATCGGCGAGTACGCTCAAAAAACGACGAGCTAAAAATGGCAGAAGCGAACTGCCGATCGTGACGCTGCGGGATAGCGCCCGGACGAATTTCCTGATGCTGGAGCATCTGGGAATCAAAAAGGTCCATGCGGTTGTCGGCGGCAGCGTTGGCGGAATGCTGGCGTTACAGTTTGCGTCGGATTTTCCTGATGTTGCAGAGCATTGCGTTTCGATCGCAGCGACGCCGCTCTCGGCAATGGGACTCGCACTCAATCACTTGCAGCGGCAGGCGATCAAGCAGAATGACCTCGAAATGGCACGTAAGATCGCGGTCGTCTCATACAAATCACCGCGTAAGTTCGGCGAGAGGTTTGGACGAAATCCGAATCGCAACGGCGAGAATCCGCATGAGAATCACGTCGACCGCTTCGATGTCGGCGGTTATCTCGATCACCAGGGCGACCTGTTTCGTGACCGTTTTGAGATCGATAGTTACGAACTGATTACAAAGGCGATGGACCTGTTTGACCTTTCGGATGCCGATATCCGCCAGATAAAGGCAAAGGTTTCCCTTGTTGGCATTTCGAGTGACTGGCTGTTCCCGGCGAATGATGTCCGGGACTTGACGCAGCGTCTGATACATCACGGCGTGAACGCCGGATACTACGAAATTGACTCGGACGATGGTCATGACGCGTTTTTGAGCGATACGGCGGAAACTTCGCGGGTTTTGCGGCGGATCTTGAGCACGGACGCCGAAGATTTTCACGGACATTTTTTCGCTCAGAAACGTAATGCTGCTTCGGTTGCGGGTTGCTACAAGATCTTATGAAAAACGATCTTGTGACCAAACTCACATAAGCTGACCAGTTTTCATGTTATGCGATTAGAAGCGTCGATATCCGATCGCATAACTCTATGAAAATCAATAACCTCGCAGCGTTTCAGAACCATTTCAGTGCCGTCCCGGTTAAGTCAGGGTATGTTGAGAATTTGATCGGCAATACACCGTTGCTCGCCGTTCATTTCCACTTCAAGGGCCAGCGGCGGACGATCTTTGCAAAAGCGGAGCATCTGAATCTGTCCGGCAGTATAAAAGACCGGATGGCGTTCCACATCCTGAAGTCGGCGTATCGCGACGATCTGATCCGCAAGGGCGACGTCATCGCTGAGGCGACGAGCGGGAACACGGGAATTTCATTCGCTGCGATCGGGCATGCGTTCGGCAATCCGGTGCACGTCTTCATGCCCGAATGGATGAGCAAGGAGCGAATAGCACTGATCAAAAGCTACGGAGCAGATGTGACGCTCGTTAGCCATGAACAAGGCGGATTTGTCGGCAGTATCGAGCTCGCCGATGCGTTCAAATACGAGCGTCGAAGAGTTTTTCTACCGCATCAATTCTCGAATCTGGCGAACGCTGAGGCTCATTATCTGACGACGGGGCCCGAGATCTGGGAGCAATTGGAGAAGGTCGGATTTGGGCCCGATGCGTTTGTAGCCGGCGTAGGAACGGGCGGAACGATCATGGGAACGGGAGCCTATTTGCGGGAAAAAAATCCTGACATTAAGCTGCACCCGCTCGAACCATTTGAGTCGCCAACGCTCTCGACGGGGCACAAGGTTGGCAGCCATCGGATTCAGGGCATTTCGGACGAATTCATACCGGCGATCTGCGATCTCGGCAAACTGGACGAGGTGATCAGCGTTTCGGATGGTGATTCGATACTGATGGCACAAAAGCTGGCATCGTGTCTGGGACTTGCGGTCGGCATTTCGTCGGGAGCGAATTTCCTGGGGGCGTTGATCGCTCTCGAAAAGCTCGGCAAAGATGCGGTCGTCGCGACTGTTTTTTCGGACGACAACAAGAAGTACCTGAGTACCGATCTTGTAAAAGACGAGGCAGTAAAGGCGGAATATCTGTCGCCGCACATTGAGCTTTTTGGATATCAATCCATTAACCGGACAGGAGCGATCGCGGCTGAGGATATTTGAGTTTGGCGGGCAATCCAGCGATCGCTTGAGCTAAACCAAACGTTTTATCGTAAAATATTTTTTCGGAACGGTTTAATAACTTGAGTGATCAAAGCCCCATTGTAATGAAATTTGGCGGCACGTCGGTCGGAGACGTTGCCGCCTTTGAACGTGTTTTTCATATCGTCTCCACCCAGATCGAGCGGCATCCTGTAGTCGTCGTCTCAGCGATGACCAAAGTAACCGATGCCTTGCTCGCGGCATTCGAACTGGCAAAAAAAGGTGATGTAGAAGCAGCGGTCGAATCTCTGCAACCTCATTTCGAACGCCACATCGACGTCACACGCCAGTTCTCGATCCCAGAATCGAGTCCGTTCCACGCCGAACTGGAATACGCACGCGAGGAACTCGCCGATTTGCTCAAACGCGTTTCGCGGCGCAGCCTTCCGCTTTCGATGCTCAAGGACGCCGTAGTTTCCTATGGCGAACAGCTTTCGTCGCGGCTTTTGGCTGAGGTGTTGAAGACAAAAGGCATCAATGCGAGGCAGGTCGATTCGCGGCGTTTGATCGTAACCGACGACGAATACGGTGCCGCTCAGCCCATCTGGGAAGACACCGAAAAGCTCATTAAGCTTGAGATCGAACCGATGATCGCGGGCGGTGAAGTCCCGATCATGGGCGGATTTATCGCCGCGAGCCGTGGCGGCGAGACGACGACCCTTGGACGCGGCGGTTCCGATTATTCGGCAGCTTTGGTCGCGGCGGCACTGCATGCGAACGAATTACAAATATGGACGGATGTCACGGGCGTGATGACCTGCGATCCGCGAATTTGCGGTTCAGCGGTAACAATTCCAGTTCTTTCGTACGAAGAAGCGGCCGAACTTGCCTACTTCGGTGCGAAGGTTCTCCATCCGAAAACGATCAAACCCGCAGTCGATACGAATATCCCTGTCCGTGTCTGCAACACCTTCGAACCAAACCAGATCGGCACGATGGTGCTCGCAGATTCGGGCGAAACGCCGAACAAGATCAAATCGATCGCCTCGAAGAAAAACATCACGATCCTGAGAATTACCTCGGCTCGAATGCTCGGCAGCTACGGCTTTATGAGCGCGTTGTTTCAGGTATTTGAGCGATACCGGACGGTGATCGACGTTGTTTCCACATCTGAGGTTTCGGTTGCTCTCACACTCGACAATACCGATTCGCTCGAACAGATCGTCACTGAACTTTCCAGGCTCGGCGATGTCGAGGTCGAACGCGGTTATGCCGTGATCTGCGTCGTTGGCGAAGGCCTCCGAGCCTCTACCGGTCTCGCCTCAAAAGTCTTCTCGACCATCAAAGACATAAACATCGCCCTGGTTTCTCACGGAGCCTCAAGCGTTAATCTTACCTTCGTCATCAAAGAAGAATTTGCCGCCGGGGCGATAAAAAGTCTGCACGAAGAGCTGTTCTAGTATGGTAAAATCTACCTCGAGGTAACGATATGTCGGTAACAATTGAAATCTCCAATACAGTAAATTTGCGTCTGGCTCGAAAGATTCTCGGGGCAATAAGTGATTCTCAGGCTGCCGAAATTGCAATTGACAGATTTGTAAAGGAAAATGAGGCAGCGTTACACCCTCCAATACCTGCGGAACTTCCGGATTCCTTTTGGGACGATCTGTTCTCACAACCTCAACTTTCTGACCAACTCTCCGGCAGTCGAGCGATCATAGATGAACGCAATGAGGACAGATTTTAATGTCTTTTTGGGATAGCAGCGCGATCGTTCCTCTGTGTCTTAACGAAACAAAATCGCAGTCTGCTCGACGGCTGTGGCGAAACTTCTCAGAACATTTTGCTTGGAGAGAGACCGGTGTGGAGATTGCTTCAGCTTTGGCCCGCCGCTTACGCGAAGGCTCGATCGATATTGCCAGATTTGATACCGCAGAACTAATTGCTCTCTCACTAGAGCCGCACTTGAAAATTGTGCCTCCGACGGCACGACAGTTAGTTTTGGCCCGGCGTTTTCCAAAGCTGTATGGGCTGAGAGCACTAGATAGCCTACAACTCGCCGCCGCACTTGTCTGGTGTAACGAATATCCAAAAAGCAAAGATTTTGTAACCGCCGATGCTCGCTTGGCAGAAGCTGCCGAGACTGCCGGTTTTACCGTACATTTTCTCAGGTAGACAAAAAGTCTGCACGAAGAGCTGTTCTAGTGCGTTCCAGATAGGTCAGCACATAAAAATATGCAAATCTACAGACTTTTTGGCGTCTTTATCCTCGCTCTTTTTCTTTTCTCGTTGACCGCAACCGCTCAACAAACCGAAGCGGGGAAAACTACGGTTGAAATAAAGAGATCTGTCTTTTACTTAAATGGAACTGCCGCAAAACTTCCCATAAAAGCTTCCGAACTCGAAAAGATCATCGGCAAACCTGACCGCATGATGGAAGGTGCGAGGAAAGTTGCGACTTGGGACAAACTCGGGCTTACGGGATATCAGAAAACGGATTCGGATGAATTCATAGAGATCGGCGTTATCTTGAATGTCACCGATAACGCGTTCGAGTTCACACCGGAGAAACCATTTAGCGGTTCATTCAATCTCGACGGAGCAAAGATCACTTCCACCAGCACCCGAAACTCCGTCAATCAGAAGAAAACCGGCGGCAAATTTAAGCCGATTCCGCTCGTCGGCATGCTTTCCGACTACAAAACCGGCGGACTTTATCTCGTTATGTGGCAGGAAGCGAAGCCCGGGCCGAGCGGTTCAGGTAAAATATTACAGATAAATGTTGGTATTGATCCCAAGTAGCGGCAGTCTTTTTATGAACCTTTTTGAACTAACAAAATCTCTCATGAAAATCCCTTCCACTTCCGGTGACGAGGAGGCGGTTGGTTTTTTTCTTCGTGACTATTTGGAATCGCTTGGCTGGACGGTAGAATTGCAGAAAGTAACCGAAAATCAGAACAACGTGATCGCGTATCTGAACGAAACGCCGCGAGTTTGGCTTTCGACGCATATCGATACGGTACCGCCATTTATCGCGCCGACTGAGGATGACGAAAAGATCTACGGACGCGGTTCGTGTGATGCAAAGGGGATCATCGCGGCACAAATTACGGCTGCGGAACTGCTGCGCAAAGAGGGAATCGAAGACATCGGACTGCTTTACACTGTAGAAGAAGAGCGTGCTTCCACCGGAGCGAAAATTGCGAACGATCACAGGCTCGCGGCGAAGTGTGAATACATGATCAACGGCGAACCGACCGATAATGATCTTGCGATCGGTTCAAAAGGTGCTTTTCGGGCGAAGATCAAGACGAAAGGAAAGGCCGCGCATTCTGCATATCCCGAGCAGGGAGATTCGGCGATCGAAAAACTCCTCGACATTCTCGAAGACGTTCGCCACACAAAATTTCCAAACGACGAATTCTTCGGCGAGACCACCTGCAACATCGCAACGCTCGACGGCGGCATCGCTTTGAACGTAATTCCGCCAAATGCAGAAGCCGGCATTCTGATTCGCCTCACAACCGCCGAAGAACCGATCGTAAACGCCCTAAACAGCCTCATCCGCGACCGTGGCGAACTCGAAGTAATGTCGTACAGCCTCCCGGTGAAAATGCTCGCGGTCGAGGGCTTCAAACAAAAGGTCGTACGGTTCACAACCGACATCCCACACCTCCAAAACTGGGGCCAGCCGCTACTTTTGGGTCCCGGATCGATCCTGGTGGCTCATACTAAGGATGAATTTGTTATGAAAAAAGATCTTGAGACTGCGGTAGAGTTGTATATTGATCTAACTAAGAAATTATTAACCACATAGGAACATTACCGTGCGTTACCAGATGAGTAAGAGTTTCGACCACATAGGAACATAAAGAACATAGAAAGAATGTTTATTACAACAAAAAATCCTATGTGCCTATGTTCCTATGTGGTTAAAAAAATATGAAAATTGCACTAATAGGTTACGGAGCGATGGGGAAGTTGATCCGGCGTTTGGCGGAGGAAAAGGGGCATGACGTTGTTGTGGTTATTAACGACACTTTTGCACATTCCTCAGCGGAATTGCTCGCGGCGAAATTGAGCTCCGCGGAAGTCGCGATAGATTTTACGGTCGCCGGGGCGGTCAAACGGAATGTTTCTGCCTGCGTGGCGGCTGGTGTTCCTTTGGTGGAAGGCACGACGGGTTGGAATGAGCACCGCGAGGCTATCGAAAAGATCGTTCGGGACGGAAACGGGGCGTTTTTGTTTGGGGCGAACTTTTCGATAGGCGTAAATCTTTTTTACCGCATCGCCGCGTTCGCCGCCGAGCTTTTTGCGAAGTTCCCCGACTACGAAACCTTTATCGAAGAACAGCACCATTCCCGCAAACTCGACGCACCGAGCGGCACGGCCCTCAAACTAAAAGAAATAGTCGACGAACACATAAAAAAAGACTTCACCATCACCGCAACACGCGCCGGAAACATTCCCGGAACTCACCGCGTTGGTTTCGACGGCCCGGCGGATCAAATTCTGTTAGAACACACCGCCAGATCTCGTGAAGGCTTTGCATACGGTGCAATAACCGCCGCAGAATGGATCGTTGGGAAGAAAGGGTTCTACGAATTTTCTGAAGTGATGGACGAGGCATGTCAGTGCCGCCTGCGGTAGCGGGTGGGGAACTTGCTGGCGATAATTCAAAGTAGATATTTTTCATTACCAAGTGAAATCACCGCGAAATAAAATCCCCACCCGCTACCGCAGGTGGTACTGACCCGTTTATGACTCCAAGAATCAAAATTTGCTGCATTTCAAGCGAAACGGAAGCCGTTCTAGCCATTTCGTTGGGCGCTTCGGCTATCGGCTTGGTCGGAAAGATGCCTTCGGGGCCGGGACCGATCGATGACGAATTGATCCGAACAATTGCGAAGACTGTTCCGCCGCCGATTGCTACGTTCCTTCTCACAAGTGAGCAGACGGCGGGTGGGATCATTGCGCACCACGAGCGGACTCACACAAATACGATTCAGATCGTCGACGAATTGTTGGGGCGTGAATACGGTGCGATTCGCGTCGCTTTGCCTCATGTGAAGCTTGTGCAGGTTATTCATGTGGTCGGGGAAAGTTCTGTGGACGAGGCGGCGGAACTTGCGGAGTTTGTCGATGCGATTTTGCTTGATAGCGGAAATCCTACGCTTGCTGTCAAAGAACTGGGTGGCACAGGAAGGCGGCATGCTTGGCGTTTGAGCCGCAAAATAGTCGAAACCTGCGGAAAACCAGTCTTTTTAGCCGGAGGTTTGAACGCAACGAACGTTCGCGAAGCTATCGAGACGGTTCAGCCGTTTGGTTTGGATATTTGTTCCGGCGTTCGGACTGATGGAATGTTAGATCCCTTCAAATTGGAGCAGTTTTTTGACGCGGCAACGTTGTAAACGAGTAAAAGCCTGCAAAGACGCTGCTTTCTACTAGCAATTCTGGTTGTTTTGCTCTTCCGGAGAAACGTTTTGCTCTTCTAGAGAAACATTTTGCTCTTCCGGAGAAACATTTTGTTGTTCCGGAGACAGAGTTTACTCGTTAAAAAGAGCCTTTTTTGAGTCTTGTTAAGACTTTTACGGGTTTGCTCGTTTCTTATCTATAAAATCCGAAGGGTCAAGCCAGCCTTTGCGGTCGGTGGAATATCCGCCGCCGGCTTTGTTCCAGTCGCGGGAATCGCTGGAACGTAATTCGAAGTGCAAATGGCAGTAATAGCGGCCGTTTGCGTTGCCGACTTTGCCTATTTGGTCTCGTTTTTTGATTTCGCCGGATGTTTTGAGGATCTCCAGCATGTGGGCGTAAAGTGTTTGCACCTTTTCGCCGTTCTTTAGGGTGTGTTCGATGATGACGACGTTTCCCCAGCCCGGGCCGGCGTCTTCGGCATAGGTAATTACGCCATTTGCTGCCGCAAAAACGGACTCGCCGCAGTCGGTATTGCCGCCGGTGTTTTTATTCCAGTCTTCGCCGAGATGATCGTCGGCTCCGAAATCGAGTGCGTTGTACCATTCGTCTTTGTCTTTGGCCTGCGTGACTGTTTCGGTCTTGCCGATAGGATACGCAAAGCTGTCGGCGATCGTTTTTGGAGAGATTTGTGTCGGCGTTGGGGTGGGAAACGGATTATTTGCCTGCGCGGACCTTTCCGAGCATCCAAAACCAGCCGTGAGGAAGGTGAATAACAAAAAAGCATTCCTTATGACTGCCATAAATTCCTCATATTTATTTTGTAAGTTCTACGTGGCTAAGAATATACTCATTTTGTTATGACAATGAAATTAGCTTGGCTGCATGGGACGGCGACGGCGCTTGTGACTCCGTTTCGGAAGGACGGATCGGTTGATGATGCGTGTTTTCAGAAATTGGTCGAGCGGCAGATAAAAGGCGGGGTGAAATTGCTCGTGCCGTGCGGGACGACGGGTGAAAACGTGACGATGGCTTCGGAAGAGCAGTCGCATGTGATCCGTTTGACGGTTGAGATCGCGAAAAAGCTTGGTGCAAAAGTAATTGCGGGCACCGGAACAAATAATACTTCCGCCGCGATCGAGCACACGCGTGCCGCAAGAGAAGCCGGAGCCGACGCGGCCCTGATCGTCGCACCTTATTATAATAAACCGACGCAGGAAGGCCTTTTTGCACACTATGCGGAGATCGCTAAGTCGGTGAAGGGCTTTCCGATCGTGCTTTATAACGTGCCGTCGCGAACGGTGTCGAATATTTCCGCCGAGACGACGTTGCGGCTCGCTGCGGCTTTTGAAAACATTGTTGCGACCAAGGAAGCGTCGGGAAATTATTCGCAGATCATGGAAATACTCGCAAAACGCCCGCGTGGGTTCAAAGCATTCTCGGGCGACGACGCCTCGGCGGTGCCGCTGATATCTTTGGGATGCGACGGGTTGGTTTCGGTCTGTGCGAACGAAATTCCGAAGGAAACCGTCAAGATGGTTGACCACGCTCTAAACGGATCATTCCATTTTGCCCGCAAAATTCACTACAAAATACTGCCGCTGATGGAAGCAAACTTTCTCGAAGCCTCGCCGGCCCCGTGCAAGTTTGTGATGAAGGAAATGGGTTTGTGTGAGGAGAATTTGAGGCTTCCGCTCGTTCCGGTAGCGGCGGAAACACGAGCGGTCTTGAAATCAGTGATAAAAGATTTGAAACTGATCTAGCTCGAACGATTATCAATTGGATAAAAGATATATTCTTCCAATTAACAATCAAACAATTGGCAATTTACAATCAATAATTTTTGTACGACCTGAAACTGATCTAGCTCGAACGATTGTCAATTGTAAATTGATTGATTGGCAATTGGATAACAGATATCTTCTACCAATTAACAATCAAACAATTTTCAATTTACAATTTTTGTATGGAATTTGACGATCTAAAAAAGCCGGGCGGGACTTCAGGAGGTTTGGTGGAGTTCGTGATCGGTTTCATCATGACCATCGCCGGCGGATATATGCTCATTAGCCGCGTGATCGTGACCAGCGGCTTTTGGAATTGGGGCGGTTACAACACATTTGGACTGTCGCTCGTCCCACTGATCTTCGGAATCGCTTTTGTTTTCTTTAACGGGAGATCGATCATCGGCTGGATACTCATCGCGATCAGCATCATCGTTATCGCTTCGGGCATTTTGATGAATTTGCAAATATATTTCCAGCCGACGAGTCTTCTTAACACGATAGTTATGCTGGTTTTGTTTGCGGGCGGGATTGGATTAATCGCCCGGGCGGTTATTGTCTCCAAATGAACGAGAATTTACTATTCAGAGGCCTGGATCTCTCGGGACTTATCGCGGGAATAGTATTTTTAGGTTCGACGGCTGGGTTTTTTATTCTCTGGGTAATTAGCGGGCTCGTTAGTTTGGTCCGCGGTGGAGCAACGAAAATCGGGTTTATGTCGCATGGTGCATTCGGTTTTTTCGCATCGGCATTTGTTTTGGGCGTCATTGATCTGACACTTTTCGGGGCCTCTTATTTCTTCGGCAGTCTCACTACGACAAATTTTAGAGAGAACCTAGATAATGCAGCCTTTTACGCATGGCTTCCGCTACAGCCGGTTTTATGGATTGCGTCGGCAATAATATTTAACAGATCGCGAAAAACAAAATGAGTTTACAGGTACAAATAACCGGGCTTTTTGCACAGACGGAGTTTTCGGCGGAAGATCGTGACATTTACGAAACATTCAAAACCGCACTCCGTCGCGGAGAAATTCGTTCGGCTGAGAAAGATTCCAATGGGAATTGGAACGCCAACGCCTGGGTAAAGCAGGGAATTCTGCTCGGTTTTCGTATGGGAAAGATGGTCGAGATGTCGAAGCCGACGGAAACGCTCCAGTTTTTCGACAAAGATACATTTCCGCTGCGGCCGATGACTTTGGAAGACGGCGTGAGGATCGTGATGGGCGGTTCGGCCATCCGTGACGGCAGCTATGTCGCACCGAGCGTAGTCGTTGTGCCGCCTGCTTATATCAATGTCGGTGCGTATGTTGACGAGGGAACGATGGTCGATTCGCACGCTCTGGTTGGTTCGTGCGCGCAGATCGGGAAACGCGTTCACCTTTCCGCAGCCGCACAGATCGGCGGAGTTTTGGAACCGGTCAATGCGACGCCGGTAATTATTGAGGACGATGTTTTGGTAGGCGGAAACACCGGCGTCTATGAGGGAACGATCGTACGTGAACGCGTGGTGCTCGCCAGCGGCGTGATTCTGACGCGTTCGACCCCGGTTTTTGATTTGCCGAATAATCAGATTATTAAATCCGAAGGCGGAAGTTCGCTGGAAATCCCCGCGGGAGCGGTGGTTGTTCAGGGTTCGCGCGCGGTAACGTCCGGTTTTGGCAAGGAGAATGGCCTATCGATTTACTGTCCGATCATCGTAAAATACCGCGACGAAAAAACCGACGCGTCAACCATGTTAGAAGATTATTTGAGATAAGTTTCACCGCGGAGCCGCCAAGACGCCGGGAAAACGAGAAAAAAATGAACGATCATGGATCGAGTAGCTGGCTGACCGAACGGGCACATCAGGCGATGCTCGACAATGGATTCGAACCGGCGTTTTCGGGCGAGGTTTACGCACAGCTCAGGCAGATCGCCGATCGCGGCGAGCCCTCGCATGGCTCCGATGTTCAGGACCTGCGGCATTTGTTGTGGTCGTCCATCGATAACCGAACGTCGCGCGATCTCGATCAGGTCGAGTGGGCTGAGCGATTGGAGAATGGCGATATTCGTGTACTTGTCGGCATCGCGGACGTCGACGTCCGCGTTCCGAAGGGCACGCCGATCGACGTTCATGCCGCTCAAAACACCGTTTCGGTACGCAGAGCAAGATCTTTCCGATGTTGCCCGAGGAGCTTTCGACCGATATGACCTCGCTCAACGAGGGTGAAGATCGTCTCGCGGTCATCGCAGATATGACCGTAAAAGCGAACGGTGACGTTCCCGAGAGCAATTTCTTTCGAGCATTTATCCGAAATCAATGCAAATTCTCCTACGACGAGATTGGCGAATGGCTCGACGGCGACGGTGAAATTACGCTGGAATCACAGCGTTTGTCGGAACTAAAAGGTCAGATCGAGCTGCAACGTGAGGCCGCAAAACGCCTCGCGGCGTATCGCGAGAAAAAAGGTGCACTCGAATTCGAGTCGATCGAATCTTCGGCGGTCGTCGAGGATGGCGAGATCAAGGGGTTGGTTTCGGTTCGCTCAAACTCCGCTAAAAAATTGATCGAAAATTTTATGGTCGCGGCAAATGTCGAGATGGCGGAATTTCTTGAAGCAAAGGGTTTCGCTTCGCTGCGGCGGGTCGTGAAAGAGCCGCAGCGTTGGGACGGCATTCGCCGGATCGCGGGCGAATACGGCGTGAACTTGCCTGAAACGCCTGATCAGCCCGCATTGGCCGCATTTTTGAACACACGGCGTGCTGCCGATCCGCTGCACTTTCCCGACCTGTCACTCTCGATCGTAAAACTCATCGGAAGCGGCGAATACGTCGTCGAGCGGCAAGGCGAAGATTCCGGCGGGCATTTTGGGTTGGCGGTCCGCGATTATGCCCATTCGACTGCCCCGAACCGGCGATTTACCGATATCGTGGTTCAACGTCTCGTAAAAGCCGTCATCTCAAATCAGCCGCAGCCGTACTCGAATGAAGAACTCGACACGATCGCCGAACACTGTAACGAGCAGGAAAAAGCCGCCCGCAAGGTTGAACGCAAAATACGCAAGGTCGTCGCAGCAACCGTAATGCAGCGGCACATCGGCGAAAATTTCGAAGCGATCGTCACCGGCATCACCGCGAGCGGAACCTTTGCCCGCATCCTTCGACCGCCGGTCGATGGCCGGATAGAGCAAGGCCAGCATGGGCTGAACGTCGGCGAAAAGATCATTGTTCGCCTGATCTCAGCCGATCCACGAAGCGGTTTCATCGACTTTGCCGCGCATCGATAGGAGTATTCAGTTTTATCTCAACCCCAAATTGGCTAAGATAGAAGCTATGGCTCAAAACGAAGGCGAAAACGAAAAGAAACACGGACTAAAAGACAGCATTACCGGTCTCGGTCAGGCGATCATCGGCGAGATCGAGACCCTCGCCGGCGTCATCAACGCCGACCCGCTTGCTCAGGCTGAAGGCGAATTCAACGTCGAGGTTGGCACGATCCGCGAAGGTATCGAGGAAAACCTCGACGAAAAAAGCGAGGAAAACCCGGCAGGAGGAAGCTGGTAGGAGAGTTTAAGCCTGAAAATGCTGGAAGGATTTCGGGTCATTGGCAAGATCGAGCAGATTGAGATAATAGCTGTTGGCAACTCGATCAAGGTTTTGCCTTTTCTAAACAGGCAGTTTGGGAAAGGGCGTTGGCGAAAGTTGAAAGGCGTAGCAACTGTTGAACGAATCTCAAATGGCCGGATTCGGTTGGCCGAAATTCATTGGTACGAAGCTCACGGAATCGGAAAACGGAACGGAAAAATAAAGCGGTGGCTTGATTAGTTATGAATACAAGATTTGCAGTTTGTGTTAATAACAAAGGGTTTGAAGCTTCGTTGGAAGTCGGAAAACTCTACGAAGTTGTGGCGGACGACGATGCGGAGAATGACGATATGATCCGCGTAATTGACGAAGACGGCGAAGATTATTTGTTTGAATCGAACATCTTTTATCCGCTTGCGATTCCCAACGATCTTGCACTCGTCCTTCACGAAAGAGTTTAAATAGATGACGGCAACGAAAGAGAAAGTGGAGTTTCAACTACCAAAACGTATGCGCGGCTTGCAGCCGACGTTGATACGGCAGTTTTTTGAGCGGGCTTTGCCGGATAGCATCAATTTTGGGCTTGGCGAGCCTGATCTGCCGACGCCGCAGTTTTTGCGGGACGAGGCGGCGCGGATCGCTCGTGACGAGCAGAACGGCTACACTTCGCATCCCGGAATTCCGGCCTTGCGCGATAAGATCGCGGAGCAATATCCGCATCTCGATCTGCCGCGAACCGGCGTTGTGGTCACCTGCGGGTCGCAGGAAGCGATGACGGATGCATTTATGTGCGTCGTCGATCAGGGCGACGAGGTTTTGCTGCCGAATCCGAGCTTTCCGGCTTACGACGCGTGTACGCGTATCGCCCAAGGGACGCCGGTCTATTACCGGATGCCGGCGGAAGATGATTTCAAATTTGATATTTCAAATTTCAAAGCACAGATCACCGAGAAAACCAAAGCTGTAGTCGTTATCTCGCCCTCGAATCCGACGGGCAAAATAATGCGCCCCGAGGATCTGAAACAGATCGGTGAGGCCCTCGAAGGCACGGGAATCTGGCTCATCTCGGATGAGATCTATAGCGATCTTTATTTCGGCGATAGGCCGCATTCCGCTTCGGAATATTACGATAAGACGATTATTGTCAGCGGTTTATCCAAATCCCTGTCAATGACCGGCTGGCGTCTTGGCTGGGCCGCGAGCAAGGATCCGGCGATCATGGAAGCGATCCAGGTCCTCCACGGATTTACGACCGTCTGCACCTCGACGATCACGCAAAAAGCCTCGCTCCTCGGCTGGAGCGACGAAGCGGAAGCCGCAAAACAGCACGCCCGCGATGTCTACAAAAAACGAGGCGAATTCCTCGTCGATCTCTTCGACAAAGAACTCGGCCTGCGAGCAACGTCGCCCGAGGGTGCTTTCTACACGATGCTCGATGTTCGGAGCTTAGGCGACGATCTCGAGATTGCCGAAAAGTGCCTCCAAAACCGCGTCGTAACCGTCCCCGGTGTGGCATTTGGCGATGAGGCGAAGGGATTTTTAAGAATTTCGTTTTGCAATACGGAAGGGCGGATCGCGGAGGGCGTAAGGAGAATGAAGGAGGCCTTGAAATTATGAAGTGGCTAGTTGCTTGCTCTGCTTTTTTGATTGCGTTTTTGTTTGGTATTTCACTCGTGCGGAGCGGTTATTCACCGAGTTTGGCGGTTGTCGATCCACGTGTGCCTGATGTCGCGACGGTACAGGCGGTTACCGATCCGAGTGTGCCTGAGTCCGAGACGGTATATCGACGACTTGAGTTGCCTACGCCTGCTCCGATACCGCGGATTGCTTCGGCTGGGATATTGAACTTAAGAGCGGAGCTTCGCCCGGAACCAGTCTATCCGGCTGCGGCGAAGGCGGTCAGGGCTACAGGCACGGTTGCTGTCCAAGTAATCGTCTCTAGAGAAGGAGAGGTAGTATCCGCGTCAGCCGTGTCGGGGCATCCACTTTTGCGGGCTGCGGCGGAAAAGGCCGCGCGACAAGCGAAATTCAGGCCAACCCTTTTAAGTGGCACCCCCGTAATGATAAGCGGTGTTCTTACCTACAATTTCTCAAAATTAGGTCCTTTTTGATCCTCCAAGCCTTGAAAACTCCGCGCTTCCGGAAACAGTTGGTTGTGATTGCACGTATAATACAAGATATGAATTACGCAACATTTGGACGGCGAAATTGGTGGGCAGAACCGATTGCTCGCCACCATCAGAAAAGTGCGCGCGTCGAGGTGGTGGGATATGGGACACTTTGGCGTGGGAAATGCGTATCTATCTGTATCTGTTGAGGTTATGGCCGTGACTAAGGGAATTTGGTGCTTAAATATGCTTATTTTGTAAGGAAAAGTAAGAACGGGACGGCGAAAACTCGCGTAGTTGACGCCAAAAACGTGGGTTTTGCAGCGTCGGACAAATCTTCAATTTTAATACCTGGCGGTTTTCCTTTACAATTTAGGTTTTGACCCTTTTTACGTATGGCTAAGAAATATAGAGTTGGAATTTTGGGTGCCACGGGCACTGTTGGACAGCGTTTTGCTCAGCTTTTGGAGGGCCACCCGCAGTTTGAGATAACGGCGATGGCGGCGAGCGACCGGTCGGCCGGGAAGCCGTTTTCGGAGGCTTGTGCTTGGAAATTGCCGGGGAAAATACCGGCTTCGGTTCGCGACATTCTTGTGACACCGATCGAGCCGCCGCTGGATTGCGACATCGTTTTTTCGAGTCTGCCTTCGTCAGTCGCTCGTGAAACGGAAGAGGCTTTTGCACGTGCAGGTTATCCGGTTATTTCGAATTCGTCGAGCTATCGCATGGACGAGGACGTGCCGCTTCTAATCGCTGAGATCAACGGCGATCACGTCGGCCTGATCCAAAAACAGCGTGAGAATCGCGGGTTTGGCAAAGGCTTTATTGTCACAAATCCAAACTGTGCGGTTATCAGCTTCGCCCCGCCGCTTGCGGCGTTGCACCGCAAATTTGGCGTCGAGTCGGTTTTTGTAACAACGATGCAGGCGATCTCGGGTGCCGGATATCCCGGAGTTGCGTCGCTGGATATCACGGACAATGTTTTCCCATACATCGCCGGTGAAGAGCCGAAGGTTGAGACGGAAGCTCAGAAGATCCTTGGCGTTTTGGGTCCGAACGGTATTCAAAAGGCCGATTTTACCGTGTCGGCACAGTGCTTTCGTGTGAACGTGATCGACGGCCATACAGCCTCGGTTCGTGTGAAACTCAAACAGTCGTCGACGCTGGAAGAAGTAGTGGATGCAATGAAAACATTTCCGTCGCTCGACCTGCATTCGTCGCCCGAGCATTTTATCGAGGTCACGGACGAGCCATCGAGGCCGCAGCCGAAATTGGACCGCGACAACGGCAACGGAATGACGATCACGGTGGGCCGCATATTCCCGGACAATATTTACGACTACCGTTTTGTCTCTCTGAGCCACAATACGGTTCGCGGTGCGGCGGGCTCGGCGGTTTTGAATGCCGAATTGTTGATCTCAAAAAGGTTGATTTAGGAATTCAACGCAACGACGCGAATGTGCAAAGACGCAAATGAAGAAATCGGGTGTCGCTGCTGACCTCTTAAACGTTGCGGCTTCGCGTTAAAAACTCTGCCATGATCGAAAGATACACATTGCCCGAAATGGGCGGCATTTGGTCGCTTCACAACAAATTTCAAAAATGGCTCGATGTCGAGATCGCCGTTTGCGAGGTTCACGCCGAAATGGGCACGATCCCGGCGGACGCGGTCGCTGAGATCAAAGCGAAAGCCGCATTTACGGTCGAACGCATAAACGAGATCGAGAAAACAACCGATCACGACGTGATCGCGTTTACGACCAATCTGGCCGAGAATATTGGCGATGCAGCCCGCTTTGTTCACTATGGCCTGACTTCAAGCGATGTTGTCGATACGGCAAATGCGCTGCTGCTGAAAGAATCGTGTGATATTTTGCTGGCAAAGACTGACGCTTTGCTCGAAGTTCTGAAACGCCGCGCATTCGAGTTTAAAGACACGCCGCAGATCGGGCGGACTCATGGCATTCACGCCGAACCAACTTCGTTTGGGCTCGTTTGGGCCTTATGGTATTCGGAAACGCAAAGAAACCGCGAGCGGCTCTTAAAGGCCAAGGAAACCATCGCTGTGGGTAAGATCAGCGGTGCGGTCGGGGCTTTTGCCCATCTGGCTCCCGAAGTTGAGGAACAGGTTTGTGCAAAACTTGGGCTACAGGCCGCCGATGTTTCGACGCAGGTCATTCAGCGGGATCGATATGCCGAATATCTCTGTACGCTCGCGATAATTGCTTCGACATTGGAGAAGATCGCCTTGCAGGTCAGGCACTGGCAGCGAACCGAGGTCCGCGAGGCTCAGGAGAAATTCAAGACCGGCCAGAAAGGCTCATCGGCGATGCCGCACAAACGCAATCCGATCCTCTCTGAACGCATTTGCGGCATGGCTCGAACCGTTAGGGCCAATTCGATCGTCGGCCTCGAGAACGTCGCCCTGTGGCACGAACGCGACATCTCGCATTCTTCAGCAGAACGCATCGTTCTCCCGGATTCGTCCGCGACGCTCGACTATATTCTCACAAAAACCACCAGTCTGCTCGACACGCTCATCGTTTACCCGGAAAACATGCTCAAGAATCTCGATCTCACAAAAGGTTTGGTTTTCAGCGGGCAATTGATGCTCGTTCTCACGCAAAAGGGCGTCTCACGCGAAGATGCATACGCATGGACACAGCGAAACGCGATGAAGGTCTGGGACGAAGGCGGAGATTATCCCGAGCTGGTAAAGAAAGACGCGGACATCTCGTCACACCTTTCGGCCGAAGAAATTGCCCGCGTTTTTGATCTGAAACATTACTTGCGCAATGTCGAAAAAGTTTTTGAGAGGGTGTTTAGCCGTTAGCCCATTTTTCAGCCATGTCGCCGACGATCGGGAATTTGAACTGCTGTCCCTGGTAGCCTTTGATCATTCCAAAGATCATGGCACCTAAAAATGCAACGATCACGGCAATTGCGAGTAGACCAACAATGGCGGCGAGGGCTGTCGAGCCCGCTGCTCCCGCAACAGCTCCGATTATTTGAACCACGACGATAACGACGATGTAGAGAACTGAAAGAAGAAGAGATTGAAACGCGTGGAAGCGCACGTCCTTGTTTTCCTTATCCGAGACGATCACGATGATGCTGTAGATCAAACTGATGAGGCAGACAGGCAGGTAGCACAGAAGCGAACCTACATTTTTATCCAGACCTAGAGCGGTTTTACCGTTTTCCATATTATTAGACGATCTCCTTTAGAGGGTTTTAGTTTGTTAAGTATTGCTTTGACTGAAATTTACGTGAAATCTAACACAAGACTTTGATAAATACAAGAAATTGAGCGAGTATCTATAATTTATTTTGGTTCGGTTATCAGGTGCCATACATGAAAGCAAAGGTCTTTGTCACACTCAAGCCCAGCGTACTCGACCCGCAGGGGAAAGCAATTCACCATTCGGTCGCATCCCTCGGCTTCGACAAAATCGGCGACATACGTCAGGGAAAGTACTTCGAGATCGCTCTCGACCCTGCAATATCCGAGGCTGACGCCCGCGTTTCAGTAGAACGGATCGCGAAAGACGTTCTTGCAAATCCGGTCATCGAGGATTATCGGGTTGAGATAAGCAGTTAATGGAAAACAGGCTTAAATTGATCGATGTCGCTTCCGTACTCAGCGACATGAAGAAGAAAGGAGTTATCGGAAAGTACGCGCTTGGCGGTGCGTCTGCGGTTGCATTTTACGCTGAACCAATTGCGACGAAGGATCTGGATATTTTTTTTCTTTTTGAGCCACCGCAAAATAATGTGATCCTTTCTCTCGAACCAATCTACGATTACTGTAGAGAAAAAGGCTATTCGTTCGATCACGAATTCATAGATATCGGAGGTTGGCCGGTGCAGTTTGTCGAGTCCGGACACGATCCGCTTTGGAGTGATGCACTTCAGCATTCCGCTCCATTTTCGTTTGAGGGCGAAAGTCTGGATGTACTTCCGGCAGAATATTTAGCAGTAATGTGGGCCACCGTCGCAAGGCCAAAAGATATTTTGAAGATCCACCATTTTGCCGAGGCCGAGGTTCTTGACTCTGCCAAACTTAAGAGTATTCTTGACCGTTTCGATCTGATGGCAGTGTGGAAAAAGATCGAAGGAGGACTTCCGGATGACCTTAAATTCTAAAGCGTTGCTTGCAGAACAGAAACTGAGGTACCGGGCATATGCTCGAAATTTGCCGTTATTGGACAGGCTTCGACAGCTCGAAGAGTTGCAGGAACAAAGCTATGAAATTCTGCGTATTCGCGAGGCGAACGGCGGAAAGCCGGTCTCTGCAGGATGGAAGAGATGGGCGGCATCGCAGCGCGCGGCCGGTGTAAAAATATGAAGTTCGGCGTAGTAGTTTTCCCAGGATCAAATTGCGATCACGATGCGTATCATGTTGTTTCTAAACATGTTGGGCAGCCGGTGGATTTTATTTGGCATCAGCAGACGGATCTTTCGGGGTTTGACGCGATCATCGTTCCGGGTGGGTTTTCCTACGGCGACTATCTGCGTGCGGGTGCACTCGCTCGGTTTTCGCCGGTTATGAAGGCGATCACGGAGTTTGCGGCTGAGGGCAAGTTTGTTTTCGGCATCTGCAACGGCTTTCAGATCCTGTGCGAAGCCGGGCTTTTGCCGGGGGCTTTGATGCGGAATGCCGGGCTGCATTTCATCTGTAAATATGTGAATCTAAAGCTCGAAAACCCCAACACGCCGTTCACATCCGAGGTCGATTCGAATAAAATTCTCTCGATCCCGATCGCTCATGCTGAGGGGAATTATACCTGCGACGACGAGACATTTCACCAGTTAGAAGAGAACGGGCAGATCGTTTTTCGCTACTGCGAACCCGACGGACAGATCACGGCAGCGTCGAATCCAAACGGTTCGAGGTCGAACATCGCGGGCATTTGCAACCTCGATCGCAACGTTCTCGGCATGATGCCGCATCCGGAGAGGGCGTGCGAAGAAATGCTCGGTTCGAACGACGGACGTGACATTTTTCGTTCGCTGACAAAGGCGATAAATGCTGTCGAGGCAACAGTTTAACGGCTCAAATAACGACAAAATTACAACAAACACCCTCGAACCGGTATTTTTCTGCGCCGCTCGGCCATCTTTTGCAAGTTTGGTAGAGGTAAATCGCGGATAGGTCAAAGGTCTTTTTGCGTCCCACGGCTCTGCTCGATACGGCTCATCATCGCTGCGTGAATGGGCGTGAAGATGGGTTTCCCGCAAAGCCGCAAAGTTTCCGCAAAGCCGCGAAGTCACCAAACCCGCATAACCCGCAAAACAAGTCATTTTGAGAAAAATGTGTAGTTTTGTGCATAACACGTCGATCCCGGAATAACGGTATTTCAATTTGGATCTCGTTTGTGTAGGATTCAGTTAGCAGCGAGCATACTGGTGGGCATGTTTGGAAACGGGAATAAATACAAAAAAGAAGCTGTCCGAAAACTGGTTCGAACAGCCGTCTTTGTTTATCTCCCGGTGTTATTAGTCTTAGTCGGGCGTGTTTATTTTTACGCCGCCGTTAGTCGTGACGACGCGGATCGGGGCTCCGCCGCCGTTGAGGGCGAGGTTGACGCGACTGGAACGCGACCGTATACGACTATCACCTATGATGTTTTCTGTGGTGACGTTGACGCTCGGAATATCGCTCTTGAATCCGCCGTTCACTGTGCCGGTTTCGATATTTGCCTGATAGTTTTCGGCCATTGTCAGGTTGACGCCGCCGTTCGTGGTCTGGATGTCGAGGCCGCTGCCTTTCCACGAGGTTCCGGCCAGCGTGACGTTGACGCCGCCGTTGGCCGTGCGTCCTTTGACACTGCCCGCGAGGTTGCTGACGTTGACACCGCCGTTCGTCGTCTCAAATTCCGCCGTGCCGTCAACATTGCTGACCGAGATGCCGCCGTTGTGGGCTTTGAGACTCGTGTTCGTGGAGCGTGGGACGCGAATCTCGAACGACACGGACCAGTTCTTATCGCCCGAGGGGCCTTCCGCTCTGATCTCGCCCGAGGTGTTGATGCGGATCGACGACGCGGCAGATTTCGCGGCGTCCTCGGATGTTCCCCACGCCTGAACGCAGGCACGCACCAACACGTCGCCGCGGTCTTCGCCCTTAACGCTGATGCCGCCGTTTTGTCCGGCATCAACATTGACGGTTCCGGTCGAGGCAACGGTCATCTCGCGCAGATCGCTGGCTGAGACGCGGTCGCCGTTCGACCAATTGTTGTTTTCGCAAAACCCATGGGATTTCATTTTGAAATCGCTTTTGTCTGCTTTTTCCGCCTTGGCCGTCTGGCCGATGACGTCAACCGCGGCAATTCCGATCACTGCCGCGACGCACATGGTCGCGAGGTATCTGAGATTTTTAGAAAGGTAGTTCATTATTCGCGTAGCCCTCCGAAATTATTTGGTTAAGAAATTGTGATTTCTATAAGCAATACACCGGGGGGTTGTGGTTTGTGACAGGTTTTTTGTTTGACCCAGATTCAGCTCCCGAGGAGCGACATGTTTGTAGAGTTGGAAACAACAATCGCCCAAAAAGCTCCGTAGGAGCGACATAACAGACCTACGAATCATTTATGTCGCTCCTACGGAGCTAGGGTTTTATCTCTTAACCAGTTTCTACAAACATTTGGCTCCTCTGGAGCCGGGAGCTAAGCGACGTTGACCGTCAGTCCTTCGGCATTGACATTCCAGCCCAGGACTTCGCAGCCTTCCTGTTCGGCGAGGGCGGCTTCGACGTCTTGACGCCTTCCGTCTTCGCAGTAGAAGGCGATGCAGCCGCCGCCGCCGGCTCCGCATACTTTGGGGGCAATGGCTCCGTTTGCCAGGGCGGTTGCGATGAGATGGTCCATTTGGGGCGTGGTGATGTTTGGTGAGAGGTCCTGACGCTGGATGTGGGCGGCGGCGAGGATGTCGCCGGCTTTGTCCCAATCGCCCGCGAGGAGGGCAGCTCGCAGTTCGATCGATGTGTCGCGGATGCCTTCAAATATATCGAAGATCTGTTTGTCGCCGTCGATGTGGCGTTTGGTGATCTCCCAGTTGTTGATACCTGAATTTCGCGGTTCGCCAGTGTAGCAGACGGCGACGCGGCGTTCGAGCATGGCGATGTCGATGTCCAGTTCCTCACGCCACATACCGGCCGGGCCAAAGTGGATATTTGAGACGCCGCCGTATTGGGCCGAGTAATAATCCTGATAACCGGTCGGCACCTTGATAACCTGGCATTCGACCGCAGCGGCGATCGGTATAAAGCGGTCGGCGTCGTAGCGATCGCCGACGAGTCGGTTGAGAGCTCCGATGCAGGCGATGTTTAGAGTTGACGAACCCGCGAGTCCGGCTCCGGCGGGAGCATTGGATTCGGTCGTCATCTTAAAGCCTCGTTCCGGGCGGAAGAAATAGACTAGTTTTGACAGCAACTGAAGCGTCGGCTCGTCGCGTAGGGAATCGATATTCTCAAGATTCGTTTCAACGCTCGATCTCTGATCGATGGATTCGAGAATGATGCGATCGTCGTCTCGCGTTTCGATGCGGCAATGCGCGAGCAGGCTGACGGCAAAATTTACTGTCGAGGCTCCCTCGTGAAACAGAAAAAGAGGCGGAATATCAATGGTGCCGCCGGCAAGGTCAACCCGAGTCGGGGCGGAAGATTCGATTATCATCAGTTAGTGGTCAGTTGTCAGTTGTCAGTTGTCGGTTGTCAGTTGTCAAGTTTTCGGGTATTAGGTATTAGGTATTAGGTTTTCGGAGCTTCTGTAGAGGAGTCACTACTCTCGACTCTTGACTCAATACTCTCGACTCTTGCTTCGTCCCGCTCCTCTTCTCCTTTTCTCCTCTTCTCCCTGCCCTCCTCGCGGTTTGGTTCGCGGGTCAGATGGAGCCGTTCGCCGAGATCCTGGAGCGTTGTTTTGCCGACCTCTTCGAAAGCCACGAGTTTTTCTTCGATCTTGTGGATCGTTTCGGGGTCGGCATCCTCAACTCGTTCCGAGAGCCAGTAACGTTCCATAACGTAGAAAACGATGATCCCGAACGTTACGACGAAAAAGAGAGCAAAGCCGACCTGTTTAAAGTCGCCGATCACCGAGGTGATCGCTCCGCTGAAAAAATAACCGGTCCCGGCGAGGAGCGTGACCCAGAGGAAACAGCTGATTGTGCTCAATCCGACGAATCTCAGGAATGGCATCTTGCTCACTCCGTACGACAGGCAAACAGCGACCCGGATACCGTAGATGTATTTTGAGATTATTATCGCAAATCCGCCGAATTTAGCCATGAGTTTTTCAACTCTGGGCTGGGCGACCTGATAAAACCTATAATCCTTGGCATTTTCGTGAAAGACACGCCCGACGCCGTACCCGACCGAGTCGCCGACAACTCCGCCGAGGGTGCCTGCGACCAATACTTTCAAAAAGCCCCAATCGCCAAAAAAACCGCCATGGGCCATCGTTCCCGAAATAAGCAAGGTAATATCACCTTCGACCGTACAAAGTGCAAATACCGCGTAAATTCCGTATTGAGCGAGTATATCGTAAAGCTGATGATCCATACCGATTTGCACCAATTGCCACGGCTCAGCGATTGTTTCGCCATTGAGAGAGTAACTTTACGAGGGCATTCAGTCAAAAGAAGGGAGTCGGGCGGCGGGTCAGAACCGCCTGCGTGAGCGAGCGTCGGGTCAGATGAGGCCGTCTGAAAAGTCATCCTTGATTCATTTCTTCTTTTTCTTTCCCTGTTGTTCCGCGTGATCTGTGGTAAAAATCTTCGGAATTCACCACGGAACGCACAGAAAATCACAGAACAAGACTCGAAAACGCTTTTCAAATCTCTTAGACAACCTCTTATGGCAATATCTTTTTGCGCGGCGAACGTGGGCATGGAGTTCGTTTTGCCCGCTTACGCAGGCGGTACTGACTTTAAGTTTGACAGGAAAAGCGGCAGTGTCTAAAATCGCGGTAGTTTCTGCAAAAACCTTTAATAATATGGTTGATTCCCCGAACCGGTCTGCAATACGTGTCGGTATAGAGATTTCCAGCACCTCGCTCAACGCCGTTGCCATCGATGTCGGCGATGAGGTCAAACGGGCTCATTCCGTCGTTATCAACGATGATGACGGGATCGTGGGTCAGGTCAAGACTCTCGTTGACGAATTCAAGAAGGAGTTCGGCGACTTCCATCGTCTCGGCATAGCGATCCCTGGCCTTGTGGATCGGGAATCAGGCCGGGTGGCCTTTTCAGCTATTGTTCCGGCTCAATCGGACGTTGAACTTGGCAAACAGATCGAGGATGCAACGGGCGTCAAGGTCGCGATCGAGAATGATGCGAACGCGGCCGCATATGGTGAATATTGCTGTGGTGCGGGCCGCGGCAGTACCGACATGTTTTACGCTACACTTGGCGAGGGCGTCGGCGGATCTTTTATTTTCGGGGGCAAAACCTGGCATGGAGCGTCCGGATTTGCCGGTGAATTCGGTTACGTTCCGATCAATTCCGAAGGTATGAGGCTCGAGGATGTCGCGTCGTCTGCTAACATCGTTCGCCGCACGCGGGCACGTTTTCATCAGGACAGCACCTCGTCGCTCGGGAAATTGACCGAGGAAGACCTGACCCTTGCCGACATCATTTCGGCCGCCCAAAACAAGGATGATTTTGCGCAAATGATGCTCGAGAGGACCGGCAGCTACGTCGGGACGGCTGTAGCGAGCGTGATAAATCTCTTAAACGTCGAGCTGATCGTTCTCGGCGGATCTATTATGCAGGCGCGGCATCTGGTACTGAAGGCGGTGATCGAGAGAGCGAGGGAACTTTCATTCGAACGGTCTTTCGCCGCGACGCGGATCGTCGAGGGCGAGTTGGGGATTAATGCTGCCGCGATAGGAGCTGCTTCGATCGGCGGATTCGGTGCTGATTAACCGAAATTGAAAAGTATAATCAGACTTATTAATAGAACTAATTTTTCACGGATTTACTCTCACACTGCTTCTGGACTAATTTTTAGTTTGTGCAATTTGCGGATCTACCAACTTCTAGTAGAATCGTAAGAGTTTTACGGTTAGCAATTTAGGTAATACAGTCGGCTTTTCGACGCCATCACTACCTTAATCTAAGGTTTTTGGATGTCCGTCTAGGCCGAATTGTTGCAGGCTTTTGTCAACGAGAGATCGCGAGAGATCGGAAGATGGCTCAAATTTTTAATAAAAGCGCGAATAACATCGCCCGAATTAGCATCGTTGCAGGCGTAGTGCTGGCGGCCCTCGGGGGCTTTGCGTTCACGCAGTTTGCCCGCTCGTCATATTTGACGGGCCGCTACGTGGAAAAGCAGCAGCCGGTGCAGTTTAGCCATAAACACCATGTCGGCGATGACGGCATCGATTGCCGTTATTGCCACTCGACGGTTGAAACGACGGCGTCAGCCGGAATGCCGCCGACCCAGACGTGTATGAACTGTCACAGCCAGATCTGGTCGGACAGCCCATATCTCGCGGTCGTACGCGACAGTTTCAAGGACAACAAGCCGATCGAGTGGGAAAGAGTTCACGACCTGCCGGAATATACCTATTTCAACCACAGCATTCACGTTGCCAAGGGCGTAGGCTGCTCGACCTGTCACGGGCAGATCGACAACATGCCGGCGGTCTTTCAAGAAAACACGCTCCAGATGGAGTGGTGCCTGGCTTGCCACCGTCAACCGGAAAAATTTATCAGACCTAAATCCGAGATCTACAACATGCAATGGCAGGACGGCGATCTCGATGAGAAAGAACGCACCGATCTGAAAGCTGAACTAAAGATCCGCAGTAAGGAAATGATGACCAGTTGCTCAACCTGTCATAGATAGGAATAGGCCACAGAGGTCACAGAGACAGACGAAATCAAATACATTTAATACAAATGAAACGGCGGAACACAGAAAACGATAAAATTATTGGCGAAACACCCTCAGATATCTCTGTGTCCTCTGTGGCTAAATTCGCCTCTTTGCGTGATTCAATTCTCGCGCAAAACGGGAAAGAATATTGGCGCAGCCTTGAGGAGCACGCCGATACGCCTGAATTCAGAAAATTCATTTCTGAAGAGTACCCGCACGAGATCGAGGAATGGGATAGCAGCCTGAGCCGGCGTAACTTCGTTAAGGTAATGGGAGCATCGCTCGCCCTCGCGGGCCTGAGCGGATGCGTCATCCAACCGCCGGAGAAGATCGTGCCGTACGTTCGCCCGGTCGAAGGCATGCTGCCGGGCAAGGCGAACTTCTTTGCGACCTCGATGTCGGTCGGCGGTGTGGCAACCGGCCTTCTCGCAAAATCATTTGAAGGCCGTCCGGTAAAGATCGAGGGAAATCCCGACCATCCGGGCAGCCGCGGAGCGACAGATATTTTGGCTCAGGCGTCGATCCTCGGGATGTACGACCCGGACCGCTCGCAGGAGATCACGTATAGAGGAAATCCCAAGACATGGGAATCTTTTATGGTGGAATTTCGTGCTTCAGTCGAGGCGAATCGTGCAGATGGCGGCGCGGGCGTGAGATTTCTCACCGAAACGGTCACCTCGCCCACGCTGATCGATCAATTCACAAAGATCAAAACCGAACTGCCGAACTCGAAATGGGTTCAGTACGAGCCGGTCAATCAGGACAACGCACTCGCCGGTGCGAAACTCGCTTTTGGCTCGCCGGTGCAGACGGTTTACAAGTTTGAAAAGGCCGAGAGGATCTTGTCGCTGGATGCCGATATTTTCTCGGGCTTTAACGTCGCATACATCAAGGATTTTGGCGCCGGACGTGCTTTTTCTGAAGAGAAAAAGGAGATCAATCGCCTTTATTCGGTCGAAACCACGATCACGATCACCGGGGCAAAAGCCGATCACCGCATTGCGGTAAAGCCGAGCCAGTTCGGCGAGGTCGCCAAAGCGATCGCCAAGGCTCTCGGCGTTGCCGGAGCAAACTCGACCTATACGGAAAACGCCTCGTGGATCGCCGCGATGGCGAAGGACCTGCTGGCCCACAAGGGCAAATCGCTCGTCGTTGCTGGTGACAACCAGCCGCCGGTCGTCCACGCGCTCGCTCACGCCATGAACGCGGCTCTCGGAAACGCCGGCGAGACAGTAACTTACATCGACCCGCTCGCTCCCGGTTCGGACAGATCGCAGCTCGACCAGCTTCGCGAACTGATCGCCGACATCGACGCCGGAAAGGTCAAGATGCTCGTCATCATGGGCGGAAATCCGGTCTACAACACGCCATCTGACATTAAATTATCACCTGCACGCATGCAGGCCTTAAAGGATGCTGCCGCTGTTACGGTCCATCTCGGCCAGCATTTTGATGAGACAGCGGAACAGTGCCTATGGCACGTCGCCGAAAAACATTTTCTCGAAGGTTGGAGTGATGCTCGTGCGTACGACGGCACCGCTTCGATCGTCCAGCCGCTGATCGCTCCGCTGTATGACGGCAAGAGCATTCACGAGGTGGCGCAGCTTTTCTTTAAGGAAAATTTCGACAAGAAAGACCACGATATTGTAAAGGAATATTGGCAGAAAACCGATATTAAGCCGGCGGCTGTTGCGGCAAAGACCGAAGCTAAAGCTGAAGCACCAAAAGCGGAAGGTGCTAAGGAAGGGCCGAAAGCGGAAACGCATTCGGAGACCACGAAGGTTGCTGAACCTGCGAAGAAGGAAGCTCCGAAAGCTGCTGCAACTCCGGCGATTGCTGCTCCGGCTTCGGTTGCTCCTAAGAATTTTGAAGACAACTGGCGTAAAGCGGTGCATGACGGTGTTATTCCGAACACTGCGTCGGCTCCGAAGTCAGTTACCGCAACGACCGCATTCCTTTCGCAGCCCGAAGCAAAACAAGCCGGCAGCGGTGTTGTCGAGATCTCGATCCTTCCGGATCCGAGCGTTTACGACGGGCGTTTTACCAACAACGGCTGGCTCCAGGAACTGCCAAATCCTTTGAACAAAGTGACCTGGGAAAATGTCGCTCTTGTCAGCCCGCGAACGGCGGCGAAGCTTGGCGTTAATACCAAGAACGATCCGCGTGAATTCGCGGGCGGTGCTCAGGGTACGAGCTTTATCAATACGAAGGGCGGCAATTCATTCTCAGACCTGGTAACGATTAAGTTTCAGGGCGGCGAGATCAAAGATGGCGTTCCGATGTGGGTCGCTCCGGGACAGCCGGATGATGTGATAACGATCTATATGGGCTATGGCCGCACGCGTGCGGGCAAGGTCGGCACCGGGCTTGGCTACAACGCGTTTGACGTCAGACGGTCGGATGCGATGAGCTTTGGCTACGGCGAGATCGTGAAACGCGGCGAACAGGCGAATGTCGCTTCGACGCAGATCCATTTCAATATGGAAGGCCGCGATCTGCTTCGCGTGTTTGATATTGACGAGTTCGAAAAAGATCCGACGATGGGCCATCAGCACGACGAATATCCGATGTCGATGTACCCGTACGAACAGCATCAGGGTGTTTACGACAAGAACTATAAATGGGGAATGTCGATCGACCTCAATTCGTGCGTCGGCTGCAACGCCTGTGTTCTCGCCTGCCAGTCGGAAAATAATATTCCGGTCGTCGGCAAGGAACAGGTGAGCCGCAGCCGTGAGATGAACTGGATGCGCGTCGATGCGTACTACAGCGGCGACATCAATGATATCGACGGACCGCATTTCCAGCCGGTGCTCTGCCAGCAGTGCGAGCAGGCCCCGTGCGAGGTCGTCTGCCCGGTCCACGCAACCGTTCACAGTGCCGAGGGCCTGAACGACATGGTTTACAACCGCTGCGTGGGAACGCGATATTGCTCGAATAACTGCCCTTACAAGGTCAGGCGTTTCAACTTCCTGCTATATCAGGATTGGGATACACCGCAATTCAAACTCATGCGTAATCCTGAGGTTTCGATCAGAAGCCGCGGTGTTATGGAAAAATGTACGTACTGCACGCAGAGAATATCCGCGGCTCGCATCGAGGCCGAAAAAGACGGCCGCAAGATCCGTGACGGCGAGGTCGTGACGGCTTGTCAATCGGCCTGCCCGACAGGAGCGATCGTTTTCGGCGATCTGCACGATGCGGAAAGCAAGGTTGCCAAAGCGAAGAAGGATCACCGCGATTACATTCTGCTCAACGAACTGAACACCCAGCCGCGTACGACCTATCTCGCAGGCTTGAGGAATCAGAACAAGGAAATGCCGGATTACAAGGCTCCGGCACCTAAAAAGCACGCGGCAGAACCAAAGGCCGAAACCAAAACGGGGGGCGAGGGGCACTAAATCAGTTCCAAGTTTCAAGTTCCGAGTTCCAAGTAACAGAACCTGAAAACGCGAGACTAGAAACCTGAGACTTCATAAGATTTATGCAGGAAGCAAAAGATCTCAAAGAGAAACTTCACCCGTCGATGCTCGATGGTGACCATGATTACGCGAGTGTCACTGACAAGATCAGCGACATTACGCTGAAGAAGCGCACGCCGTTCCATTGGTTTATCGGATTTGGAATCGCCTTCATGGTGGCACAGCTCCTGCTGTTCTCGGTCATTTGGCTGCTGGCCAATGGTATCGGTATCTGGGGCAACAACCAGCCGGTCGGCTGGGCTTTCGACATTATCAACTTTGTTTGGTGGATCGGTATCGGCCACGCCGGAACACTGATCTCGGCCATCCTGCTTCTGATGAATCAGAAGTGGAGAACGTCGATCAACCGTTTTGCCGAGGCAATGACGCTGTTCGCCGTGGCCTGCGCCGCGATGTTTCCGCTGCTGCACACAGGACGACCATGGCTCGCTGCGTACTGGCTTTTCCCGTATCCGAATACGATGGGAATCTGGCCGAACTTCCGCAGCCCGCTGATTTGGGACGTTTTCGCCGTTTCGACTTACGCGACGGTATCTCTTTTGTTCTGGTACGTTGGTCTCATACCCGATTTCGCTACGCTTCGCGACCGGGCAAAAAATAAGTACTTTAAGTTCATTTATGCCGCCCTTTCGTGGGGCTGGCGCGGCTCGGCCCGTCACTGGCACCGCTATGAGATCACGTATCTGATCCTGGCCGGCCTTTCGACACCGCTCGTTCTTTCGGTTCACTCGATCGTTTCGTTCGACTTCTCGGTTTCACAGGTTCCGGGCTGGCACGCGACGATCTTTCCGCCATACTTTGTTGCCGGAGCCGTTTTTGCCGGTTTCGCGATGGTCCTCATTCTCTGTATCCCGCTGCGGCGTTGGTACCGAATGCAGGATTTCATCACGCACCAGCACCTTGTCTATATGGCAAAGGTCATGCTCGCGACCGGTTTGATCGTCTGTTACGGTTACGCGATGGAAGCCTTCTTCGGCTGGTACAGTGCTTCGCAATACGAGATCTTCATGGTCAAGAACCGTATTTGGGAGGGCCCGTACTGGTGGTCGTATTGGCTGCTCATCTTCTGTAACGGCCTGTCGATCCAGCTACTTTGGTTCAAGCGGTTCAGAGAGAGCGAATTCTGGCTCTTTACGATCTCGATCATCGTCAGCGTCGGCATGTGGCTCGAGCGTTTCGTTATTATCGTGACGAGCTTGCACAGAGACTTTCTGCCGTCGTCGTGGGCGATGTACAGTCCGACGATGTTCGATATCTCGATGTTCACGGGAACGATCGGATTGTTCTTTACACTGTTATACCTGTTCGTCCGGTTCGTGCCGATCATCTCGATATTCGAGGTCAGAACGCTTTTGCCCGAGGCGAACGTGCACGGACACCACCAGGACTTTGAAGAAAACGTTAATGAGATCGAGGATACATACGATCGGACGGATCCACCCAATCAGTAAGATTTGGAGTTGTAAGTTAGAGCTATGGGAAACAAGCTTCACGGCATACTAGCTGAATTTGACACGGCGACGGAATTGGTCGACGCCGCACGTAAAGTGCGCGACGCCGGTTACACCAAAACCGATGCATTTTCGCCATTCCCGCTGCACGAGATCGACGAGGCTCTGGGGATAAAGCGCAGCATTCTGCCGTACCTGATCTTTGCAGGCGGTATTACAGGGCTTTGTGCGGGTATCGGCCTACAGACATTCGTGCACGTTATCGACTGGCCGATCATCGTTGGGGGCCGTCCGCATTTCAGTCTGCCGTCGTTCGTACCGCCGGCATATGAGTTGACGATCCTGTTCGCGGCATTCACGGCGGTTTTCGGAATGCTCTTTTTGAACGGCCTGCCGGCCCCGTATCATCCGGTCTTTAACGTGCCGAGATTTGCTCTCGCCACAAGGGAAAAGTTTTTCCTTATCATCGAGTCAAACGACGCGAAATATGATTACGAGGAAACCCGAAGTTTTATGGAAAGCCTGGACGCGCAGGAGGTATTCGATGTACCTGAATAAGTTCCAAGTACCAAGTTCCAGGTTCAGAGTTCTCGTATCTCGGAACACGAAACTATTTGTCCTTGCTGGCTTTTGCTTGCTGGCCGCGGGCTGCGGCCTTCGGTTTGATATGCAGGATCAGCCGCGATTTAAGGCTTACAAGAAGAGCGAGTTTTTTAGCGACCAACGGGCTTCGCGGGATCGGGTCGAGGGGACCATTCCACGTGGGCAGCTCAACGATAATAAAGCGTTTTACACGGGCAAGATTGATAATCCCGATCTAAATGCGCCGGTCGCCTCTACGATCGGCCCGACTGGGAATACTCTGGTATCCAGCTTCCCGAACGACATCGACGAATTTCCCGTTCCTGTCACGAAGGAACTCGTCGACCGCGGCCAGGATAGATACAACATTTACTGCATCGTCTGTCACGGCCCGATGGGAAATGGCGACGGCATGATCGTTCGCCGAGGGTTCTCGAAGCCGCCGACATATAACGACGACAGGTTGCGAAACGCTCCGGTTGGCCATTTTTACGATGTGATCACAAATGGCTGGGGCAAGATGAACAGCTACGGACATGTGGTCCAGCCGGCCGATCGTTGGGCGATCGTTGCGTACATTCGGGCCTTGCAGGTCAGTCAGAATCCGGACGAGGCACTTAAGAATAATTCAAAAACTGAGCCCGGCTCAGCACCTCCGAAGTCAGGTGAGACAACTCACGGAGGAAAACCTTAAATGGCGAACCCTGAAAACTATCAAGCACCGGCCGAGATCAACCGTCTGCGAACACTCGCACTCGGAATTGGCGGCATCGCGCTCATCATCATGGCGGCCGGGGCATATTTCAACACCGAGCAGGCACTCCGTTCATGGCTCCTGGGATTCATATTCTGGGGTGGCATCGGTATCGGCTCGCTCGGCGTTCTGATGCTGCAATATCTGACCGGCGGTGCGTGGGGCGTTGTTATTCGCCGCATCGTCGAAGCAGGTTCGCGTACGCTGCCGATCATGGTCGTGTTGTTTATACCGCTCGCGGTTGGCGTTTATTTCGGCAAGTTTTACGAATGGACACATTTGCCGCCGACCGATCACGTAATGGAGCATCGCGGCATTTACATGACCGCGTGGTTTTGGATCCTGCGTTCCGGTATCTATTTCGTGCTTTGGGGCATCATGGTTTACCTGCTGAACAAGTGGGGAGCGGACCAGGATAAGACGACGACGGTCGAGGAATCGAGGCTCGTGCTTGAAAAAGCATCGCGTTTCTCCGGCCCGACGATGGTGATCTATGCGCTCGTCGTGACGCTTGCCGTTGTTGACTGGGTCATGACGCTCGATCCGCACTGGTTCTCGACGATGTGGGGACTGCTGTTCGTCGCCGGTTGGGGATTGAGCTGCTTCTGCTTTACCGTTGCGATCCTCGCATATCTGGTCGATAAATCGCCAATGAACGGCGTTCTCGGCAAGCGCCATTTCCACGATATCGGTAAGCTGATCCTCGCGCTCGTGATGGTCTGGGCCTATTTTAATTTTTCGCAGTTCCTGATCATTTGGTCAGGCAACCTGCCTGAGGAAACCGGCTGGTTCCTGACCCGCATGAAAGGCGGCTGGGCATACGTCGGCGTAGGACTGATCCTGTTCCACTTCGCCTTTCCTTATCTACTGCTTCTCAAGCGGGATCTCAAGCGTCAGGGAAACCTGCTAGCTACGATCGGAATTTTTATCCTGGTGATGCGACTGATCGATATGTTTTACCAGATCGGACCGACTAATCGCGTTTCGCCGGGCGGCATTGAACAGGGAGCGTTTTACGTCAGTTGGATGGATCTCGTAGCTCCGATCGCGGTCGGCGGGATCTGGCTTTGGTGGTTCTTTGGCCAACTGATGGCCCGTCCGATCGTTCCGGCAAAAGATCCGTATTTTCAAGAGGCAATTGAACACGGCAAGGGACACTAGGTTTAAGATATGTCGTCAAAAAAACATACAGACACGGCGGTCGATCTCAATAAGCCATACGAAGAAAATGAGATCCAGCTCAGGGGCATTATTGGCTTCGCGGGCGGGCTGTTCCTGCTGATCGTCATCACGTTTGGGCTTATGTGGGCTTTTTTGAAAGTCCTTCAGGATTATTCGAGGGAAGGCGTTGTTGCCAATCCGATGGTCATGAACGAAAAGGAACGCCTTCCGCCGGAACCGCGGCTTCAGGCCGCTCCGGGATTCGGCGTCGAATCTGAAAAGGGTTGGGTCAACATGGAGCTTGGTGCTCCGCAGGCAGAATATCGCGAATTGCAGAAAGAATGGACGAAAGCCTGGGAAGAAGGCCATAAAGATCCGAAGACGGGAATGGTCACGATGATGCCCATTAAGGAAGCCAAGGAGAAGTTCCTGGCTCAGAATGTAAAGGCCAAGTCGGGCCCTGAGGCCGAAGCGGTGCTTAATCAGTCAAAGATGTTCATTTCGGATTCCAGCGCCGGACGAGTGGCCTCCGAGAAAAGAAGGTAGATAAAGGTGAGTGGACTAATGCAGAGAGTGAGAGTATGGGTGCTGAGCTTCGGTATCGCTGCGGTGATGCTGGCGGCGGCCTCTCTTGTCGCGGCGCAAAAGGCCGAGCATTACAATTCTCCGCTTTATTCTCCTCGAACCTACGATCCGACCGTGACATCCGCAAACGGATTGCCTGACATGCTAAAGAAGGTCGGCATCGAGCAGAAACTTGGCGACCAACTGCCGCTCGATACGGAACTTAAGGATGAGGACGGAAATATCGTCAACCTTGGCAGCTTTTTCGGAAAAGGCCGGGCGGTTGTCGTGGCCTTTGTCTACTATGAATGCCCGATGCTCTGTAATCAGGTACTCAATGGACTGACCGGTTCGCTCAAGGGCATAAGCTTTGACGCCGGAAAGGAATTCGACGTCGTCGCGATCAGCTTTGACGCAAAAGAATTTGATAAACCCGATCTGGCTAAAAACAAGAAAGCGAGCTACGTCGAACGCTACGGAAGGCCGGAAACCGCTAAGGGCTGGCACTTTTTGACGGGAACTCAAGCTTCGATCCAGAAGGTGACATCAGCGGCTGGTTTTACTTTCGAATGGGATGAGAAGAGTAACCAATATGCCCATGCAGCCGGAGTCATGATCGCAACGCCAAGCGGTAAATTATCGCGGTATTTGTACGGCATCGATTATTCGCCGAAAGATCTGAAGTTCGGCATCATGGAATCGGCCGAAAGCAAGGTCGGAAATCCGGCAGATCAGTTGCTCCTGTATTGTTTTCACTACGATCCGGCAAGCGGCAAGTATGGCTTGGCGATCCTGAACTTAGTTCGTGTAGGCGGTATTGCGACACTCCTTGGAATGGGAGCCATGGGCCTGGTATTTTGGCGAAGGAATAAACGAAAAGCAGTGAATAGTGATGAGTGATTAGTGATAAGTGATTGCGTTTAGATACCGGTCACTCACCGATCACCACTTACCACTAAAGAATTATGCAGACTACATCGTGGGTACCATTATTTCCGGATCAGGCTTCGACCTTTGCGTGGCAGGTTGATGCTCTGTATTTCTACCTGATCGCAGTGAGCGTTGCGTTCACGATCCCGATCGTGGTGGCGATATTCTTTTTCGCGATCAAATACCGCGAAACCGAGAAGTACGCGACACCCGAAGAAATGCACGGATCGATGGTGCTTGAGACGGTTTGGTCGATCATTCCATTTGTCATTTCGATGACCATTTTCCTCGGCGGTGCGATCGTATTTTTCCAGCAGTACACGCCGCCGGAAGATTCGATGGAGGTCTATGTCGTCGGTAAACAGTGGATGTGGAAGATCCAGCATCAGACCGGGCAGCGGGAGATCAATGAACTCCACGTTCCGCTTAACCGCAACGTTAAGCTGACGATGACGACCGAGGACGTTATTCACGATTTTGATATTCCGGCTTTCCGCACAAAGGCGGACGTTGTTCCGGGCCGCTACACTTATTTGTGGTTCAAGGCAACAAAGCCCGGAAAATACCGCCTCTTTTGCGCGGAATACTGCGGCCTCAATCACTCAGGAATGGGCGGTTGGGTCTATGTAATGGAACAGCGTGATTTTGACAACTGGCTGAGCGGAAACGTTTCGGGCCAAACACCGGTCGAGGCAGGTAAGGATCTCTTTGAGAACAAACTTGGCTGTGCATCGTGTCATGCCGGCGGTCCGGCTCAGCGCGGAGCGAAGCTCGAAGGCATCTATGGCCATGACGTGAAGTTTGTCGGAGGATCAACCGCTAAGGTGGACGATCAATACATTCGAAACTCGATCCTCAATCCGACCGCACAAGTGGTCGAAGGATTCCAGCCGATCATGCCAACCTTTAAGGGGCAGGTCACGGAAGAGCAGTTAAATTCGCTGGTAGCTTATATTAAATCGCTGACGCCGAACGCCGCCACGGCCACAACGGCCCCGGCTGCGAACACAGCATCACCGGCAAATGCAGCCCCGGCGGCAAATAAGCCTGCCGCTAATAAACCGGCGGCGAAACCGGCGGGCAATAGCAATAAGTAGGTTTTTACAAGACTATGCAAACGCAAGAAGAAATTTCAGCAGGTGCGACTGGGGAACCCAAGTCGAACTATTTGACTAACGGCTCGACGCTGAAGTCATGGCTGTTGACGAAGGATCACAAGCGCATTGCGATAATGTACTTGATATCGGTCTCGGCATTCTTTATGGCCGGCGGCCTCTACGCGGCCACGATCCGCCTCGAGCTGCTGACGCCTGCGAGCGATCTTGTTGAATCGGCAACGTACAATAAGGTCTTCACGCAGCACGGCATCTTGATGATCTTCTTCTTCCTGATACCGTCAATTCCCGCGATCCTGGGTAACTTCCTGCTGCCGCTAATGATCGGGGCCAAGGATCTCGCTTTGCCACGAATCAACCTGCTGAGCCTTTATATTTATTGGGTTGCAGGCGGTTTGGTGCTGTTTGCCCTAATGCAGGGCGGCGTGGATACCGGTTGGACGTTCTATGCACCGTACAGTACGACATTTTCTAACTCGTACGTCATGCTCGTCGGCCTTGGCATCTTTATCAACGGTTTTTCGTCGATCCTTACCGGTCTTAACTTCATCGTAACGATCCACACGATGCGTGCACCGGGAATGACATGGTTCCGTATGCCGCTGTTTGTCTGGGCACATTACGCAACTAGTCTCGTCATGATCCTGGGAACGCCGGTGGTCGCGATCACGGTTCTGATGCTCGCTCTCGAGCGGCTCGGTCGTATCGGTATTTTCGATCCGACGATCGGCGGCGACCCGATCCTGTTCCAGCATCTTTTCTGGTTCTATTCGCATCCGGCCGTGTACATCATGATCTTGCCGGGAATGGGCGTTATTTCGGAGCTGATCTCCAATTTTTCGCGCAAGAAGGTTTTTGGCTATGAGTTCATCGCCTTCTCATCGATCGCGATCGCGGTTTTCGGATTCCTCGTTTGGGGCCATCACCTGTTCGTCAGCGGACAGTCGATGTACGCTGGATTGGTTTTCTCGTTCCTGACGATGGTTGTTGCTGTTCCTTCGGCGATCAAGATGTTCAACTGGACTGCGACGCTGTATAAAGGCTCCATATCTTATGACACACCGATGCTCTACGCGTTGGGTTTCATGGGCCTTTTCCTGATCGGCGGCTTGACGGGATTGTTTCTCGGTTCGGTTGGTTTGACTGTGCATTTGACGGACACGTATTTTGTCGTCGCCCATTTCCATTACGTCATGGTGGGCGGACAGGTTATCGCGTATCTCGGCGGCATCCATTACTGGTGGCCAAAGATGACGGGCCGGATGTACTCGGAATTTTGGGGCAAGATCTCTGCGATGCTCGTATTTGTCGGTTTCAATCTCACGTTCTTTCCACAGTTCATTCTCGGATACCAGGGCATGCCTCGTCGTTATGCCTCGTATCCTGAGGAATTGCAGGTTCTCAATATCTTCTCGACCGCCGGAGCGTCGGTTCTTGGTATCGGCCTTGTGATGCCGGTGATCTATTTGACCCACTCGCTGATAGCCGGGAAGAAAGCCGGAGACAATCCTTGGATGCATCCGGGCCTCGAGTGGCGTACGAGTTCACCACCGCCAACCGAGAATTTCGAGCAGATGCCGGTAGTCACTTGGGAAGCTTACGAATTTGGTGAGGAGAGCGGGTTAGATCTCGATGAGGCGAGACGGCGGGAGGCTGTAGGAGTTTAGCTAATAATGAAAAATTGAGGATTTGAAATTCTCATCTTTCAATTTTCAAAATTTCAATTGAATAAGATGTCGACACACTCAGAACATAGCGAACATCATCACCAGCCGGGTCTTCAGCACCAGTTCGAGGACATGGCCCAGCAGGAAGAGAGCGTCACTATTGGAATGTGGATGTTCCTCGTGCAGGAGATCATGTTCTTCGGCGGGATGTTCACCGCTTATCTCGTATTCCGCTCGAGATATCCGATGGCGTTTGCCGCTGGCAGTAACCATCTCGACGCTTTCTGGGGCGGCCTCAATACGATCGTTCTCATCGTCAGCAGTCTCACCATGGCTTTGACCGTGTACTATGCTCAAAGAGGCAACCGGAATATGCAGGTGATCATGATCGTTTTAACGATGATGTTCGGTGCAACGTTCCTGGGGGTCAAGGCGATCGAGTACACGGATAAGTTCAATCATGGCTTTGTACCCGTCACCGGGCTGAATCGTAAAGCAAAGGCGGAGCATACCGGCGAGCATGCCGCTGCTCCTGAGAAGCCATGCTGGGAAGTCGAGCACGGCACGACGACGGAACATGCCTACGTAAATCCTCAGAGCGAATTTCAGTGGACGGACTGCTCGCTTGTGAAGCTTGCGCAGGACGGCAAGTTTCTTACCGAGTCGGAAAAGATCGGGTATTTCTCTAACGGAGAGATCGACGCCAATAAATTTCGCGACCGGGTTCGCATCTTTTTCTGGATCTACTTTGTCATGACCGGGCTTCACGCTCTGCACATGATCATCGGACTTGGATTGATGTCGTGGCTGCTCTGGAAGGCCTGGAGCGGTACGTACAGCCGCGAATATTACATGCCGGTCGAGATGTCCGGTTTGTACTGGCACTTTGTAGATATTGTTTGGATTTTCCTGTTTCCGCTGCTTTATTTGCTCGGCAGGCACTTTATGCACTAGGGAGAAGTTATGTCAACGGAACATCACGAAGATCATGATCACATGAATATACCGAAATATTTCGGAATATTCGGAATACTCATTGTTGGTACGGTCCTTACTTATTATGCCGCAACCGTGGATATGGATCACATATTTCCCGGTGCGAACACACTCGTCGCCCTGCTGATCGCGTTCACAAAGATGACGTGCGTCATGCTCTTCTTCATGCATGTATATTGGAGCAAGAAGATGATTTGGCTGGCCGCCGTCGCGAGCTTTTTCTGGCTGGCGATCATGTTCGCGTACACGATGCAGGACTACCTGACTCGAAATTCGGGAGTCTTTACAGGTTGATCGGTTAGTTTTTAGGATAGACAGACGCGGAACGAGGTGGGCCTTTCACTTCATTCCGCGTCTTTTGTTCGCTAGCGTAAGAAGTTTTGAAATGCTATTATCTTGCGTTTAAGAGTTCTGCGGGTTTTTGGGCAGTTCCATGGCAACTAGGCAGTCGGGTTGGCACATCAGACACGAATGAAGTATTTTCCGGGTAATCTATTGCGGTCGAGAATATTCCTGATCGTCGCCGCTTTTATTCTCTTTACAAGCTGCAATATTGTAAAGAAGGAAAGCAAGACTCCGACGCTTCTTAAGACGGAGACGGCTCAGCAAAGCGAACTTCTCAGCGAGGTGAATCGATATGCTCGCGTTAATTCGATGCGGGCGAAAATGGACTTGCAGTTTGAGGATAATTCCTTTGCCGAATTTGGGACCAAGGAGAAATATCGTACCGCGGATGGCGAGATCGTTGTTCAACGGCCCGGCATGATACTCCTCAAGGTTCAGGCCCCGTTTATCAGAACTGATATCGCACAGATGACTTCGGACGGACTTAGTTTTCGGGTTGCGGTTTTGAATGACGGCGGTTCGGGTAAGTACAAGAAATTCGTAAAGGGAACAAATAAGGCCGACTACTCACGCTTGCAGAAGACCTTGAGTTCTAATGGCAACGGGAACGGAGAAGCTAAAGCCGCAAAGGAAAACGTTAACGCATTTGCAAACCTTCGGCCCCAGCATTTTACCGATGCGATGCTGGTTCGCCCGATCGATCCGGCGAATGTTTATACGCAGAGCAGCATCTTCGAGATCGAAGATGATAATACCGTCAACAGTAAATCGCCGGTCCGCAAGGTGATGCGTGGTTATTACCTGCTCGATGAGTACGTAAGACGAGAAGAGGGAACGCTAAAAATATCTCGTCGTTTTTGGTTTGATCGAGTCGGCGGGATAAGGCTTGCTAAGCAGCAGATATTTGACGAGCAGGGCGAGATCGAGTCTGACATCGTTTATGGCAAGGAAGGGAAGCTGACCGAAACAACCGATTATGTAAATCTTCCGCTTGAGATACAGGTGACACGGCCGAAGGAAAAATACTCGATGAAACTATCATATCAGACGCCTGATGCGGTTTCGATCGGTAAGAAATATCCCGACGCGGCGTTCGTGCTGCAAAATTCATGGAATCTCGAGGAAGTCGATCTCGACAAAAAACTTAGTGAGGTAAAGGTCGATCAGCCGACCAGCAACGCCATCAGAACGGGCGTGACACGTTATCAATAAGCCGCCCGATGAAATCGATCCTACAGACCGTCGATCTAAAGAAATCCTATAAGGTTGGAAAACTGGAAGTTCCGGTTCTTCGCGGCCTGTCGATGGACGTGAATGAAGGTGAATTTGTCGCGATCATGGGGCCGTCGGGCTGCGGAAAATCGACGCTGCTCCATCTGCTCGGCGGCTTGCTGAGCCCGACGAGCGGCAGCATTTTGATCGACGGGGAAGATCTGGCAAAGGTCTCTGATGCGCAGCGTACCGACATTAGGCGACGCAAGATCGGATTTGTATTTCAGCGTTTCAACCTCTTCCCGACGCTTTCGGCCGAGGGGAATTTAAAATTGGCGGAAAAGATCCACACCGGCAACGGCAGCAAGAATTCCGACCGCCGCCGCGAGGTTTTGCGGCTGCTCAAGCTAGAGGATAAAATGCACCATAAGCCGCTCGAGCTTTCCGGCGGCGAGCAGCAGCGGGTTGCGTTGGCACGGGCCATCGTTAATGGCCCGGCGATAATCCTGGCGGACGAGCCGACGGGAAATCTCGATACGGAGAATTCGCAGATCGTGCTTGAGATGTTTCGCGAGTTGAACGAAAAATTCAACCAGACGATCATCATGATCACGCACAATCCTGAGGCAGCCGAAGCCTGCTCACGGACGATACAAATGCGTGATGGACATGTAGTTAATTGAACTTTTTGCTATGAAGAACGTGATCAATTGGAGCTATGAACGGGCATCCTGGCAATGGGACCTGTTGTGCATTCTCATCATGTGTTTCATCTTCCTGACGCCGAAGGAATGGTTCAACAGCAAAGATACCGGTGCAACCCGCCCAAAGGCTCAAGCCGTCCAAGTTGAGACGGGAAATTCTAAATAGTTGGCGAGAATTAGAAGAATTGAGTAATGTTATGAAGAAACTGAGTTTGTATAGTTTTTTGTTTGTGGGAATGCTGGTCGTTGGCCTTTTTTCAGTGCAGGACGCACGGGCGCAGGGAATGGGGCCACTCGGCGAGATCCTGAAACGCATGGATGATCACAACAAGGCTTTGATGTCTGTTCAGGCGGACGTTACGATGCTGAAATTCAACCCGCAGTTGAATGAAACCGATACTTACATCGGCTCAACGAGTTATCTTCCCAACGCTAAGGGCAAACGTTACATGCGTCTTGACTGGACGAAACCGGCGGTTGAGCAGGTCTCGGTCATTGGCGAGGACTATCGGCTGTATAAACCGAGTATCAATCAGGTTTATATAGGTAAGGTCAATAAAGCGAAAACGTCAGCGGGGGCAGGGAATGCCCTTGGTTTCATGAGTATGAATCGCGAGCAGCTGCGAGCAAACTATAATATCGTTTACCTCGGAACCGAAAATGCGGCCGGCGTCAGCACGTGGCACCTGCAGTTGACACCCAAAACAGCTACCAACTACAAATCGGCGGAGCTTTGGGTAAACACCGACGGAATGCCGGTCCAGGCAAAGATCTTCGAACAAAATAACGATACGACGACAGTTACATTGCAGAATGTACGCAAGAATGTGCAAATCAGCGCTAGCATATTTGTTCTAAATATTCCGAAAGGAGCTAAAGAGATCAAGGTTTAGGTCCTAGTTTGCGCTCCATCCGTAACATCACCGAAGTGCAGCATTTATCGGCGTGGAAAACGATGGAACCGAACAATTATTTAAGTAATGCCAAAGGCGAGTAGTTTCAGTAGATTTACGCGTGGTGTTAAGCACACCGTTAAGGCGTTTGCTTCGACGAAGCATCCGGTGTTGGTACATATTGTGCCGATGCGGCGGTGTAATCTTGCCTGCACGTATTGCAACGAATACGACAAAACGAGCGATCCGGTGCCGATCGATGTGATGCTGCAGCGGATCGATAAACTGGCGGAGTTCGGCTCGTCGGTGATCACGATCTCGGGCGGCGAGCCGATGATGCACCCGGAGATCTACGAGATCATCGACCGGATCCGTCATCACGGAATGATCGCGGGGCTGATCTCGAACGGCTATTATTTTCAACCGGAAAAAGTCAAGAAGCTGAACGAAGCGGGCCTCGATTACCTCCAGATCTCGATCGATAATGTAACGCCGGATGAAGTATCGAAAAAGAGCCTGAAAGTTCTCGATGCGAAGCTGGTGAATCTGCAGCAGTACGCAAAATTTAAGGTCAACATCAACTCCGTCGTTGGCGGCGGCGTGGCGAATCCTGAGGAAGCTCTGATCATCGCCAACCGTGCCCGCGAACTCGGATTCTCATCCACCGTTGGTGTTATCCACGACGGCGACGGTCTCAACAAAGGGTTGACCGTTCGCGAGAAGGAAGTCTACAAAGAGATCAAAAGCAAAGGCCAAAGCTCGTATGCTCGTTGGAACTGGTTCCAGGACGATCTTGTCGAAGGCAAAGAATACGAATGGCGTTGTCGTGCCGGTGCGAGATATCTGTATATCGACGAATTCGGAATCGTGAACTGGTGCTCACAGCAACGCGGTACACCAGGAATTCCGCTGCTCGAATACACGCAAGCCGACATGGACCGCGAGTACATCACCGAAAAATGGTGTGCCCCGACCTGCACCATCCAATGCGTTCACCAGGTCGGACACCTCGACGCCTGGCGTGATAAGCAGATCTCGCTTTCCGAGTACAACAAACGGAAGGGCGGCGGTCTGAAAAGCGATACAGTAGCCCAGGTTCTCGGCTCGGACTAAGCCGGACGACGATCTTCTTTTTTTATTATGAGTCAGGAAAAACTTTTTATTCCGCTCATTCTTGGCACGCCCCGGAAGGCTCGTGAAAGCGAACAAGTGGCAAAATGGGTGCTGTCGAAAATCGAAGAACGGGACGATATTGAATCGAAATTTTTCGATGTTCGCGATTTCGACCTCCCGCGAGATGATTACGGCACGGAGATAGGCAGCGATTTCCCGGAATGGCGTGATGCGATCATCCGGGCAGACGGTCTCGTGATTGTGACTCCCGAATACAACCATGGATATCCAGGAGCGTTGAAAAGCGTTCTCGATCTGCTGCTGAAGGAGTATATTCACAAAGCGGTGGCGTTCGTGGGCGTCTCTTCCGGCCCGTGGGGTGGAACTCGGGTGATCGAGGCGATGGTTCCGATGGTGCGCGAATTGGGTCTCGCCGTGACCTTTTCCGATCTTAATTTCCCGTCAGTCAAAAGCAAATTCGACGCCGACGGCAACCTTCTGGATGCGGCTTACGATAACCGTGTCACAGGTTTCATCGACGAACTTGTCTGGATGGCCCGCGCACTCCGCTGGGGCCGTGAGAACCTTTCATCAAAGTACCATCAGTAAGTTATCCTACTCGTGTATGGTTCATAACGAAATGCACCGCTCGCACCGCGTTGGATGGCTTCGTGCGGCCGTTCTGGGTGCGAATGATGGTATCGTCTCGACGTCGTCACTCGTAATTGGGGTCGCGGCTGCGGCCTCCGGCCACGAAGCTGTTATGCTAGCCGGCGTTGCGGGCCTCTTTGCCGGAGCGTTGTCGATGGCGGCGGGCGAATATGTGTCGGTCTATTCGCAGGCAGATACCGAAAAAGCGGATATCGAGCTTGAGAAAAAACACTTGGAAGCGGAACCCGAATTTGAACAACGCGAGCTGGCCGCTATTTATGAAGGGCGCGGATTGACCCCGGAACTTGCATCCGAAGTTGCCACACAGTTGATGGCCCACGACGCTCTCGGTGCTCATACGCGAGATGAGCTTGGGATCTCTGAGATCACGACGGCGAGACCGCTTCAGGCGGCTGTTTTTTCTGCCGCGGCATTTTCCGTCGGTGCGGCGATGCCGCTGCTCGTTACTTGGTTTTCGCCGTTTAACCTGATGATCACTCTGGTTGCGGTCAGCTCATTGATCTTTCTGGCTGTTCTGGGCGCTGTGGCCGCAAAAGCAGGTGGTGCGGGAATGCTCAGAGGATCACTCAGAGTGCTTTTTTGGGGAGCGATCGCAATGGCCGTCACGGCTGGCGTCGGCAAGCTCTTTGGTGCCGTTGTATAGCGTTTCTAGCGCCTCGGCACGCTTTCGCCGATCGTCCAAACGATAACGGAGCTCGACAGGCCAAGTCCCGAAAGTCTTCCCGCCATCATGATCAGAGTCTCACCAGCTTCAACGACGTTAGCATCAAGCAGTGTCTTTTCACCGACCTCAAGCATTCCGTGGGTTGAATCGCTGTTTTCATGGACGAAAGGCTTGACGCCCCAGATAAGCGAAAGCTGATTCCACGCATCCCGCGATTGAGTAAGCGCGTATGTCTGCAATCCGGACCGGACCGTTGACAAACGGCGCGCCATCAATCCTGACTCGGTGAAGACGGCAACCTTCTCTGTCAACATCTCCTTCGCTGCGTACGCGGCCGCCATGCACAGGGCCTGGCTTGTTCGGCCCGACGGTGCCTGAGAGAATTTATCGGGCCTGCGGAGCTGGTCAGCCTTGATAGTTTCGGCTGAATCGATTATGCGAACCATTGTCTTTACTGCTTCGACCGGATAACGGCCTGAGGCGGTTTCCGCAGAAAGCATTACCGCATCCGTACCATCCCACACGGCATTTGCGACATCAGAAGCCTCGGCCCGGGTTGGGAATGGATTCTCGATCATGGATTGCAGCATCTGGGTCGCTGTGATGACGAATTTGTCGCTCGCTACCGCTTTTTCGATGATGCGTTTCTGATAGACAGGCACAAGTTCGACGCTGGTTTCGACCCCGAGATCGCCGCGGGCGACCATTACACCGTCGGTTGCCTCGATGATCGCGTCGAGATTTTCGATCGCCTCCGCCTTTTCGATCTTGGCGACGAGCAGAGCCCGGCCGAGTTCGCGTTTGTTGAGATCTTTTATAAGCTTTTTGACCTGGATGCAGTCTTCGGCCGTTCTAACGAATGAAAGTGCAATATAGTCAACATTCTGCCCCATCGCCCAGATCAGATCCGTATGATCTTTTTCGGTCATCGACGGGATCGCGAGCGGCGTGTTTGGCAGATTAATGCCCTTACGCTCGGCTAGTATTCCGCCGGTGACCACACGGCAGATGACATCAGTCTCGGTCTTCGATTCAACCGTGAGGTCGATCGCACCGTCATCGAGCAATATGAGCGAACCGGGCTCCACTGCGTCGGGTAGATGTAGGAAATTCGTGGAAACTTCGCGTGTGTTGCCGATGATCTCGCGCGTCGTGATGACAAATGCCTGACCCTCGATCAGCTCTACTGGAACGCCATTCTCCAGCGTCCGCGTACGAATCTTCGGCCCTGAGAGGTCGACAAGCACGGACAGAGGCTTGCCAAGTGATGTAGCGACCTTTCTCGCGAGGGCGATGGTCTCAGCATGCTGTTCCTGCGTTCCGTGCGACATGTTGATACGCACGGCATTGAGCCCCGCGTTGAGCATTGTCTTGATAACAAATTCCTGGTTTGAAGCCGGGCCGAGTGTGGCAAGTATCTTTGCTTTTCGCATTAGTATGATTTTATCGTAAAGTCAGAAACTCGCAAGGTGGAGTTACGCGGCTTAAGCTGTCAGTGCGACTCCAGACTCTTCTTCTTTCGTAAATAAGAGTTTACGGTCGCGACATATGTCGAATGTGACCAGGTGAGCGGCGAAACCGATCGCGGTTCGCCGGTAAGCGGGTCGATCTGCTCGGCTAACACTCCAGAGGGTAAAGCCCGGTCGACGGTCCATTTCAATATATTAAGGGCTTCCGCAAGATCTCCAATTTCCGTTGCCGCCGCGATGTAATAATCAGCCATCCAAAGTGTCGTGATAACCCACGAATTTGGCGGTGCCGGGTCAGCACCTCGCATATAGCCGTCGTGTTCGAATCGGATAATGCCGCTAACCGCCGTGTCATTGAGCAGTCGGCCTCGAACGGCGTTCATCGTGTTAACGACGATCGGGTCATCGGCTTCGAAACAGCGAAAATAAAAGATCGCAAAAACGGATGCGTCCAACGTCGTATCAGGCGTGAATGTGCCATCGTGATTCGCCGACAACGCCCTTAGAAAGTGTCCTCGCTCGGTGCTGTACAGGTATTCCCGCATACCTTCGACTATCTCATCGGCCGCTGACTTGTATGAATCCGCCCGTTCGCTATCGTGAAATTCCCGCGCAAATTTCGAGGCCGCTCGCAGCCCTGCGACAACGGTTGCGCAAGTAAATGTGTGGATGCCAAAATGGTCTTCCCAGAGATTCCAACTGGCTTTCGGTAGTTTAGTTATCGGATCGCGATAGCCCTCGATGAAATCCGCGCACCGTACGACGAGTTTGTCGTAAAGTTCCCGGCTCAAGGCCGCGTCGGGAAACATATCGTGGTGTTCGCGAAGTGCCCAAAGGACCAACGCGGTTTCGTCTTCCTGGATCGGAACGAGCCGCAGCTTTTTGTAACGGTCCCAATGCGAGTGCCACCCGGAACCAACGCTGCCGTCGGGGTTATATTTCTGAAGGAAATAGCCGCGATCCTCGACGATATTTCCACACAACTCGAAAAACTTTCGCGAGATATCCGGATAACCTGCCAGGTCGAAGGCGTTCGCAACAAATGCTCCGTCACGCGGCCAGAGGTAGCTGTAATGGTCGGTCGCGCGATCTGTCACGTCATGATCGTTCGCCGCAATGATCGCTCCGCCGTTGTCTGTCTGCGTCCTGATGATCAACAGGCTTCGTTTGTATAGATCGAGAACGCTTTCGGGCAGATCGGGATCGTCGATTGACGGATCACGGACCCAACTACGCCAGAAACCCTCGGATTCGAGGAAATAGTTGGAAGCCCCACGTGTCAGTACGTGGTTGTTGAGTGCCGCGACCTCAAGTCTTGACGTTCCGGCCGCGATCCAGTAATAGAACTGAAACGAGCCATTCGGATCGAGCCGGTGATGCACGCCGATAGTCGAGTCGACCGAGCCTTCGGTGATAGTTCCGCCGTATAAATGCCCGTCCTCGGCATCCCGCCAGGTTCCTTCGTTGTTGCGAAACGCCTTGCGGCCGGTGGCAAATTCGTCAAAATGCGGCGACGTGTTTATCAAAAAATACCGGTGCTTTTTGTAATGGATGAGCGCAAGCGTGTCCGGATCGTAAAACGCCGTGTCGCCGACTTTGTTTTCGTAAATACGAAAATCGTGATGGAGAAAGACCCTGATGTTGCGATCGGAGCCTTTGAGATCGGTTACCTTGACGCGTCGCAGGTATATATTCTCATTACCCGCCACCGCGTCGTTGCAGTTGATCTCGATCCCCAATTTTTCATTGGTGAGCACCACATCCGTTACGAGCGTATCCTTGAGATATTTGAGGCTGCGGTTCCACTCGTCTGAAAACACCCACGAAAACGCACCATCTGCCCAAACGCCAAAACGAAACGGAAAGCCCTCGGTATGATTCTCCTGCCCGACATGCGGAAAATAGATATCACGGATCTGGTATTTATCGTCGAAATTAACCAGCAAGCTGCCGTTACCGACCGGAATGTCACGCATAAGATTCTAAAAAATATCTTCTTAGTATATTATACGCGTCCGGGGAGACGAGATGCTGGCGCATACTTCAACAATTACAATTTCGTTGGTTCAGCAAAATGTCGGAGCTCCTCAGGCTTTCGGCGGAGCACCGTATCGAATATTTTTCTTACCTTGTGCTGAGATTAGTCTCGGCATTGCAATCTGTTCGCGTCCAAACACGCCGCGATTGAAAACTACCGAATTCTTTACGGATTAACTACGCCTCCGTGTAAATCTACATGAAAGCCGACAGGGCAATTGCACATACCGGTCGCCTCATCTGTCCAACATGGTGGCTCGCAATGCTCATGTGGAACCGCGTCTCCATCGACAATTTGCGCACCTGCCTTTGTGACGAGACCGATGATCTCCTTGACGCGCGCGTATTTGCCCGCCTGGGTTTCTCCGTGGGCGACATATTTGATTGCCTTATGTTGCAGTAAAGACATCGAGTAATAGAATTGGCTCATAACCAGAGCCCTTTCCGTTTCCTTTGCATAGTCTATTTTTTCCATTTTAATTTGCTCCTTTTTTGTTTTATTCGAAATTTTCCAGCCTTGAAATTATCTTGGTCTCTTCCTGTTTATCAAAGAATATTGTTTTGCCGTCCGGCGATATCGCGGGACTGCCGTAAAAGAGTCTGGAATTACCGTTAGTCGTGATTTTTCTTAAGTCACGGCCGGTAGGTCGAGCAAGCCAAATATTGTCTTTGTCATCCTGACGAACGGTAAAGGCAACTAGTTTCCCATCCGCGGACAAGGACATGCTCGTCACATAGATATTCCTGAAAACAGTTTCGGAACGCTTTTGCCCCGCCGCTGAAATTCGCAGAAGTTTTATATCCAATGGTCGTGCCGCCATCGGTACATCACTTTCCTCGAAAACGAGATCACCCCCGACCGGCCAACCAAGCAGGCGCAACTGCGCGGTCGTTGAATAAATCTCCTTTGGTTTGTTTGCCTCCACGACCCAAATTTTCCAAATTGGTTTATGGTCACTTGCTGCCGGTTTTTCCTGGGACACAAAAGCAATTCCCTTGTCGTCCATCGACCATGACGGGCCGGAATATACTAAATTTGGCTTCGTGTTATTTGTAATGTTAACGGTTTCATCAGATTCGAGCGTTGTCATTAAAATGTTCGACGCTCCCGCTTCCTTTGCCACGAACACAACTTTACCGCTGTCGGGTGACCAACTGTATTCCCTCGTTTGAGTTCGGTTGTAAGGCAAAAAAGAGTACCCTGGAGCACTCACGCTTGCCTTTGTGATTTGACGTTCCTCGCTGTTCAATGTGTTGACAAGCCAGAAATCCATTTTTTGTTCCGCCTCCTGCCACCGGAGAAAGGCGACGTGGTGACTGTCCGGCAGCCACCGGGGATTGTAGCCCTTGACGGAAAGCGGGGGAAACTGATTCGTCAGCGATTTAACAATTATCGACGGATTTCGCCTAAATGAGACTTCGAGGGCCAGATTAGACTGATAGGCGATCGCTTGCCCGTCGGGAGAAATGTCCGGCCAATATTCCGCTTCGAGACCCGCGTCGATTTCGAACTCTTCACCAGTTTCCGCGGTGACACCCCATATGTCCGATTTTTTCTCCTGCGAAAGATAGTAGATCTTAGTGCCGTCACCTGAAACGTCGATCATTTTGTATTCGCTGTCGCTGCGCGTTACCTGACTGGGAGGGCGTCGATCTCTATAAGCGACGTTGATCTGATTGTAATTGTTTCGGTAAAGGGTGTAGAGAATTTGTTGTCCGTCCGGGTGCCAACGCGGTAGGATCTCGGCATCTTTATCATTTGTCAGTTGCACAGGCGAACCACCTATTATTGAAGAGACCCATAAATCGGTTTGACCGTCTGTTTGATCGACATACACAATTTTGGCCTCATCTGGCGAGATGCTGAAATATCTCATTCTGCCCCGAACTGGATCAAAGTTTGTTATCTGCGCTGTTTCCTGTGTCGCAATGTCGACCCGGAATAGATTACCGGCCGATTCGTAAAACAATGTCGCCTCATCATTGGACCAATGGAGCGGCCGAACATTATTGTTTGCTCCGATGATTTTCATCATCGTGGCATTGCCGCCGAAGGCCGGGATCGAATAGATGCCGGACCGGTTATCGCGAACCGAAGAAAATGCAATTTTCTGGCCATCTGGCGACCATAGTGGGTTTACACCGCCCCATTCATCTTTGGTGACGCGGATCTCCGCGCCGTCGGCGGTCTGCTTCACAAAAATCGCTTCAGGCGGCCCATCCTGTGTGGAAGAGTACGCAACCATTTTGCCGTCGGGCGAGATCCGGTAATCACCGGAATAGGTGCTGGCACCCGTCTTCCACGAAACCAGCTTAACGGAACGCAAATTATCAAACGCATGCGAATCGTCTGCTTTATTTAGCTGCCATATGGCCCATCCCGCAGCGCCGATCAACAGAAACATTGTCAATGCCGCAAAAATTACAGCATAGCCTGGCCGGAAGGATTTAGATTTGATTGTTTGCTGGTTTCCGAATGAATCGGTTTCCAGAGCGGGAGGAACGCTGGAACCTGAACTTTTCCAAAAACGATACGACGGAATTTTTGACCCGGCGGTTTCCCGTGAAAAAAATCGTCTGAACGGCGAAGTCGAAATCACGTCATCTGGGTGCCGCCCGCTGGCCTCGCGATCGGTTTCCAGCAAAAACGCACCGCTTTGCTGCGCCTCGCGCAGATCACGCGTCAGGTCTTGAGCTGTTTGATAGCGATCGTCGCGTCCTTTTCTCAACGTCTTTTGAACGATTGGCTGGAGGCCGGCCGGAATTCGTGTCCAATCCGGTTGGTCGTTGAGAATAGCGGAGATCGTTTCGGCGTTGCTTTCTTTGCCGAAGGCCTGCTGGCCGCTGAGCATCTCATAAAACATCGCCCCGAAGCTAAAAATATCGGTACGGGCGTCGAGGCGTTTGCCGCGAAGTTGTTCGGGCGACATGTATGGAACTGTTCCCATCATCGAGCCGGAGGTAGCCGGGCCTTTCGTCGTTTCGGCGCTTGATTCGGCTTCGACAAATTTTGCGAGGCCAAAATCCAAAACCTTAACTTGTCCTTTTTCATTGACAATAATGTTGGCGGGTTTAATATCGCGGTGAATAATGTGATGCGCGTGAGCCTCAGACAGAGCGTCGACCACCTGAATTGCGAGATCGATCGACCTCTCAATGCTTGGACGCTTGGTCAAAACATCGGCCAGCGTTTCGCCCTCGACATACTGCATGACGATAAAACTGCCGTCCTCCGTCTCCGAGATCTCGTGAATCGAGCAGATATTTGGATGGTCGAGCATCGCCGCCGCCTGAGCTTCGCGCAGTAATCGGCTGGTGGCCTGATCGTTCGATAACAGATCTTGATGGGGAACTTTGATCGCGACCCGGCGATTTAGTTTTGTGTCGGTCGCCAAATAGACCTCGCCCATGCCGCCGGAGCCGATCTCTCTGATTATCTTGTAATGCCTTAAACACTGGTCTTTTCTGAGCTTATCGCTCTCTCCTGAAAAGGCGTCCGCGACTTTCTCAACCGCCGGGGTTTCCAAAAAATTGTCGGCACTATCGTGGGACGCCAGCAGCGATTCGACTTCGCGGAGCAACGCAAGGTCCGAAGCGCAAGCCTCATGGACAAACCTCTCGCGCCCTTCGGGCTTCTGACGGACGGCGCCGTCAAATATCTTCCTCACTTGCTGCCAATTTTCTGCCGCCATTTTCTTGCTCGTTTACACCCTTTCAAACATTAACGCGACAGTTTTACAAAAGACAGGTCAAATTATTCCCTGCGATACTACATTCCCCCTTTTGTGTTTATATTAAGTCAATTCGCGGTAAAGCCAGGCCTTTGCCATCTGCCAATCTCGCTTAACGGTCGACTCGGATACACCCAGAACTTCAGCAGTCTCAACAACGTCGAGGCCGCTAAAAAATCTGAGTTCAACGACCTTTGCAAGATGCTTGTCCTTTTCGGTAAGTCGCGTCAGTGCTTCATCGAGCGCCAGCAAATCGAAATCAGTCTCGCTGATGGCAAATGTCAAGGCGTTTTCAAGCGGCAGATCGCTGTGAACACCGCCGCGACGGACACGCTGCCGGGTTTTGGCGTAATCGATCAGGATCCGCCGCATCATTGTCGCGGCAATGGCGTAAAAATGAGCGCGGCTTTCCCAGGAGACATTTTTTTGCTTCGCGATTTTGAGATATGCCTCATTAACCAGGGCGGTGGTCTGGAGCGTGTGCCCTGGCCGCTCCTTTCGCAAATAATTGTGGGCCTGCTTGTGAAGTTCGTCGTAGACGATCTTGAGCAGAGCATCCGGCGAATCGGAGTAACTGCTGTCGCTCCAATCGCGCAGCCGCTCCGTTATGTCGCTCGCGGTACGCCCACTTTCGGCCATGCCTAAATCTCCCTCTTCTCGTTACTGACTTGTCGTTTAACACTGAACTTATGCCGTTTAGTTGCAAGTCAATCTTTTTTAAAAAATTGTGACCTCTGCTGAGAAAGTCTGTCGCGCTAGCAGATGGAAAGAAAAATTTTCAGTCAAGCAAGGAGACGAAATAAATGAAACAGAGACAATTTCTAAATATTCTTTTAGTAGCCGCAATAGTACTTTGCTCATCGCACATTATTTGGGGACAGGACTCACGTGCCCCGGAGGTGCCGGGTGAAAACGTAATCCTACAGTGGAATCGAATTATCAGGGAAACCCTAGCCACGCCGGGACAGCAGCCTCCCACTGTTTATGGAGGCCGAAGTTATGCAATTATGCACGCGGCGATGTTTGATGCCGTTAATTCGATCGATGGCCGGTACACTCCGTATTGGACCGAAGTGCCCGGAAGTCCCAGAGCATCGCATGAAGCGGCGGCGGCAAAAGCGGCCCGCGATGTTTTGGTCGCTCTTTTCCCAACACGGCAGGCCATTTTTGATAATGAATTAGCGAACTCACTGACAGGCATCAAGGAGGACCGGGCGAAAGAAGGAGTGCGGATTGGCGAGATCGTAGCGTTTCGTATTCTGGCCCTACGCGCCAGTGATGGTTGGAACGTTACTCCCCCAGCGCTTGTCTTGCCTAACACGCCAGGCAATTGGCAGCCGACGCCGACCGCCAACGCGGCTGCCACTTTTACGCACTTTCCGGCCGTTCTGCCATTTGCAACAGCCTCAAGCTCTCAATTCCTTTCGAACGCACCGCCCGCGCTGACCAGCGCTCAATATGCGGCGGATCTGAATGAGATCAAGGAAATCGGCTCCGCGACCAGCACGACGCGCACCGCCGACCAGACGGCGGTCGCGCGGCTCTGGGACAACGTCGGCACGCCAACGAATTTCGCACAGGTCTGGTATAACGTGGCCAGACAGACGGCAATTTCCCGAAATAATACGACGGCGGAAAATGCCAGATTTTTCGCCCTCCTGGCGATCGCCCATCACGACGCTCTGCAAAGCACCTTCGCTAGCAAATATACCTATGTTTTATGGCGGCCGGTGACCGCAATCCGCCGCGCCGACGAGGATGGCAATCCCAGCACTGCCCAAGAAGTGAACTGGACGCCGCTGCTCACTACTAAATCGCATCCGGTTTACGCAGGAGACGTCGCGGCGGTGGGTTTTTCGCAATCAACGATACTTGCCTTGTTTTTCGGACGTGACGACATTCCGTTTCAACATACCTGGGAAGGCTCGGGCGGCGCCACGCGTTCGTATTCGGGATTTACGGCGATGGCAGAGGAACAAGCAAAAGCTCGCGTCTATGGCGGAACCGATTTCACGTTTGCCAATATCGCAGGACAAGCAGCCGGGCGGAATGTAGCCAATTATGTGTTTTTGAATTTCATGAAACCCCGTTGCGATCGATAGTTGTTTCTACAGAATGGGAAATTGATAAGAATACAACGATCAGAAGGAGAGAAAATGAAGATTCTAAATAAATTTCGACGTACTGTCGTGATAGCGTTCGCGGCGACTTTGTTTTTGATTGCGGCGCAGGCAGATGTGTCAGCAACTCCGATGTCATTCGACATCATTCACCCGAACGACGCCGGGGAGCGGACCGGAATGACTTATGGCGAATGGTCTGTCGCCTGGTGGCAACATGTTTTTGAGATTCCATTTGAGAATAATCCGATATTTGACCCGACCGGCGCAAGTCGTAATTTCGGACAGACTGGTCCGGTGTTCTTTCTGGTCAACACGGCTAGCGGCAGCGCCATTCGCAATGCGTGCCGCGTCCCGGCTGGAAAGGCACTGTTTTTCCCGCCATTGACTATTTCAGGATTCACCCATAAAAACGAACCTGAGCATAGTCTAAGAAATTACAACCGAAGTTTTATAAATTCGACGCGAGAGATTCAGGTCAGTATTGATGACGTGGATGTCGGCACGATGGTCAGCCTTGAGCCGCATTCTACGCCGTTGCGAGCGGCTTCGGCCGACGGTTTTTTTTCAGTCATTGCGCCTGAGAATAACATCTTCGGCGGCGTTCCCGGACAGTCTTACGAGACTGTTTCCGACGGCTTCTATCTAATGGTCGCGCCCTTGCCGCCGGGTCCGCATACGATCAAATTCGGAGGCGTCTCAAGGAATTTCGCCGCCGATGTCACCTACAACCTTGTCGTCGAGTCAGAAGAGGCAACCCAAGTCAGTCGAAGGAGGAAACGAAGATGAAAAGATTAACCATGACATTTTTGGTTTTGGCAGTATTTATCGCCGCCGGGATGCAAAACATCAGAGGCCAAACGGGCGCGGGAGCCAAGCTCGAAGCGGAGATAACTAAGGTTCTGCGCGGCTATTACGACGCATTTAGCCGCCGGGATATCGCCGCAACGTTGAGTGCGTGGGCCGATGGCGGATTCATTTGGCAGGACAGTTATTCGACGACCAACGCCCTCAAAGAATCTTTGCCCGCCTACCTGCAATCGCCGAATGCAGCAAATACGAAAGACACCTACGAAATGGAGGGTCTAAAGATCCTTCCCGTAACCAATGACACGGCAATTGCTAACTACATCGTGATCTCAACAACCATTCAAAACGGCAAAACCGATGTTCAGCGGGACGTCACGAGCAATTTCCTTGTCCGGCGCGACGGGCGTTGGCAGATCGTTGTCGATCACACATCGTCACTGCCAAAACCGCTTGAGCCGACGGCGAGCGGAATGCCCGTCGGCTGGATACGAACGCCCGCCAACAGCAGCGGCGGCTATCTGGTATCGGTGGACAGGAACAACAAACGTGGAGATGGTGCCAGCGCATCGATCAAATTCAATTGCGCCGATGACAGCGGTTTCGGTTCGATCGGCCAAATGATCGCGGCCGATAATTACCTCGGTAAACGGGTACGTCTAACCGGCTGGCTGAAAACCGAAAACGCCGATTCCGCCGTCCTGTGGATGCGAATCGACGGCAATCGCCGGACGCTCGGGTTTGACAATATGCTCAATCGACCGGTTACGGGCACGACCGACTGGAAGCAATTCGAAGTCGTCCTCGACGTCCCGGTCGAGGCAATAAACGTCGTCATCGGTTCGTTTATTCAAGGCAAAGGCCAATTGTGGGTTGACGATCTGAAGTTGGAAGTAGTCGGCGCGGGCGCCCGATCGACCAATCAGCTCTCGCCCGAACAGTCGCGGCTTGATAATCCAAACCGAACAGGAAAAAAATCGGACATCAAACAAGGCGTCAATCTCGGCTTCGAAGACGGGGTAATTCCATAGCTTAAAACGGAGCTACAAGATGGATCAGGTCCGCCGTTCGGTCAACGGCTCAATAGATGATAAGACTGCCTGTTCAAAAATATCTGACCTCTATTTTCAGAAATTGTCGCGCTAATAGACAAGGGACGATTTTTGATGAATGAACGCGTAAAGCGTTTACCTGAGGAAAAAACTATGAATAGCGAAAATAACAAACAAAACATGGCTCCCGTTGTGACGCTTCTCGCTCTGACGCTTTTCGGCGTGATCGCGACATTTGCCCAAACGCCGACGCTTCGCGACAACGGCAAGATCGCCTTCACCAGCGACCGCGACGGCAACCGTGAGATCTATGTCATGGAGCCGGACGGAAGCGAACAGACGCGTATTACCGATAACAGCGTCGACGATGACCATCCGGCATGGTCGCCGGACGGCAGGAAGATCGCCTTCGTAAGCCAAAGAGCATCAGGAGAAACTGCGGTCTTTCTGATGAACGCCGATGGCAGCGGCAGAACTGAAATAACACCGATAACAGTTCAAGGTTACAGCGTTAACAAGCTAATAAGCTGGTCGCCGGATGGAAGGCAGCTTGTAATCTCTGATCAGCAAAGAAACGGTAATGTCTTTACTCTGATCCTCGACATTGTCGATGTGGACGGTAGCAATAGGCGGTTTCTGACGTCCGGCTATCAGCCCGCATGGTCGCCCGATGGGTCGAAAATTCTTTTTGTTGCTCCACCCATGCTCAGCACAATTAGGCCCGACGGGACGGAATCTCGTTTCCTATACGCTCTACCCTTTGGCGGGATCCGCGGCTATCCGGACTGGTCACCGGACGGCAGCCGGATCGCCTTCATTGGCGGTGATAACGCGAACACGGATATGTTTGTGATAAGCAGCGACGGATCGCGGTTGCTCGTTGCCGTTAATGAATGCGGCGGTCTGTCCCCACAGGGCTGTGGTTTTATTAATTCCCTGGCTTGGTCACCCGACGGAACCAAGATCGTTTATGGTGCATTTGGCTATCTATACGTAGTTGACCAAAATGGCAACGATCGCACCGCGGTTGCATTTGACGGAGGCAACTGGAACCCCTCATGGCAGTCGTTAGCAAGCGAGGTCTCGATATCAGGCCGCGTGACCACACCCGGCGGCCAGGGCCTTCGCAACGCTGTGGTCTCGATGACAGATTCGCAAGGTGTCAGGCGGATGGCGACGACGAGTTCGTTTGGGCTTTATTCGTTCAGCGATATTCCGCCCGGTCAGAGCTATACGATCTCAGTCTCATCCCGCCGATACCGGTTTGCACCGCGAACCCTTGTAATCGACAACGACCTGACCGGCATCGATTTTACCGGCCTCGAATAGGCCAAGTATCGAAGGACCTATCAAAGGAGGTACAAACATCAAAGTACCTCAACCCATGGCATCGAGAGCACGGAGCATTATGACGATCTCCATGTTCTCGATGTCTTTAGTAACTTGTGCCGTTCACCTAATGAACTTACGAAGATGATTCTGACACGGCTTGCTCGACGGCGGCGTCGAGCTCTTTTTGTATCTCGGGACTGAATCCGATGATCTTGCGGACAAGTTTGCCTTTTCGGTCAAAGATCGCGGTTTGCGGGATGTCGCTGCGTTCGGAAAAGATGAAATTGGAAAGTGCATCCTCAGGAAACGCTATTTCATAGTCGATCTTTGTGTTCGCGATGAATGCCGCTATCTTTGGCCGGTCTTCTTCGCCGCCGACATTGAGGCCGACGATGTGGAGATTTTCCTTGCCGTATTTTGCGATCAGGGAATTGAGATGCGGTATCTCGCGTTTGCACGGCTCGCAGTATGTTGCCCAAAAATCGAGGATCACGGCCTTGCCGGTCAGGTCGGACATCTTCTGCACCTTTTCGGTCGAGGTCGTCCAACTCATCGTTTCAAATGGTTTTGACGGGGGCAGCGGGGCGTTGGTCGTTCGCCGGTCGTTTATCGAAACGGGCCTGTCCGAAACCGACACAGGAGCCGCGGCCGGGCGGCAGCCTGACAGGGCTAAAAGAACGATCGTAAATAAGCAAAATGCGACTACCTTCATAGCAAATTAAATCCTAAATCGTCAGCTTCGAATTGTAAAAGCAATAGCTGTTCGATTTACCTTTCAATATATTGAGATTAACATCATTTGGTGGTCTATCCATCTGGCATATCCTTAATTTTAGCCGGTCTGCGGCATGCGAAACCGGTTTCGGGTAACGCCGTTGGTTCCGATGCGAATTTCGGCTGCGGATCGTTCGTTAGATTTCAGTTACAAATAGATCGTTCCCAATTGATCGTCTCGAACGCAAGTTTCTCGTCGAACGGCTGTGGATACATGCTCGCAGCAGCCGAAGTACTCGCCCGCGCGGTGTCGGGTAAAAAGCTCGCTGACCTCCACGGTTTGGATCACGAAACACTTGCCGAAATAGCCTGTGAGATCGAAGCCGCGCGAGCCGGCTGTGTAGCGGCAGCAACCACGGCCCTGAGGAATGCGTTTGCCGATTTTCGCTCGCGGCAGATCGAGGAGTTTAGCGGCGAAAAAGCACTTGTCTGCACGTGCTTCGGCGTAAGCGAGGAAGCTATCGAAGAAGTTATCCAAGAAAAAGATCTTAGAACCATCGAAGGAGTTTCAAGCATAACAAACGCGGGCAGCGGCTGCGGCTCGTGCCGCATGTTGATACAGGAATTGCTCGATGTTGCTGAATAGAGCGTCGTTCATTTTATGCTATACTTCTCAAATCCGAACCGGCATTATCGAGGCCGGACATTATCAGCCTGAAAAGGAGTATTTTGCTGTCGAACATATCGACAGGTGATCTAATTTTTGATCCGCAATGGACGACCCTGCTAGTTTGTATTCATTTCTTGCCGTCGAGACCGGGACGGCTGACAACTCTGTCGCGATCGTTCTTCTGAAGGTTATTTCGGTCATCGTGTTGGTCTTTATCAACGGATTTTTCGTCGCGGCTGAGTTCGCCTTTGTCGCGGTCCGCAAATCGCGGATCGAGGCTCTGGCCTCCGATGGAAAAGCCTCCGCCGCTCGGCTCCTTGAGATACTAAATAACCTAAATCCATATTTGTCCGCTTCGCAGTTAGGGATCACGCTGGCTTCGTTGGGACTCGGTGCGCTTGGCGAACCGGTTGTTGAGGCGATACTTGGCGGATGGCTGGCGAGCTTGCCTGAATCGGCGAGACATTTTGTATCGTACGCGATCGCGTTTTTTATCATAACTAGCATGCATATCGTTTTAGGCGAACAGGCTCCAAAGCTTTTTGGCCTCGCGATGGCGGAAAAGGTCGGGATGCTGACGGCCTTGCCTATGCAGATCTTTTACAAGGTCTTCAAGCCGTTCATACACGCTCTTGACTGGGCGAGTGCAAAAACGGCCAATCTGTTCGGTCTGAACGCGACTGCCGAGCACGCTTCGATCTATACCGAAGAGGAATTGAGGCAACTCGTAAAGCTCTCGCAGGAAAGCGGCCATCTCAATGTCGAAGAACGCCGCCTAATCAATCGCGTTTTCGAATTCTCAGATACGACCGTTAAAGAGGCGATGATCCCGAGGACCGAGGTTATCGCGTTGCCGGAATCAAGCACGCTGGCTGAGATCGCCAAAACATTCGGCGAAAGCGGCTACTCGAGGCTGCCGGTCTATCGCGATTCGCTCGACGACATCGCTGGTGTCATACACAGTAAAGACCTCATCTCATACGTCAGCCGGCCCAAGTCGTTCAAGGTATCCGAGATTATCATCAAGCCTAATTACGTTGTCGATACGGCACATCTCGAAGACGTTCTGCGCCAGATGCAGCGTGAAAAATTCCACTTCGGTTTCGTCGTCGACGAGCACGGCGGTATTGAGGGCATAATCACGCTCCAGGACCTGTTGGAAGAGATCGTGGGCGATATCTCGGACGAACACGACGAAGAGGTCAATGAGCAGGTCGATCCGCAGCCCGACGGCAGCTGCATCCTCGACGGCGGGCTCGCCGTCCGCGACCTGAACCGCCGGCTCGATATGAATATCCCGATCTCGGAAGGTTACACAACAATAGCCGGATTTCTGATGTCCGAGGCTGGAAAGATCTTGTCCGAGGGGCAGACCGTTCCGTTCAACGGGCATATCTTTACGATAGAGAAGGTTGAAAAGCATCGGGTTATCCAGATCAGGATGCAAAAAACGGATTGAAAGTGGCGTAACGAATGCAGCTCGCTCGCACCCGGTTTCGTATTATCCGGCATAATTTCGAGGTTATGCTTTTTTGCATTGCGTCGGTTACGATTGTTCTTTGCTTTTATACATCTACAGGAGTCTTTAACGAATGAGCATCATTGAACAGGTATGGGCGCGGGAGATAATGGATTCGCGCGGTAATCCGACGATAGAGGCGGAAGTTATTTTGGAGGACGGAACTTCGGGCCGTGCGGCGGTGCCGAGCGGGGCCTCGACCGGCGAGAACGAAGCAGTCGAGCTGCGTGACGGCGATATGCACCGTTATATGGGCAAGGGTGTTCTCAACGCGGTTGCAAACGTCAACGACAAGATCAGCCGCGAGGTCGAGGGGCTCGATTGCCTCGATCAAACGCTGATCGATCAAACGATGATCGATTTCGACGGCACAGAGACCAAATCGAAGCTCGGAGCGAACGCGATCCTCGCGGTTTCGCTCGCCAACGCCCGTGCGGCTGCTGCGTTTCAGGAAATGCCGCTCTATCGTTACATCGGCGGCACAAACGCCAAAACGCTGCCCGTTCCGATGATGAACATCCTCAACGGCGGTGCCCATGCGGATAACAACGTCGATTTTCAGGAATTCATGGTAATGCCGGTCGGGGCCGAGAGTTTTTCCGAAGCTCTGCGGACCGGAGCCGAGATCTTTCACAACCTGAAAGGTGTGCTGAAATCGCGCGGATATTCCACCAGCGTCGGCGACGAAGGCGGATTTGCTCCTAACCTGAAATCGAACGAAGAAGCCGTCGAAACCATTCTTGAGGCGATCGAAAAAGCAGGCTATAAAGCCGGCGACAACATTATGATCGCTCTCGACCCGGCATCGAGCGAATTCTATAAAGAAGGCAAATACGTTTTCAAAAAAAGCGATAAACGCGAGCTTTCGTCCGACGAAATGGCCGCGTACTGGGCCGACTGGTGCGACAAATACCCGATCATCTCGATCGAAGACGGCATGGCCGAGAACGATTGGGACGGATGGGTAAACCTCAACGGCCGCGTAGGCGATCGCGTGCAGCTCGTCGGTGACGATTTGTTTGTGACCAACACCAAATTCCTGCAAAAGGGAATCGAACTCGGAGCCGCAAACTCGATCCTGATCAAGGTCAACCAGATCGGCACGCTGACGGAAACGCTCGACGCAATCGAACTCGCCCGCACAAACAACATGACCGCCGTGATCTCGCACCGCTCGGGCGAGACCGAAGACAACTTCATTGCCGACCTCGCCGTCGCCACCAACGCCGGCCAGATCAAAACCGGCAGCCTCTGCCGCAGCGACAGGATCTCGAAATATAACCAGTTGCTGAGGATCGAGGAAGATCTCGATTCGTCGGCAAAGTTCCCGGGGCGGAGAGCATTTTATCAGCTGCGGTAGGTGCACAAGCCCGCGCGTGAGCAAGGGCGGATCACGCAAGTTGGAGGTTTCGCCCTTGCTGACGCGCGGGCTTTTGCAACGATGAATATCCGCGATGCCCTCCTAGAAGTTCATTCAAAGGCCCAGGCCGAGAAGATCTGCGGCTACGTGGGCGACGATCCTGAGCGATTTGCTGAGCTGATGAAACTCATGATGGGCCCGATTTATCGGCTTTCGCAGCGAGCGGCGTGGCCGGTCAGTTATTGCGTAGAGCGGCATCCTGATCTGATCACGCCGTATTGGGGCAAGCTCGCCGAGCAACTCGAACGCGAAGATGCCCACGTCGCCGTTCGGCGAAATGTCGCCCGGCTGCTGCAGTTTGTCGAGATCCCGAAACGGTATCAGGGCAGAATATTCGACGCCTGTTTCGAGCTGTTTGCCGATGTCACGCAGTCGGTTGCGGTTCGCTGCTTTTCGCTATCGGTTGCGGCAAACCTGGCTAAAGATAAGCCCGAACTTATCCAGGAACTCCGTCTCGTCGCTGCCCAGCATCCTGAAACCGCGACCGCCGGAATGCGGGCCCGGTTCAAAAACGTTCTCGGACTATGAAAAAGGTCGTTGTCATCGGTTCCGGCGGATCGGGCAAATCGACCTTTTCGCGGCAATTGGGCGAGGTCACGGGCCTGCCGGTCGTTCACCTCGACCAGCTTTATTGGCACGCGGGCTGGGTAAAGACTCCGGCTGACGAGTGGGAAGCGATCGTTCGCCGCGAACTGGAAAAGCCCGACTGGATCATGGACGGCAATTTCGGCGGAACGCGCCCGATGCGGCTCGCAGCGTGCGATACGGTGATCTTCCTCGACCTGCCGCGATGGCTGTGCATATACCGCATTCTAAAACGCACGCTCACGTACCGGAAAGGCACGCGGCCCGACATGGCCGAGGGATGCGACGAGCGGTTCGACCCGGAATTCATGCTCTGGGTCTGGAATTACCCGAACAGCGGCCGAAAACGTGTCGTAAATGAGCTGGAACATCTCACCGATAAAAACATCATTACTCTTAAAACAAGTGCTGAGGTTGAAGATTTTTTCACTCGACCTATCGCCTGATTTTTGACGATCATTGTGATAAAATTCGAGGGAGGTTTCTGTTATGGGGCAGCTGATCATCGAAGTTCCGCAAGATATTCATCTAAGATTCAGGATTCGAAGCAAGGATATTGCGGATCAGATACTGAGGCTCGCCCGCAAACCGAAAAAGCCTGAAACGCTCGAATTGGAACTTCCTGATCTCTCCGACATAAACGCCGAAGATGCATTTGGCATCTGGTCTGCTCATGAGGAAAGTGCAGACGAGATCGCTCGCAAGGTCCGGGAAAATAATCGGAAGGTGACATAGAGTTGTTCCTTATCGATACTAATGTATTTTCAAAGATCTTTGGCCACGACCGGTTGGTCCGAGCCTATGTTGAAAGCATCGAAGCTTTCATCGATGTTACCGTCTATATAGAGTGTTTGCAGGGATCGAAATCAAATCACGAGAAACGCGTGATCGAAAAGTACATAACAAGGTTTCCGCTCCTGCCCCTAACTCCATCAGTTTCCGCGCGATCTATATCGCTTATTCGCCAATATTCAAATACGCATGGGTTGCTCCTGGCCGATTCATTGATAGCGGCCACAGCGATTGAAAATGACCTAACGCTAGTGACCTACAATACTCGCGATTTCGAATTTGTACGAAATCTCAAGACTGAGACTCCCAAGATCTGAGCTATGACTGAATGGCGTAAAAACGGCTTTCTGATCTCGACCGATCGACCGAAGCTACAGTTCGACGTGATCCAGTCGTTTCTCGCGAACGACTCATACTGGGCGCAGAACCGCACGGCGGAACAGACTAAAACCGCGATCGAAAACTCGATCTGCTTCGGACTTTACGATGGCGATCGGCAGATCGGATTTGCGCGGGTTGTGAGCGATTGTGCGACCTTCGCTTATATCGGCGATGTGTTTGTACTCGACGAATATCGCGGTCGCGGCCTTAGTAAATGGCTGATGGAAGTGATCGTTTCGCATCCCGATCTGCAAGGGCTGCGGCGCTGGGTTTTGGCGACACGCGACGCCCACGGCCTCTACGCCCAATACGATTTTAACCCGCTGGTCCACCCCGACCGCTGGATGGAGCGGACCGCTCCCGATGCTTACTAAAAAGCTGCTGGGGCGAAGCAACGAGGCCCACCCCGCTACCGCAGGTGGCACCGACCCGTGCGGACACTTAGATTCAAGTTATGCGATGAAAATACAAAGAACCGACACAAATAGCACGATATTGTGGGGATCATTGGCGGTTCTCGTCGTTTTTGTCTATTTTTTCGGTCTCAACGTTCCGCTGCTCGGCCCCGACGAAGCGCGGTACGCTCAGGTCGCCCGCGAAATGTTCGAACGGGGCGATTGGGTCACGCCGACTCTTGGCGGCTTTCACTGGTTCGAGAAACCGGCATTGCTCTATTGGCTACAGATCACGTTTTATCACATCTTTGGCGTCAGCGAATTTGCCGCGCGTTTGGGATCGGCGTTGTTTGGATTAGGAACGATCACAGCGCTTTGGGTGCTGGGACGGAATATCGCCACAGAGGCCACAGAGAAAACGCATGAAAACAATGCCTCTGTGTCCTCTGTGGCAAATTTCCCGAACTACCTCGCTCTCATCGCAGCCACATCCCTCGGCATTCTCGTTTTCTCACGTGGAGCGAGTTTTGACATTATCGTCACATTCCCGATGACGGCGGCGATGGTGAGCTTCTACATTTCTGACCGGGCGACAGGAAAAACCTGGCGTGAAAAATATTTGCCGCTAACGCTTTTCTACGTTTTTATCGGCGTTTCGCTCCTCGCAAAAGGTCTGATCGGAATACTGTTCCCATTTGCGATCGTGGCGTTTTACCACCTTTTGTCATGGCGTTTCCCTGGCCGCACGTTCCTGTTAAGTTTGTTCTGGGGAACTTTTCTAGCGATTGTCGTCGCGTCAGTTTGGTACCTGCCGATGTACCAGCGAAACGGCTGGGAATTCATCGACGAATTCCTAATCCAGCACCATTTTCAGCGCTTTACATCAAACAAATACCAGCACCCGCAGCCCTTCTTCTTCTTCCTCTGGGTACTCCCGCTGACGACGTTTCCATGGGTTCCGTTCTTCTTCGTTGCACTATGGAAGAGCGCAAAAAGCATGTTCCGTTTCGCCCCTGCGTTCAGGCGTCCAGAGAACTCTTCACCTCTCGTTATCTTCGCGTTCTCCTGGCTTCTCGTGCCGCTTGTCTTTTTTTCGATCTCCGGCTCGAAACTTCCCGGCTACATTCTTCCGGCCGTTCCGGCGGCGATAATCCTGGTGGCTCTGGTGGTTTTCGGATTGGTCGAAGAAAACGCTAAGTGGCGAAAGATCGTCTTGACCACCGCTGTCCTGACGCTGGTTGGCATCGTCGCATTACTATTATTTGCCGTGCCAAAGTTTGCCGATTCAGACTCCGTCAAGTCGCTGATCTCGGCGGCAAACGCACGCGGATTTGCAGAACAACGCGTTATGATGGTCTACACTCTCTCGCATAATGCCGAATTCTATGCACCCGGCCGCTTGCTGCGTGACGCGACGGGCAAGCAAAAGGCGTTCTATCACGTTGACGACCTGCTGCCGTATCTCGCACGGGAAAACGGCAAAGCCGCGTTAATTCTCGTCCCCATCGAACATCTTACGGTACTTACGAACGACACTCGCATCACGGCCAACGTCCTCAAAGACAACACCGAACTAGCGATCGTCGAGGTCGCGATCAGGTGATCGGAGTTACAAGTTAAAAGTTCCAAGTTCCGCGTTTCGATCCTGAAAGCGCATAACTTGGAACCTGAATCCTGGAATCCGAATCTCACCCTTCCGCTGCTCGCCGCAACCGGTCCATCAATGCCGTACCGAGCCCTGACTCAGGAACCGCTTCACAGTAAATATCGGCTATCGAGTCCCGATCGCATTCACGAAAGAATTCGAATACTACATGAGCATAGATCTCAACAGAACTGCACAGCAGAGCCTTCTTAAATTCCTGATCGGGCCGATTGAGGCCCAGATACGCAGAGTTTTCAGATCTCAAATCTGAAATTTCGGATTTCGGTTCGATCAAAACGATCCTTGCGTGCGGCGAATAATGCCGATGCTTCAACCCCGGACTTCGAACCGCCCCGCCGTGGGCGGCTTTATACTCAACGGTTTCAGGAACAACCTCCAGCAACTCATCAAGGGAAACCGCACCCTGCCGGAGCAAAACCGGAACATCAGCCGAACAATCAACAACCGTCGATTCCAACCCGATCTGGGTCGCTTCGCCTTGCAAAATGCAGTCGATGCGGCCGTCGAGATCTTCGAGGACGGCTTGCCACGTGGTCGGGCTCGGTCTGCCCGAAAGGTTTGCGGATGGAGCGACGACAGGAACGCCACACGCTTTGAGAAAGCGGTGAGCGAGTTCGTGACGCGGCATTCTGACGCCGATCGTGTCGAGCCCGGCGGTCGCGATGAGAGGAACTTTTTCTAATTTCGGGAGAACTAATGTCAGTGGGCCGGGAAACAGTGCATCGATAAATTTCTGAGCATTTTTGTTAACCCCGGATGACAATTCGCGGATCTGAGCAAGGTTCGCAACATGTGCGATCAGCGGGTTGTCAGCCGGGCGGCGTTTGGCTGCGAATATTGTTGCTACAGCCTCAGCGTCGAAGACATTTGCCCCGAGGCCATAGACCGTCTCGGTTGGAAACGCGACAGTGCCGCCGTTTTTGATAAACGCGGCGGCTTCGGTCGGGGAATTTGTTTTGACGGTCTTCACGTATTGAAAGTTTTACGCTAAAGACCGTGAGAACGCAAAACTGCTATTTCGCTTCGTAAATTAGCGTCCGTTTCTTTCTCGGGATAAATGCACCAGCAAGCGCACCCAGGCCGGCTCCGACCAAAATAAATGGTGTGATCACACCGATCGTATCGTCGCTTCCACCGGTCGCCGCCAAAACCCCGCCGCCGATCGCGGCCCCGACTCCGGCTCCCGCGGCGGCCCCGATGGCGATTCCAGGACCTCTCGAACCATTACCAACGCGGTGAACTTTTTTCACTTCGGTAAAGGCTACTTCCTCCGTCTTCCCTTTCGTCACGACAACGATCTTGTTGTCCGAGACCGATCCGAGGGTGCCATCGAACTTCTTACCCGATTTGGTCTCAACCCGTATCTCCTGTCCGCTTCCGAGTGTTTTGACCGCGGCCCAGTCATCTGCTTGCTGAGCCAGAAGTGCGAATGGTTGGGAAAGTAACGCAATAATAGTAACGCCGATAAGCGTCCAACGAATGGTCATATCTATCTCTGCCTCTACTTTGTGAAAGTCCTTCCTGGTCGTATTTATAACATAGATCGCGGGAAAAATATGTGTTTCGCCCCGATTCATTCGCGAAATCATCGTTTCATATATAATATTAGAAACAATTTGCGGCACATTGTCGTAGTTGTGATGGTTCAAAACAGAGCCGGTTTTGGATGGAGCGACTGCGGAAAGGTAAAATAGAAACGTGACGATCGCGGAAAAACTCAAAACCCTACCGACCGACGCCGGCATTTACATTCATAAGAATGCGGCCGGCAGGATCATATATGTCGGCAAGGCAAAAAACTTGAAAAACCGCGTGCGGTCCTATTTTCAGTCGAGCCGCAATCACGACCCCAAAACGCGGCAGCTTGTAAAAAACATTACGGATTTTGAGTTTATCGTGGTCGATAACGAGGTTGAGGCACTGGTTCTCGAGTCGAACCTGATCAAAAAACACAAGCCGCGGTTCAACATCTTTCTCAAGGACGACAAATCGTATCCGCATCTAAAACTTACTAACGAACCTTATCCCAAGGTTGTCGTTACGCGCCGAATCGTGCGTGACGGATCGAGCTATTACGGCCCGTTTCTTCCCGCGACGATGGCCCGCAACACACTGAATCTGGTAAACCGTGCTTTTCAGCTTCGTACCTGCGAGATCGAGATCGACGGCAAACTCGCGCGACCGTGTCTCGAATACCATCTCAAACGCTGCCTTGGCCCGTGTGTCAAAGGGCTCTGTACGCAGACCGAATATCAGGAAGCGGCCGCCGATGTAAAAATCCTGCTCGAAGGCAAAAACAAGGAACTCGCCAAAACGCTCGAAGAGCGAATGTGGCACTATTCCGAAAACGGCCAGTACGAACTCGCGGCCAAATACCGCGACCTCAACCGCACCGTTCTCGCCCTCAGCGAACAGCAAAAGATGGCGACGACCGCCGATCTCGACATCGACATCATCGGCTTTTACCGCGAAAATCAACGCCTCGCACTCCAACTTTTCACCATGCGCGAGGGCCGCATTGTCGGGCGGCGGGAATTCTTTTGGGAAGACCTGGTCGAAGACAATTCATTCAACGCCGCCGAATTTCTCGGCGAGGTTTTGGCTCAGTATTATTCGACCGATTATGTACCGCTTGAGATCCACGTACCGCAGGATTTCGACGACCGTGAGGTTCTGGAAAAAGCCTTGACCGAGCGGCGCGGACGTCGCGTCAAAATACTCGACCCCAAACGCGGCACCAAACGCAGCCTCGTCGAACTCGTCGAAACCAACGCCAAGATCGCCTTCGAACAGCGTTTTCGTGTGCTCAAACCCGATTCGCAAAAGGTGCTTGAAGAACTGCAAGAGCTGCTCGAACTCTCATATTTCCCCGAGCGGATCGAGTCGTTCGACATCTCGAATATCTCGGGAGCCGAGAACGTCGCCGGCATCGTCGTTTTCGAAAACGGCAAACCGGCAAAAGGCCAATACCGTCGATTCATTATCAAATCCGTCGAGGGAGCGAATGACTTCGCATCAATGAACGAGGCCGTTTTCCGCCGCTACAAACGTCTGCTTGCCGAAGAAAAGCTCTTGCCCGAGCTGATCTTCATCGACGGCGGCAAGGGCCAGCTCAGTGCCGCTGCGGCTGCGATGCAGGCCCTCGACCTCGAACAAATAATGCTCGTCGGCCTCGTCAAGCCGCCAAAACAGCACAACCAGATCTCGCATCTGCTGATCTACGGCCGCGAGGACCAGCCGATCCCATTCGACCGCCACTCGCTAGCCTTCCGCCTGATCCTCCAGATCCGCGAAGAAACGCACAAAACCGCGATCGAATTTCACCGAAAACGCCGCGAAAAACGCGATTTCTCATCGGAACTATCCGAAATTCCGGGCGTCGGCGAAAAGCGAAAAATGAAGCTGTTAAAGAATTTCGGCTCGATCGAGCGGATTGCAGCGGCAACTGTAGAAGCGATGTCGCCGTTTGTGGGAAAAGTAACGGCAACCGAAATCGCCGACCATTTTGAAAAGCAGCGGGGAGCCGCTAAGCCTAAAGAAGAATTATTGTAGCGCCAGCATCGCGGATTCGACGTTGGATGGCAGTATGATGGCCACAAAATCCTTTGCTGAATAGAGGTAATCTTCTTCCGATTCATCGACGACCCGGATAAGCGATCGGCTTTCGGCCTTCTCGTCGGGAACGACACGATAAACCTTCCAACGCTCAAGGGAAGCAGGATAGTCGGCGTTGTTAATGCAGATTACAAATCTCGTCGAGTCTTTCATTTTAGTCCAATAACTCTTTTATTTTAAGCTCTTTCCTTCCGATTCCATGAGCTTCATACCAATGAAGTTCAGCTTCGCATTCATATCCGTCGTCCAAGAGTCTGACGGGTGCAATACCTTTCAACTTGCGCCATCTACCACTTCCATAAAGCTTTCTTAGGCGCTCCAAGTCTCTTATTTTACCACCAACGGCGATCACTTCGATATCCGAAATAGCATCAATAAGAACGAATGGAATCACAGCAGAATAGTAGCCCCAACTTAGAGGTATGACAAGAACAGAGACAGATCAGGCCCGAATTCCTGCCTGCAAAACAGCGACGTAATCGCAGAAAGGAATTTCGGGCCCGATATTTAGGTCGGAATGACCTAAAGCTAATTTTTTCGAACGTAGGTCTTGTGAACGACGACCTTCGATTTTTCATCGACGGCTTCGATCATGACGTTGTTTTTGTCTTCGCGGGTGACGACGCGGCCGGTTGGGCCGACGGCACGGTCACGCGGTTTGGCTTTTTCGGAATCGTCCATAAATCCCTTGATCGCATCGGCCTTGACCGGTTCGGCGAGGCGAACGCCGCGAGATTCTGAGACGGCTTCGGTCGCCGTGGCTTTGAGATTTTTGAGCCAGACTTTTTTGAAGAGGGCGTTTGAGACGTAAACGTCGGCACTGTTGATCTTGCCGTTGATGGCAAAAGCGTAACCGATCACGTCCGATTTGCCGTCTGCGATCGAGCTGAGGTTTCTGATATATTCGTCGACGTTCGCCACAACCTTTTTGTTCTCAAGACTTAGCTGTAGGCTCGACCGGGAAACGCCGCTGTTTACCACGTCGCCGACGTTATTGCTCAGCTTCTCCTGAGCCTTGCTGACCTCGCTCCAAACGTCTTGCTGCGAGCGCGATGCGTTGGCCGCGACTTTGAGTTCTTTTGAGACGATGCGGTCGTTCGAGCTGGTAAATTTGCCCGCGTCTTCACCGCCGCGCTTTTCCCAGCGGCCTGATTCGACGCAAAACGCATCGATCTTAACACGGCCCGAACGTGCCGGAATGATGATGCTGACGGCAAGCACGCGGTCCTGTTTGCCGCCTTTCACAATATCCCCCGACTGGATGAAAACGTCCTGGGTTTTTGACAAATTTTCGACCTCAAGCTCGTTGACCGCGGAGGTTTCATACACGACGAAGAGCTTTCGTTCCATCGCCTCCTGTAGCGTCATGACGTTGCCTTTGGTGTTCTGGTCTTTGCCGTGGATGAGAAAAATAGTGAGATTTTTATGCGTGTATGGCGATGAAATGCGGTATGCGTCAGTCTGTGCAAAAGCCGCCGCTGCGGCCGTAAAAGTAAGAGCAACTATCGCGAACAGCCCTCTGATTCTCTGGTATTTCATAATTTTAAAACTCCTTTTGATCTTTTCCCTGATGTGGAGAGCGTCGCTGTATATCTTGTGAACGAAGGTACCCGTTTCTTCTTGCAGAATAAGAGAGAGCGGCGATCAGTGAAATGCGCAAGCCCGCGCGTAAGCAAGGGCGAATCTCGCCGCGTCAAACGTTTCGCCCTTGCTTACGCGCGGGCTTGTGCACCAGAATCTGGGTTGCGAAAAAAACATCGCCAATCGGAATTCCAGGTAGATTTTTTGCGAAGTTGGTGTAGAATCTAGCCAATTCGAAATAAAATTCTATTCAATCTGGAGAGGAAACTTTATGTCTGATTCCGATCGATTTTCGATCAAAGAGGCGGTAGCTGTAGTTGTGATCCTTGCGATCATCGGCGGAGCGATCTACTTTACACTTGGGCAAATCGCGAGTGAAGGCGTTGATAAAACTATCGAGATCTCAAACCTCGGTGATGCTGAGGCGGATCATGTCCAGGCTATTGTAAAAGTTACGGCAATTGATCCGATCAAGGGTGATTTCACGGCACGCATCGACCTCGAACCAAGCGGCACGCTGGTCAATGCAGACGGAACGCTCAAGCAGGATCTTCGCGTGTTTATCGACAGCGCAAATGGAAAGCGGGAAACGGATTTTGCAAAGGGTAAACGACTGGCCCCGGTCGAGGGCGTCTTTAACCTGTACGGGGGAAACGCAACCGATTACCCTTTTGACAAATACGAAGCAGACACCCAAATATACATAGTCAAATCAAAGCCTGCCGAGAAGAAGAAGATCGAACCGGCTCCCGCCGCGGAACCCAATGCAGACGGTGAAAAGCCTGCTGATGCGGTGAAAAAGGAAGCTGATGAAGAAGAGGACTCGAACGAGATCGCTCTCTCGGTCGATTTCGAGGCGTCGATATCGGGCTATACTTTTACGGCTGCAAAATCGAAAGACACCGACGAAGGCTGGGTCAACATCGAATCACGCGTCGAACGCTCAGGTATCGTCAAGCTCTTTTCAATATTCGTCTCCACGCTTATGTGGATCCTCTCGATCGGGGTTCTTTTCCTGATGATGAGCGTCATTCTACGCGGGCGAAAGGTCGAATTAGCGATGTTCTCGTTTATGGCAACGCTGCTATTTGCGTTCTACGCGGTGCGCAACAGTCAGCCGAATGTCCCGCCGATCGGCGTGTTTATGGATTTTGCATCGTTCTTCTGGGTCGAGATGATCGTGGCGACGTGCCTCGTCGTCGGGCTCGTCACGTGGTTATTTAGGGCTTCAAAATAGCGAGGGCAAGTACGCAAAATCGGCAGAATGCTACATTTTGTGCAAAACATGTCATTTTGTGCAAAATCGGCATAATATGACGATCTGTGCATAACAGGGTTTCATTTGGGGGCGATTTGAGGTACGGTTGACGTATGCAACATTGTACCATATGCGAATGCGGCTCCGATCTAAAAAACATAAACCTTGGTCCGTTCCCCACTGATGGAAGTCTGCCGCTGGTCGACCACATCCTCGGCCAGCTCATCCTGGACCGCTATGGCCCGTACGCTTTTGCGAGACGGATCAGATCAACCGGTTCGACACGGGACGCCGTGGAGGCCGTGGTGAATTTCGATCTGTCTCCGCAACCCGTTCCGATCCCGGTCGGCCGCAGGAGATCCGGCAGCCTGTCGATCAGCGACGCACGTCACGATTGCCTCGCGTCCCTCACGAGCTACCTCAAACGCCTGGCCGATCTCGCATCGGGCGCGTTCGGCCTAATTTCCAACAGCTCACCAACTACTCTGGGACGCGGCTCACCAGGAATTATTTTGACCGCGAAAACACGCGAAATGGCGCGAAAAGGTCAAAACACAATTACCGCCAGGAACGACAACGCTGTCTCGCACAATTTCCTTGGGCTTTCTTTTTTTCGCGTTCTTTCGCGTATTTCGCGGGCAAATGTACTGAGCGCCGATTCGGAATCATCGATATCCAGTGACGCACTTAAATGTCTGGACAAAATGGATTATTCTCAAAGCTATGAAAACTTTAGCAACCATTATTTTTGCTATCCTGTTCTGCGTCCCAGCTTTCGGTCAGAAATCGGAAGACGACCGCCGCTCTAACATGCCGGTCGAGCCGTTTCAGATCATTGGGAACGTCTACTACGTTGGGGCGTCAGAGGTCACTTCGTTTTTGATCGTCACGCCGAAAGGCCACATTCTAGTCGACGCCGGATTTCCGGAAACAGCGACGCAGATCATCAAAAACATCCGCGCGCTCGGCTTTAAACCCGAGGAGATCAGGCTGATGGTCAATACGCAGGCTCATTTTGACCACGCTGGCGGATTCGCCGAAATTCAACGCCTGAGCGGTGCAAAGATGATCGCGAGCCCGCTTGATAAGATCCTCATCGAGAATGGCGGCAAAGGCGATTTCACGTGGGGCGACACGCTCGATTACGAGCCGTTAAAGGTCGATCGCGTCACAAAAGACCGCGAAAAAGTCACGCTCGGCGGCGCGTCACTAACCGCCGTTTTCACGCCCGGCCACACGAAAGGCTGCACCGCGTGGGAATACAGCGTCACAGAAAAAGGCCGCAAATACAAAGTCCTGTTCTGGGGCAGTGCATCGAGCCCGGGCTATAAATTTTATGGCAACAAGAATTATCCCGGCATAGTCGCCGATTACGAAAAGACCTTCGCCCGGATGAAAACGCTCAAACCGGACATATTCCTCGCGTCCCACGGCTCATTTTTCGACCTGCTCGAAAAGGCAAAGAAGATCCGAGCGACGCGCGAGCCAAATCCGTTCGTCGATCCCAAGGCGTTCGGGGAATATGCTGTTGAAGCAGAAAAGGCCCATCGAGCAAAACTGGCTGAACAAAAGAAAAGCGTCGCAAAATAATGGAGCCCGGCTGAAACCTGGGTCGACGTCACTCAATTCCTGATCGCGATCGCCGTGGTTTTGGCTTTTGGCCCGCTTATCGTTTACCTGTTTATTTAGCGACGCGTCGCTATTGCATTTGCTGAGACTTACGGGTAACAATAGGGCAACAAAAATTCATTTCGAGGAGAAACCTGTCTCATGAGATCATTGCTTGCATTCGGAGTTTTATCGTTCGCCCTCACATTCTGCGGCCTACAGGAAAAGCTGAAGAGCCTTTCGGGCAACTCAACCAGCAATTCGAACACGGTGAGTTCGAATTCGAACAACTCAAGTTCTACGACATCAACCTCCGGCGCTCCGACTGCCGAAAAAGCAAAACCGTCAGTGACGCAACAGGCGGTCATCGACGGCGGGACCGAGACGAAATGGGATGATCAGGGTCTCTCGTGGAAACTGCCCGCAGGATGGAAGAAGATGTCTATTACCAAAGACGGCTTTAACTATAATTCGCCGGACAATGCATTTTTGCTCGTGAATATCTCGACGCTCGGCGATACTTTCCCGATGGACATCAGCCTCAAAGCCTACTATGACCAGGCGATGCAGCAGCTCAAAAATGGCAAGTACGAATCCGTAAAAATGGTCGATATCGACGGCATCGTCGGCGTGGAATTTGTCGAGGCACCACCCGCCGGCAAAGACGATCCGCGTCGCCACCAATGGATCGCCTACCGCAAGTACCTCGGGCAGACACAGCAGCTAAACGTAATGACCTCGACCAAAGGCTCGAATTTCGGCAAGCACTCCGACGATTTCCCGGCGATCCTTTATTCGATGAAGGCGGTGAAGTAATTTCCGCTACAAGCAGGCCTATGATCAGTTCTTCATTCCTCCGTTCCGTGCGTTTCCGTGCGTTCCGTGGTGAAAACAGCCTAGAAATTAACCACGGAACGCACGGAACAACACAGAACAAGAGAAAGAAATATAAAGTGCCTATGTCAACGTGGGTGCGTCAGCATGAGGCACGAAACACTGTCGGCAGCGAGCTTCGTATTTGTCGGCGGCGCCGACCTCGACACGCTCCTTCGATTCGACGGTGCGTTGCGAGTAGTTGGCGGTCGAGCCGCACTTTACGCAGATGGCGTGGGTCTTTGTGATGAATTCGGCGATGGAGAGCAGCTGCGGCATCGGTTCGAAGGGCCGTCCCGTGTAGTCTTGGTCGAGCCCGGCGATTATCACGCGCTTTCCGCTTTCCGCCAGGCCGTTTACAGCCTCGATGATCGCCATGTCGAAGAACTGGCCTTCGTCGATGCCGATCACCTCGGTTTCATGCAGAATGCAAGACATCATCTCCGCCGTATTCGCGACGGGGATCGAATCGTGCGTGTGGCCAGAATGCGAGGCGATTTCCTCGACCGAATATCTGGCGTCGATCGCCGGCTTAAACACCTGAACCCTCTGCCTCGCTATCCTGGCCCGCTTTAGCCGTCGGATCAGCTCCTCGGACTTACCCGAGAACATCGAACCCGCGATCACCTCGATCCAGCCGGTCCCGTTTTGACGCACCTTTCGGCGTTCGTCAGCATTGTCGAACGCAAATTCTTCTACCATAATTGCCCGCTCTAGTTAACGTGGAATGACAATTATAGGTAAAAAACGGCTAAGAGAAAATTGCGAAAGACAGAAACTTATGTGGCCGGAACCTGGGCGATCCTAAACACATCGCAGGTCTTCGCCCGTCATCTCGGCCGGTTTGGCAATATCGAGCACACCGAGGATCGTCGGAGCAACGTCCTCAAGCGAGCGGCCTTCGAAAAGCCGCATATTTCCGGCCTTGTCGTCGACGTAATGAAATGGCACGGGATTCGAAGTTGTCAGCGGATTTGGCTCACCGCTTTCTCCGTGGATCATGTCCTCACAATTGCCGTGGGTTGATGTGATCATCACGACGCCGCCCGCTTTGCGAACAGTATCGCAAATGCCGCCCAGACAAGTATCGATATATTGGATCGCCGAAACCGTTTTACCAAGATCGCCTGTTTCGGCCATCAGATCAGCCGCAGGAATGTTAACGACAAAAAAACCAGTTGGTGCTGCCTCGACACCCTGAAGAAACTTATCCGTGATCTTAAAGCTCTGTGATTCAGGATATACCTCCGCGGATGGCGACATCGGCCCCACGATCATTTCCTGCTCTGACGCCTGGGCCGCATCACCGCCGCCATCAAAAAAGTAAGTCAAATGCGGCGCTCTCGACGTCTCGGTGATCTTGATATTCGGTATCTGCAGGCTCGACAGCACGTCAGTGAGCGTATTGGCCTCTGGTTCCGTCCTGAAGGCCGCCGGTAGGTTGAAGCCGCGGTCGTATTCGGTCAAACACACCGTATCGACTGCGGGTTTGGCCCCGCTGGCTCCCTCAGATATGCATAGCGATCGAACAAGCTGCCGCATCGTATCCGGACGATGATTAAAGAAAACCACGAGATCGCCATTTCGAATTGTTGTCATCGGCACGTCCGGAGCCGTCTCGACAATGATCGGCGAGATAAATTCGTCCGATATCCCGCGCAGAAATGAGTTGCGGATCGCCGTGACGGCATCGTGCGAACGCTCGCCTTCGGCATGAACGAGCATGGTGAAGGCACGAGCCGTTCGTTCCCATTTTTCGTTTGCGTCCATCGCAAAGAAGCGGCCGCACATCGTGGCAATTCGGCCGATTCCGATGTCGGCGAGCTTTATTTCGAGTGCCTCAACGTAGATATCCGCGGTCCGTTCGGGTACGTCAACGCCATCCAGAATGCAGTGGATGAAAACGTCGCTCAGCCCATGTTTCTTGGCTAAGCGGACACAGGCGAAAAGATTCTCTGTCGACGAATGCACGCCGCCGTCGCTCAGAAGCCCGATCAAATGGACAGCCGAGCCATTCTCTTTCGCCTTTGCGTAGGCGCGATTCAGGACGCCGTTCTCCATGAACTCGCCCGACACTATCGATCTTTGTATCCGGGCGATCTCGGTCTGAGCCGCTCTTCCGGTCCCGATATTAAGATGTCCGACCTCGGCATTTCCCGGCTGGCCGCCTGTCTGCCCGACCTTTTCGCCCGACGCCGCAAGCGTTGTCATCGGATAGGTGCTACAGATCTGGTCGTAATACGGCGTGTGAGCGATCGCAATAGCGTTGCCCTCGGTGCGAGGAGCGTAGCCCCAGCCATCCAGAATGACAAGGGCAACCGGGCGTCTTTTGATTTTTTTTGTTGGAACCATTCAGGCGATACGACTAACGGGACTCCGTTAACCAATTATAAACAGATTTGCGGCGATGAGCGCAAGCATTTACTTTCGCCGCGCCGCCGACGCGGGCGGCGGGTTGTCTGGAATTCATACAATAAGTGCATCTTTTGAAATCGGCGGGCGTAAGTGCCTCGGCTTCAGGACCCTTAACGAGATCTTTCATAACTGTTTTGTTGCACTTACTTGAAGCTAAGAGGTAGATAGTGGATAGTTTTCGCTCGACGGAGCATACTGTTATTTTCGAGAACTAAACTATTAAAATCAGTACTCGTGACAACTTCAAGGTATGAAAACTAATAAATTACGCGTTGCCGCGATCGGGGTTGGCAGCCTCGGGCGGCATCATGGCCGAAACTATGCCGAGTTGGCTGCCGAAGGCCGTGTCGAGATGATCGGCGTTTGCGATGCGAACGCCGAAACGGCGGCGACGATCGCTTCGGAGAATAAATGTGAGAGTTTCACGGATTGGCACGAGTTGATGGGAAAAGTCGACGCGGTTTCGGTCGCGACACCGACCGAGACGCATTGTGAGATCGCGTGTGCGTTTTTGGAAGCGGGAGTTCATGTCCTAGTCGAAAAGCCCATTGCCCTGACACTCGGCGAAGCCGATAAGATGATCGCCGCTGCCGAAAAGTCAGGTGCGAAACTGATGGTCGGGCAGCTCGAGCGGTTTAATCCCGCGATGGTCGCCCTGCGGCCGCACATTACAAAACCGCTCTATTTTGAGATCCACCGCGTCTCGCCGTTTCCCAACCGTTCGCTCGATGTCGACGTAGTGCTCGATGTGATGATCCACGACCTCGACGCGATCCAATGGCTGGTCGGCGAGGACGTAAAAGTTTCGGAGATCCGAGCCGTGGGCATTCCCGTGATCTCCGACAAGGTTGACGCTGCGAACGCGCGGATCGAATTTGAAAACGGGGCCGTTGCCAACATCACCGCCTCGCGTATCGGCACCGATAAGGTTCGAAAAACCCGCTTTTACCAGACTGGTTCTTATGTGGTTTTGGATTACGGGACGAAGTTCGCGTCAATCACATCGCTCAACCCCGAAGCTGCCCATCCGCTGCTCGGGATCTCGATCAACCGGCTTGAGATCAATAATGTCGAACCTTTGCGGGCTGAGATCATGGCGTTTTTGGATGCGGTTGAGAATGACAAAACACCGCTCGTGACGGGAGACGACGGACGCCGGGCATTGGCCTTGGCGGTCGGAGTTTTGGAGAAGATCGGGGAGCACATAACGCGACTGGAGGGCGAGCATCCTGCTCGCCCATAGAGCCTTCTGCAAGAACCGCTCATGCTCGCATGAGTACGGGCGAGCAAGATGCTCGCCCTCCAGTCGCGGAAATGTCGCAGTTTCGATATGACAGACTTCAATTTCAAACCGAAACTTGGTCGTGACGAATATGGCTGGTACGGGGCTGGGCATTTACCCCATCTCGATGCCGAAGGTTTTACGCAATTCGTGACGTTTCGCCTTGCCGATTCATTGCCTCGGGTTCTGATCGAAAAACTCAAACGCGAGTCAGACGATGATGTCGCGTACCGAAAAGCGATAGAAGAAAGGCTGGACGCGGGGTTGGGCGAATGCTGGCTCGCAAAACCGGAAATTGCATCGCTTGTTCAGGATGCACTTGGCAGTCGGGGTTTTGGAGAGAATTGACCATCACAGGGAGAGACGAAACGTCTAGCTGCAACTAGTCCATTGGAGGATACACGGCGACTATTCTCAGGTGTCCTTTTTCCGCAATCAAATCCATCTTGAAAGGTATTTCAGGGACATCTTCAGGCCAGACGCCGATTAATTTAGTTCCCATCGAGTAGTCAAAAAACCGGCCGGTATTCACTTCATCATTTGCCCAGAAGTCCTCGGGTCTCAGAGGGCCCAAAATTTTACCGGCCCTTTTCAAATCAATTCTGGCCGCCCGCTCAACAAGTCTCAGGTCGGCGGCGAGTTCTTCAAAGTCTCTGATACGCTTTCTCAAAGCCCTTAGAGATTTTAGCCCGTCAAGAGCATTGTCACTGCCGTCCTCGACAAATTCTTTAAAAATTCGACTGGAGTTTCTCTTCGAAATCAAGGCAAGTCTTTCATTAATGATTTTATCAGCCGTTTCCCAGTAGTCTTCTGGCTTCCGCCCAGCCTGTTTTGCCAAATGATTCATTGAATCGAAAGCTAAAAAAGTAATATTAATTACGGCCGCGTAGTGTCGAATGTAGTCGCTTCGGGTGGGTTTCACCTGAGGTAGATCCTCGTTATCTTTCCAAAAGTCCCGTGCGAAGCCTTCGCAGTGAGAAGTTGATCTACAAAATTCGAGCCGTCGCGAAAAGTCCGACACGAAGAATTCCCTGAATAGAGGCGTGATGTCTCGTGTTGCCCGATAGCGGGAAAAGAATGCGACTGCCAGAGTCTTCGCATCTCGCTCTTCATCGGCGGTAAGGTCTGGTTTAGACGCCTGAGCCAACGAAACCCCTACAAACCAAAGCAATAGAAACGCGACTGTACTTATTCCCTTCATTTATCGCAAGTGTGATGTCAATTTTCACGCAGAAGATGCAACGAGGCGAGAAGGATTCCTTCTCGCCTCGCAACAGTTATGTACTTTTGCGATTTTACGCAGATGCCTCTTCGGCTTTGCCACCGGATTGGGCGGCGGCTATTTCTTCGCCAATTTTCCTCATCCATTCCTGAGTTTTGGCGAGTTTTTCGGCTCCATTCGGCGCGTCCATGATGACTTTTTCAAGATTTTTGAAAGCTTCGGGGTTTTCAAATTTCTCTCGCAAGGCACCAAGAATCGGCTCAATCTTTGCAAAGACCATATAATGCTCGCCGACTGTGTCGTTGAACATATCGGCGTCGATGGCTCCGTGATTAACGAGAGCACCGGCCATGTCCCAATATGACGAGACCATTCTCAGATAGGCGCCGACCTCAGGATCCATCATTGTCTGCCAATATTCTTCGGCGCTGGTGGGGTTAAACCCGAAGATCCAGTTCCTGGCTTCCCGCATTTTTGCCTCGCGACGAAGATCGTACAACTTTAATATCAAATCAGCTGATTCTACTTTGCTCATAACAAAAAACCTCCAGAAAAAATATACGAAAAGTTTATTCCCGCTGCCGCCGTGTGTCAATTATGCGGTGTGAGAGTTAGGATAAACGTAATATGAGCGAAGCGATCTCAAAATTTCTGACCGAACGTATTGCCGCAAATGATTTTCCGTCGGCGGTTTATCTCGTTGCGGAAAAAGGCGAGATCGTGATGCACGAGGCCCTTGGTCATGCCGTCGTTGAGCCGGAATTGATCGCGGCGACAACAGATACGATATATGATTTGGCGAGTTTGACTAAGGTTTTGGTAAGTGGACTGCTTGCCGCACAGTTGGCTGGTTCGGGCGAACTCGACATCGAATCGCCGATCTCCAAATACCTGCCGGAATTCCAGATAGCCGGAAAAGACCGGATCACGGTAAAGCATTTGCTGGCGCATACTTCGGGTTTTGCGGCGTGGAAGCCGTTTTATTTGCTGGTCAACGACCCGACCGAGATCGCGGCGAATGTTGCAGCAACCCTGCTCGACTACCGAACCGGAAGCCGCGTAGTTTACAGCGATGCAAATTTTATTCTGCTCGGACGCATTATCGAGAAGTTGCATTCAATTCCGCTTGATCGGGTCATCGAGGGCGAGATCGCTGAACCGCTAGGTTTGTGGGATACCCGTTTTCGCCCGGCGGTAGAACTTCGACGGCGGATTGCGGCCTGCGAGTTGGGGAATGGCTTTGAACGGCAGACGTGTATTGATCAGGGATATGCCGTCGATTCCGCGAAAGGTCAGTTTCGCACCGACACGATCTGGGGCGAGGTTCATGATGGGAATGCGTATTTTATGGGCGGTGTCGCAGGGCATGCGGGGTTGTTTTCGACCGCGACCGAGATGTTGTCAATCGCTCTGCAATTTATGGAAAACCATACTTTCATCTTGTGGCGAGAGGATTGCGGTAGATTTTCCCATAATTTTACGAATGGAATGAACGAACACCGCTCATTTGCATTCCAGCTCGCGACCACGCCGGAGTGTACTGCCGGGCAATATATGTCGCCCGAAAGCTTTGGGCATCTTGGGTTTACGGGGACGAGTTTGTGGATCGATCCGGTGAAGGAGCGGGTGTTTATATTACTGACGAACCGTACTCACAACCACGGTTTGCCGTTCGTGAATATCAATTCCGTGAGACGTAAATTTCACGATCTGGCGATCGAATTTCTCGACAAAAATTCATAGCAACGAAATCGTACGAAACCTAATCAAAACGTCGCTTTCCCCAAAGTAACTGATCGGTGCGGAGTATAAGATTCGATGAAAAAGCTAACAGTTTTTTTGATCACATTGGGGACGCTTGCGGTTGGAGCGTTTGGACAGACGAATACCGCGACGCGTCCGCGTGTCGCTCCGACCGCCACCCCGCCGCGCATTCTAAATGCTCCGCAGGTCACGGTCGAGGATTCGGGGCCGCCGGTTTTGATAAACGGCAATAAACCAACCGCTAACCCGACCGCGACACCGCCTGAGGATGATGAGGTCATACGTGTCGAAACCAATTTGGTGACGATGCCGGTTTCGGTGCTTGACCGCGACGGACGTTTTATTTCGGGTCTCCAGCAGAGGGATTTCAAGATCTTTGAGGATGGAGTCGAGCAAAAGCTGGATTATTTTCAATCCGTCGAGCAGCCGTTTACGGTTATTTTATTGATCGATGTCAGTCCTTCGACGCAGTTCAGGATCGAGGAGATCCAGAACGCGGCGATCACGTTCACTGAGCAATTGCGGCCAGCGGATAAAGTTATGGTCGTCGCGTTCGACCAGCACGTTCAGGTAATGTGTCAGCCGACGAATAACCGCGCGGTCCTTCGCGGAGCTATTCAGCAGGCGCAGTTTGGCGACGGCACGAGCCTGTATGAGGCGGTCGATTACGTTATTCAGCAGCAGCTCCGCAACATTCAGGGAAGGAAAGCCGTCGTGCTTTTTTCGGACGGTGTCGATACGACCTCGCGACGGGCAAATTATGACAGCACTCTGAAAGATACTGAGGAGGTCGATGCGCTGTTCTACACTATCCGCTATGATACGTCTGGCTACATGGGCGGTGGTGGCGGCAATAATCGGCCGATGCCGCGAACCGGGCGCGGCGGGCGCGTCACGATGGGCGACATACTGGGAGCGATCCTGAGCGGTGGAAATGTAAATATTGGTTCTGGCGGCCGCGGTGGCGGCGGAGCAAATTCGAACGAATATGAGCGGGGCCGAAAGTATCTCGAATCGCTCGCGATCAACAGCGGCGGGCGGCAGTTTGAGGCCGACTCGATCTACAACGTCGATGCGGCATTCGCCGGGATCGCCGAGGAACTTAGGCGGCAATACTCGCTCGGTTACTATCCTGAAGCAGTCGGCAAGGTCGGTGACCGCAAGCAGATCAAGATCCGCGTGATGCGTCCGAATGTTGTTGTCAGGGCGAAGAACAGCTATGTTGTCGGCCAATCGGACAGAAATGTAGCCGGCCGCTGACGCGAGCTGAAAATAAACTGGAACAAAGGAGGTCAGAAAAAATGACTTCCTTTTTTTCCGTTTTGCATCTTTAATATAGCTATCGAGCATCGTAGATGCTGAAAAATGGGATAACCCGATGAAATTCAAACTCTCAACTACCCTGTTCATCTTCATTGCGGCTTTCGCCGTCGGTGTATTTGCGCAAGCGGGCCGTACCGAGGTAAAGACCGACGGAAAGAAGAATCAGCGAGCAGAATCGACGCCGACACCCACGCCGGTTACGAAGGCCACGCCCGTTGTGTCAGCCGGAAATTCGACTGCAACCACTGCTGATGACGGCGAGGTTATCAAGGTCAACACTCAGCTTGTTTCCGTTCCCGTGCGTGTAATGGACAAAAAGGGCCGCTTCATCGGTGGGCTCGCAAAGGAAGATTTCAAGGTATTCGAAAACGGAAAAGAACAGGAGATCGCGCTGTTTTCAAACGAAAACGAGCCGTTCACTGTCGCGTTGATGCTCGATATGAGCTACTCGACAAAGTTCAAGATCAACGAGATACAGTCGGCGGCTCTTGCTTTTATCGATCAGCTTCGTCTCCTCGACCGGGTTATGGTTATTTCTTTCGATGGAGACGTTCACGTACTTTGCGAGGCCACCAACGATCGCAAAGAGATCTATCGGGCGATAAAATCGACAGCGATAACGACTGGCACAAGTCTGTACGAGGCGATCGACCTGGTTATCAATGACAGACTGCGCCATATTGATGGGCGTAAGGCGATAATTCTATTCAGCGACGGCGTCGATACAACGAGTCGGCGGTCAAATGACCTTAACAATCTGCATGATGCGATGGAACTCGATTCCCTTATCTATACCATCAGATACGATACTTTCGCTGACGTTCAGAGTATGAAGAATGGTCCGATCGTCCAGCAGCCGAAGATATCTATACCAACGCAAGGCGGCAATCCGTTGCCGAACATTCTCCCTACGATCATGACACCCAGCGCTCAGGGAACTACCGCCGCGGAATATGAAAAAGCCGTGGAATATCTGGATCAGCTCGCCATTCGTACCGGCGGACGTCGTTATGACGCAACGTCTCTAGGCAATCTCGCAGAAGCTTATTCGAGAATCGCGAGCGAGCTTCGTGAATTCTATAGCGTTGGCTACTATCCGAGCGAGGACCGCGTGGCTGGAAAATCAAGCAGCGTGAAGGTAAAGGTCGATAGGGAAGGCGTAGTCGTGAGAGCCCGCGAAACGTACCTAAACCGCAAAAAGCCGCAAATTCACTAAATCTCAGTCCCGTCCGGTATTGTCGCATTCTTGGGTACGATGATAATGCCTTCGCGGATATATAACGACTTGTCCGGCGCGTCGTAGAAATCAATATTATTCCTATTCAACAGTTTTACGTTGCTGCCGATACGGACGTTCTTATCGATGATGGAGCGACGAATGACCGTGTTTTCGCCGATTCCGATGTGAGGTGTATTGCTGTCGATATTCGAGCGGATCTCGCTGATCGATTCGAAAATGTCCGAGCCCATGACTATCGAATCCTCGATGTTCGCACCGCTGTCGATGCGGCTTCGGAGGCCGATGATCGATTTTCGAATGCGAACGCCGTTCAGAATGCAGCCTTCGGAAACCATTGAATTATCGATGTCGCAGCCGAGCAGTTTCGACGGCGGCAAATAGCGGCTGCGGGTGTAGATCGGTGCCGAGGCGTCGAAGAAATTGAACTTCGGGAGCGGCGCGGCGAGATCCAGATTGGCCTCGTAAAATGCGCGGATCGTACCGATGTCTTCCCAATAATCCTTAAAAAGGTGTGCCTGAACGGTATATTTCTCGATAGCCGCCGGGATGATCTCGCGGCCGAAATCGACCCACGAGCTATCCGTCTTTAACAGTTCGACGAGCTTATTGTAATTGAAAACATAAATGCCCATCGACGCCAGAAACGGCCGTCCGGCCGATTCGTCCGCCGTCAGGCCGAAGCTGGTCGTATCGACACGCATTGAGTCGAGTTCATCGCCCTTTGGCTTTTCCTTGAATTCGACGATCCGCCCGTCCGGATCGGCCTTGAGCAGGCCGAATTCAGGGGCTTCATCAGGCCGGCAGGGTACTACGGAAACTGTCAGATCAGCACCGGTCGAGAAATGACGGTCGAGGAATTTTCGGTAGTCCATCCGATAAAGATGGTCGCCCGACAGGATCAGCAGCGTATCGACGCGCCAGTCTCGCAGGTGCGGCAGCATTTGGCGAACTGCGTCGGCGGTTCCCTGAAACCATTCGGGGTTATCCTTTGTCTGTTCCGCGGCCAGGACCTCGACAAAGCCAGAGGAAAAGCTTGAGAAACGATATGTTCGCGAGATGTGGCGATTTAGAGACGCCGAGTTGTACTGCGTCAATACGAAGATCTGCGTTATCTCGGAATTGATACAGTTCGAAACAGGGACGTCGATTAGCCGATACGTACCGCCCAGCGGAACCGCAGGTTTCGAGCGTTCGCCGGTTAGTGGAAAGAGCCGCGAGCCTGCACCACCGCCGAGTATCACCGCCACAACGTTATCGTGCTGTCCCATCTTGTTCCCTCGCTATTAGTCAGGATTATACCTAGATAACAGAATAGCCGTAATCGTGAGGACAATTCAAGCAATGGAAGCGTTCTGTTCAATTCCGGTAAACCAAACAAATACCGAACACTTGCGATTTACAAAACGTAAATCCTATTTGATAATTCCTACTTAACAAATGTGGTACTGGATCAAAGTTCTAACCTTAATTTTTGTTGGAGCCATCGCTGTGTGGCTGGCGTACGAACTTATCACATTTCCGGCCATTTCGCGGCTACGGACTGAGAATCCCACGACATCATCAATGATCGAATTTCGTCTGTCCGAGGCAAAAGCCGAGGGCAAAGAACCGAAGAAATTCATGATCTGGATGCCGATGGAACAGATCTCGCCAAACCTGCAGCGGGCCGTGCTCGCGGGCGAGGATTCGCGATTTTTCCAGCACAACGGTTTTGACTGGGACGCGATCCAGGCCGCGTGGGATGAGGCGGTTAAGGAAGGCGAAAAAGAAGCCCGCGAAGAGTGCGAACAGGAAGCCAAGGCCGCGAACACGCCAAAGAAGGATTGTAAACCCAGCGAAGACGACTGGATACCGCCGATGCCGAGCTTTAAACGCGGTGCATCGACCGTGACCCAGCAGTTGTCAAAAAATCTCTTTCTTTCCGAGGATCGCAACTTCCTGCGCAAAGGCCGCGAGGCCGTTTACACCTATTTCCTCGAACGTGAATTGACCAAAAAACGAATCCTCGAGATCTACCTAAACGTCATCGAATGGGGCGACGGCATCTACGGAGCCGAGGCCGCAGCTCGAACGTATTTCAAAAAATCCGCCTCCGACCTGACCCGAGAGGAAGCCGCCTTCCTCTCAGCCATGATCCCGTCCCCGCTCAACGTCTTCAACCCCGCAAAGAACCGCAAACGTGTCGTCCGTCGCCAAAAGGTCATTCTCCGCGGCATGAACTCGATCAAACTCGATTACTCGGATAAATAAAGACTGGAGCGGAAGCATCCTTGCTTGCCACGCCGGTTCCTCCGGCGTTAGATGTCGATCCTTGGTCAACTTGCCCATTACGAAAGACGGTAACACCGCGGAAGCAGCGGTGTGGCAAGCAAGGATGCTCGCCGTTCCAGTCTTTTTTTATCACCATGATAGTTTTTCCGATCCTCGTCCGCATTCCTATATGAGCGGCGAAAAAAACGCCAGCCAAATATTAATAAAAAAGAGGAAAGGTCTTACATCATGAAACTCAGAAATTTACTTACATCGTTTGCAACAATGGCAATTCTCGCGGGCATCGCGTCCGCACAGGTCGGTGGACTTACAACGTTCACTTTCAACAAGCAGGCTTTTGACACCGCAATGGTCAACGGTCTCGACGGCAACGTGATGGGTTATCAGTACGTGCTTATCAAAAAAGGTCAGGTCGTTTCCGAAGACGCTGGCGGACTCGCCCAAAATGCGGCCGACGGCAACGTTCCAATGACGGTCAACACGCCGACCAACATCGGCAGTCTCGCAAAATTTCTATCCGGCACGGCGATGCTCGGTTTGATGTTGAAGCCGAATGGGCCTGCACAGTACGACAACGGTTTAACGCTGAACCAAAAGCTCGAGCGAAAGATCTGGACTGTTATGCCAAATGCATGGACCAACGGGATGCAAGCCGGTGTTGAGGATATCTCGTTCCGTCAGTTGCTACAGCACAGATCCGGATTCGACGATCAGAAACCCAATAATCGAACGGTTCTTGGTTTTCTGAAAGATCCCGACGGTTTCAACCCTGCTCAGTTTGATGTTCGCGAATACAGCAACATCAATTACGTGCTCAACGGCTATCTGCTGCCAGCGTATTCGACCTCAAGCGCAAAACAGTCTTACAACAATGCCCAAAACATGTACGGCTGGACCGATGCTCAAACGGACACCTATTTTCGCCAGGGAATGGGAAATAACATGCACAACCTAATGAAAACACGGATTTGGGACAAGATGACGCCAAAGATCTACCCGAACTGCGACGCCGCGAACACGCTTCAGAATGTGGCCGCATACGGTTACAACTCGGTAAGTGACGCGACCACTGGTCAGATCACAAGCTCGATCGACACACAAGGACACTGTGGTGGACACGGCGGTTACTATCTCTCAGCAAGGGCGCTGGCTAATTACTTGGCTCACTTTGCAGCGACCGATTTGATCGTCAATCAGGAAGCTCGCGACCTGATGCACACCGACGACATGGCCCCGGCCGACCGGCTGGTCTGGAGCTTTAACAAATCAAGTGCGTATTTCGGCACCAATTTCAACATGCCAAATGTCGCCTGGTCAAACGGCGTCGCCGGCGGTTGGAGATCGATCATCATCAAGTTCCCGCAGGATTACTACCTCGTGACGGTGACCAATTCGCCGGACATCACCGCCGACGGATTGAGGGCGATCGGTTTTCAGGCATTCCGTGACGCCACCGAACATAATTTCAATTAGTGGTCGAAAAATCGATCCACGAAGAAGGGCCTCGTCGAGCTTCGGCGGGGCCCTTTGTGAGCTACGTCACCGACAATCGTACGTGTTGGCGATACGATCAACGGAGTCTAGTTATAAGAGAGGATTTATCTATGAAAAAGATTATGCTGCTCGGGATCGTCTTGGCAATATTTATAGGCATTCCCATACTCGCCGTAACATTCTTCGCAAACCCAGGTCGTGCGCAAGTCAAACTGCCCGATGAAGTAAAGATGCCTGAGGTCGTCATACTCGGGAAAGATGCTAAGCTCGGCCAGGTAACATTCAATCACGTTAAGCACAACGGTGGAACATACAGCATCGACGGAACCGGCCCGATCGGTTGTACCGAGTGTCATCACACCGCTCAGCCGGCTGCGGACCTGCTCAAGCATCCGCCGTTGAAAACCGCGTGGCCAACCGACCGTACCACGAAACTGACTGCGGATCTGTTTGCCAAAGGAGCCGCCGTCGCCGGCGTTGCCGCCTGTCGCGACTGTCACTCCCGTGCTGGTGAAAAACCAAAACTGCTCGCTGCGATCCCTGAGATCAAACACGAATCGAGTACGGCGATCATCTCATTGACGAACCAACAAGCCCTTCACCGCAACTGTGCCGGATGTCATACGGAGGTTGCTAAAACGAACAAGCTGCAGAAAGGACCAACAAACATGCAGTGCCTACAGTGTCATAAGAAAACTGCCTAGCCATGAACGGTCAGAACCGCCTACGTAAGCGGGCGGCACGAACTCGACAATCGCGCCACGCAAGGCTCCGTGATCGCGTTGCCCCTTGACACTCTGCTTGATCACTAACGGCGGTTGCGCCGCCCGCTCACGCAGGCGGTTCTGACCCGGAACCCGCTCACGCAGGCGCTTCTGACTTGCGGAACAATCCGTAACCGCTCTGGCGTTTTAGTATTAAAGAATCATTACGGATTCGGCTTAGTAAATAATCGGTCGTAATCCAGCCAGTGAGCGTTCATCGTATCGATCTTGTGCTTGATCTGGGCGGAAACGTTAGGGCCGAGTCGCATTATTGACTCTTCGTCGGCGGTTGGGGCGAGGTCGAGGATCGGATCTTTTGTACTGTCTAACAGGCGTTTGAGGGCGATCATTGTGTCGATCTCTCGGCGGGCAGTTTCCATTAGATCGGCTCGGTCCCAGCCTGATTGGACGCCGAGGACGGGATTGGCTTCAGGAGCGATATCGAGGCTTTTGACGCGGTCGAGCTGGGCCTGATACGCGATCATGTTGTCGGCGGATTGAAGCAGCAGGGTTGCGGCTTGTAATCGTTTGGCTGTCAGATCCCAGTATTTCCGTGAGTCGTCAGTTTTTGCGGAATCGCGAATTTTTTCAATGCGCGTTTGGGCATTTCGCATTTGTGGCATTGTTAATTCGAGATTGCGTTGGAAGAGGAGTCTCGCTCCCCAGCCTTCGTACATTCTCATGCCCTGGATATCGGCAAGATTCTCGGCCTGCTCTTCACCTTTTGCTTGGAAAAGAAAACGACGATAGTCCTTTTTCTCGTCCGCCGTCAGCCTATCCGGAAACGGAACCATCGGCCGCGTGACCCAACGGTTGAGGATATGGCCGAATCGGAGCATCGCTCCGAAATTGAGGCTGTTCAGGTTTTGTTCGACGGCGTTTAGGGAACTCCACACCTCGATGAGATTATCGGCTTGTTCCTCGCCAACTTCTGTCACAGCAAATGTACGCAGGGCGGCGATCCGTTCCGAAAGAGTTTTTTGCGGCAGATTACGCGTGGCTTTGAGGAGACGATAGTTGAAATCCGTACTCGCAGCATCGCCAAGGCTCACCACAACACGCGGCTGAACGTCGCTGGTTCGTTGGCTGAATGAAGGCACGACCATGCCGACCACCGGCGAGAAAGTCCCGCCGCCGCCCGTTCCCGCTCCGGCAAATGCACGTCCGTCCGGGCCTTCGAGGCCCTGAACCGCGAGGCCGCGAGGCAAAAGGCGGACGATTGCGCGCAGAACTTCCGGCGAAAAGGTCGGCACCATCCACTGCCTGGGCTCGATCGGCCGCAGGTGGATCGCGATGTCGCGTCCCGCCTCCTTTGCCGCCTTTTGGATGTTGATCATGAAGCCCGAAACGCGGTCTTCCATCGGGCGATTTTTGTATTTGGTGTTTCCGTTCGGCCCGGGATAAAGTCCGGGGGCGTAATCGAAACCGGAACCTGCGTCGGTCGTAACCCAATTAAAAAGCTCCACATCGGGACAGCGTTTGAGCAGAAGCTGGATCGATTCGCGGTATATCCGCAGCGTTTCAGGGTCGTCGGAGCTGGGAGCAAAATGAGCTTTTGTCGACCGGTTCGGCTGATCAATACGCGGCCCGCGGAGTTCGGGATAGGCGGTAAAAAACGCTTCGGGCATGACGCCCGGTTCGTTGGCATTCCAGATCGCTTTGAGGCCGAGTTTTCGCAATATCTCGCAGCGTTTTTCGAGGATCAAAGAGACTTTCGCGGCGTATTCGGCATTCACATACGGCTGAACGTCCTTCGGCGGAAAAACCTTGAGCATACTGATGTGATGCATAAACCACGCGGGATATGGATCGCTCGGATCGGCTTCCCAAGTCGCGAGCGGCAGGCCTTCGGTAACGACGACGTGAGTCGCTCCAAGTTCTTTTGACATCACCGCACGCCGCTCGAACTGAACAAGATCGATCTGCGCCCCGGGCTGTGCGTGGATCGTGGACGTTAATAGGAAAGTTGCGAGTACGAATAGGATTCGGTTCATCTGTTTTTAGATAAGAAATTTAACGCAAAGTCGCTAAGGTGCAAAGAACGCAAAGGGAGGAGATCAAAACACAAATGGACGCCGATGAACGCAAATACCGTGAAATGAAATTGATTTCTTATCCTTGTTCATCTGTGTCAATCTGATGTTAAAAAGACGGTTTCTCAGGGCATTGAACTAGAATCAATGTTGAACGACAAGATTTTGTTCTTTGACAGGAGAAACCGTAATGACATTA
>JBEBJB010000039.1:0-41938 GCA_040080065.1 Pyrinomonadaceae bacterium
GAGTTCAGGTTTAACCACCGATTTGGCGACCTTTATAAAACACTCTTGTCTATGTTGAGAACTCAGCCTCTTTGATGCTTAACTACTCTAGACCCTAAAATATTGCGCTTGTTTTTTTCGGGATTTTAACTAAGCTATTAAGTTTTGTTGCATAATGTTCTATTCGGCATCGTAACGGGAGAGCGGTAAAGAGTGAGCACTGTAATTGAACAAAGCATTGAAACCTACGGAATAGATAACTGGGGAGCCGACTATTTCGGGGTTAACCGTAAAGGAAATCTGATTGTCCGGGCCCCGGAGAACGAGAATTTCACCGCCGATGTTAAAGAGATCGTTGATGACCTCAGAAAACGTGGGGTCAACACGCCGGTCCTTCTGCGTTTCCCTCAGCTTCTATTTGGCCAGATTCGAAAGCTACAGACGGCCTTTCGTAAATCGATCAAAGAGTTCGAATACGCGGGCGGCCATCTTTGCGTTTTCCCGATGAAGGTCAATTCGAATCGAGCTGTCATCGAGGAATATCTGCGGGAAGGTACCCGCTACAACTTTGGGCTCGAAGCGGGTTCTAAAGCTGAGCTTTACGCCGCTCTCGGGCTCGAACAGGCAAAAGACAGCTTGCTCGTGTTGAACGGTTTTAAGGATCGTGAGTTTATTGAGCTTGCCTTCGCCGGTGCTGCGGCGGGTAAGAATGTCGTCATAGTGATCGAAAAACTCAGCGAACTCGATCACACGCTTGACCTCGCCGAAAAGATCCACGGTGAAAACCCCGAGGCCCAAATCCCAACGATCGGCGTCCGCGTAAAGCTTTATTCCAAAGGCTCTGGAAAATGGGAAAAATCTGGCGGCGAAGCGGCTAAATTCGGCCTCACAACGACGGAGATTCTCGAGGTGATTCATCGCCTGCAGGAAGCCGGACGCATCGATATGCTTCAGTTGCTTCACTTCCACATTGGCTCGCAGCTCACGGATATCAAACGCATAAAAAATGCGATGAAGGAGGCCGCTCGAACCTACGCAAAGATCAATAAAATGGGCATCCCGATCCAATATCTGGATGTCGGCGGCGGTATGGCGGTTGATTATGACGGCTCGCGGACTTCGTTCGAATCCTCAGCAAATTACAATGCCCGCGAGTTCGCTAATGACGTAATTTACGTCATCAAAACGGTCTGCGATGATGAGAATGTGCCGCATCCGACGATCATTCAGGAATCCGGTCGTTACCTATCGGCATATCACGCAATTCTCGTCACGAACATCCAGGACGAGATCGAAACAGTTGTCGAGAGCCATGTTCCGTTAACGCTGAATGCGGACGATCCGCCGACCGTCAAGGAGCTTCACGACCTGCGCGAGACGATCAACGCCAAGAATTATCGCGAATATTACCACGACGCTATCGAGAACCGCGATGAGTTGTTTACGATGTTCAATCTCGGCCTGATATCGCTCGAGGCGAAGGGCAAAGGCGAAGTCCTTTTTTGGGACATCTGCGAAGCGGCGGACAAGTTTGCCCAACTAAAAAAGTACGTTGCAGAGGAATTCGACGAGCTGCGCCAGCTGATGTGTGCAAAATATCTCGCAAACTTCTCAGTTTTTCGCTCGATGCCGGACAATTGGGCACTGGAACAACTATTTCCGATCATCCCAATACATAAACTCAACAAAAAGCCCACAGAATATGCTACGCTTTGTGATATAACCTGTGATTCCGATGGGATTGTGGATAAGTTCGTGGATCTGCACGACGTAAAATCCGTGTTGGAATTGCATAAGCTCGTCAAAAATGAGCCATATTATTTAGCAATGATGCTGGTCGGAGCTTACCAGGAAGTTATGGGCAACAACCATAACCTTTTCGGAATGCCGCACGAAGCCCACGTTTTTATTGGTGAAGACGGTTACATAATAAAAAAAGTTATCTACGGAGCGACCCTCGGCGACGCCGTCGGCTCGGTCAGGTTCGATCCGGGACAGCTGCATGACACGTTCAGAAAGTCCGTGCTGCAGCGAATCAAGGAAGGTAAGCTTTCCAATACGGAAGGCAGCAAGGTAATAGAGTTTTACGAGGATCAGGTCGAAAGTTATACGTATCTGACCCCGAATGGGAAGTAAGTAGTAGGCGGTTAGCAGTTGGCGGTTGGCAGTCGGTCACCGTGTTAACTGCAAACTGCCTGCCGCCAACTGCCTACAAAATATAGAAATTAAACAAGTAAACAATTATGGTAGCTCAAAAGAAGACAAAGGCTTCGAAATTTTTAACGGTCCCGACACGTCCGGTGCCGATCGACCGAGACCGCTCCGTAGCGGGCCTTTTGGAAAAAATGGAGGGAGCCGGTTTTGGAGCAAAACAGCTCGCCGAAGCCCATCGTATCTGGCTCGATATGCTCGATGACAACTCGACCATTTACCTCTGCGGATCAGGCAATCTGATCACGTCGGGAATGCGTCGGTTACTGGCCTACGTGATCAAAAACCGCTTTGTCGACGTCATTGTGATGTCGGGAACGGTGCTCTATCACGACATCCACGAGATCCTCGGACGCAATCATTATCAGGCACATCCGAGCATGAGTGACGATGAGCTGGAAGGCTCTGACGTTTTTCGCCTCGGCGATGTAATGGCCAACCGCGAAGAGTATCAGGAGGCCGACGAATGGATCGGCAGCGTGATCAACCAGCTCGAGCTGAGCCGTCCGTACTCGATCCGCGAATTCCTCCACCTGCTCGGCCGCGAACTCTCGGAAATCGCCCACGAAGACGGCATTCTGACCTCTGCATTCAAGGCCCGCATCCCCGTTTTCTGCCCGGATCTGCCGGGTTCGGAGATCGCTATCGGCATCGCGAGAGCCAAGTTTGAGAAGAAGATCCAGATCATGTTCGACACGACTCAGGACACGATGGAAATGAGCACGATTGCTCAGCGAACACGCCACTCGGGCATCATCTCGCTCGGCAGTGCGAGCAGCCAGAATATCGTAAATATCGCCGAAATGTCGTCATACATCACCCGCACAACGCCGCGCGGCCACAAGTATGCGATCTCGATCACCACGGACAGTGCCCCGCTCGACATCCGCACGCCATCGTATGGCGGCAATCATACATCCACGTTCGGCAAACTGATCCGTGGAGCGACAACGGCCTACGTCCCGTGCGACCCGTCGATCGCTTTGCCGATGATCATCACAGCACTATCGCAGACCGCAGCGAAATTTATGAAGGGCCGCAAACGCCCCACATTCAGCTTCTCAGGCCGCGAGATGAATATCGACGTTCCGTAGATCGAAAAACCAACACTTGATCAAAATCGGCTGTCTGAAAAGGCGGCCTTTTTTTGAATCGAAGAGTTAAAAATCGCAAAAATGAACGTGATCAAATCGTGTAAAAACACCTGCGCACGATTTTTCGGGATGAAAAGTGTGAAACGTTTCACACTTTAAATAAAACGCCCTGTTTATCGAACGAATTTGTGATGAATACCTGATTTGGTCGAAGGAGTTTGGTAGTTTGTCGTTAAAAACTGCTGAGTTTGGTAGAGGAAAATGCGAGATTGGTCAAAGGTTTTTGAGAGCGGAAACTTCGACCAGAGAAGTGGACTGGAGCGCAAGCGTCCCGCTTGCCGCGCGCGGAGTTACCCTGTTCATGTTTATCAAGTTGAATCCAGCATCGGCCCATTAGCGGTTTTCAACCGCTTGGCAAGCGGGACGCTTGAGCTCCAGTCGGCTTCGCCGGTCATTTTTTCGAACAACATTCACATTTGCGTCGTAAAAGAGATATGTTTCACGCCTGACAAGGTTATAATTCATATTTTACTATTTGTGTATTGAGGTATTCTTCGAAAATGAGCATTAAGAATTTGGTAGTTATCCTCGCGTTTGTTTTGGCTGCGGTTGTTTCCGGATGCAAGACCGGGCTTCTTGGCGGGACTGAAACGCCGCCGGTCAATCAACCCGCGGCAGCTCCGGCGGCTCCGCTGGTGGTTGATGGCAACCGCACGTCGTACGCCGACGTTGTCGAACGCACGTCGCCTGCCGTCGTTCGTATCGAAGCCGAACATAAAGCGACGAAAGCTAGCGTTCAGCAGCAGGGCCCGGCGGATGATTTCTTCAAGCAGTTTCAGATGCCGCAGCAGAATCGGCGCCCACAGGTCGAACGCGGCGTCGGCTCCGGCGTTCTCGTTTCGGCTGACGGCTCGATCCTGACAAATCATCACGTCGTCGACGGGGCGGACAAGATCACCGTCCTGATGAGCGACAACAAATCCTACGACGCCAAAGTCGTCGGCACCGATCAGCCAAGCGATCTCGCGGTGCTAAAGATAGAGGGCCAGGGCTTGCCGTTCCTGAATCTAGGGAATTCCGACAGCGTACGTGTTGGCGATATCGTCCTCGCGATCGGCAATCCTCTCGGCATCGGGCAAACGGTCACGGCCGGGATCATCTCGGCAAAAGGCCGCCGGACGGGGCTGAGCGACGGCAACAGTTTTGAAGATTTCCTGCAGACCGACGCGCCGATCAATCGCGGAAATTCAGGCGGAGCGCTCGTCAATCTCAACGGCGAACTGATCGGCATCAACTCGCAGATCCTCTCCGGCGGAGCCGGCGGCGGCAACATCGGGATCGCGTTCTCGATCCCTTCTAATATGGCCAAATCGGTCATGGAGCAGCTTATCAAGGACGGCAAGGTCCGTCGCGGACAGCTCGGCATCAACATTCAGAATGTCACCGACGACCTGGCTAAATCGCTCGATCTCGAACAAAGAACAGGCGTCATCGTCAGCAACGTTCGGGGCGGTTCGGCCGCTGAAAAGGCGGGTATCAAGCGGAACGATCTGATAATAGCCATTAACGGCGAAAAGATCGAGGACAGCAACGTTCTCCGCAACAAGGTCGCGAGTTCCCTGCCCGGATCCGAGATCAAGATCACGGTTCAGCGCGACGGCAAACAGGTCGATCTGACCGCGACACTTGATGAAGCCAAACTCGACACCGAGAGAGCACCAGGACCAGGCGGAAACGAAGACGGTCCGGGCCCGCAGAACCAGGGCGGCAAGCTCGGCCTTAGCCTCGAACCGGTCTCACCGGCAGTTGCCAAGCAGCTCGGCCTCGACGGCACGGAAGGCGTTGTCGTGACCGAGGTAGATGAAAGCGGCCCAGCAGCCGAATCCGGCATCGCCCGCGGCGACGTGATCCTCGAGATCAACCGCAAGCCAGTTAGCTCGGTCGCCGACGTTCGCTCGGCTCTGGACGGAGCCGGCGACCGCTCCGTCGTCCTGCTCGTCAACCGCCGCGGCCAAACGAGCTATCTGACAGTCAAGCCGGAATAGCCGGGATAATTATTTGTACCGCATAGGTGCATAGGGAACACATAGTTTTTTTCAAACCAAACTTTGTGTTCCATGCTCCTGTGTGGTTCACGGCCTTTGCGTTTTGTTTTCTGGCATTTCCGTGTTAAAACTGCCGTATGCTGAGCAAAATTTATCTCGCAATTCTGGGCCTGTCGCTTGTCGCGATGGGCTTTTTTATTTTCTATTCGTGGAGTTGGCTCCTGAGCATCGGCCTGCCAGCCGCCGCCGCCGCGGGCTACGAATACCACGCCGGCATCGCCTGGCCCACGCTGTGGATAACAACCATCGCCTTGCTTATTTTGGGAAATGCGGTGCTCTGGGCGACGAACCGTTCGTGGGCGATGTGGATCACATTGCTTTATTTCGCCGCGATGGCGGTGCTCCGTTTCTTCTGGCTCGATCAGTCATATTTCCAATTTCGCCAGTTAAATAATCTGTCCGATCAAGCCATCACTCTTGGCCCATTCATAGCGGTAATAATGATCGTCGTAATGGCCGCGATCGTATTCTTTGACCAGTTCATCATCTTGCGTTTACGGCAGAAGATGTACCCGCCCCTGCAAGACGTCGTCGCCGAAACGGCAGAATCGGAACCACCTGCATAGTGACAAAACTATTCTCCGCGTTCGTTTTGGAGAGCCGCCATGCTCCTTAGGATTTTTTGCCCGCGAAATACGCGAAAGAACGCGAAAAAAAATCCATGGAAATTACGCCGGGCAGCAGGCGTTGATCACGCCGCTCAATTGCCTTTTAATCCTTTTTCGCGTCCTTTCGCGTATTTCGCGGGCATAATCCCTTCATCGCTCTAGTGCGGTTTTCCTTGCGCAATATGACGATTTGAGAGGCATTCCTATACAATAAGGGCAGATATTCCTGACGGACATTTAGTAAATCATATGCATCAGTTCCCTTTGATCAAGGCTCTTTACCTAGTCACAGTTTTGACGTGTCTGCAAACCGCGATCTTGTCTCAGGAGCTGATCACCAACACGGTAAACAGAAATACGACCTCATTAAACGGGACCTGGAACTACATCATCGATCCATATGAAATGGGCTATTACAGCTTTCATCAGGATGTCTATGACCAGAAAAACGTCGGCTCGCCCTCGGCTTTTTACAATAATTATCACGCAAAAAATAAGCAGGAACTGGTCGAATATGATTTTGACAAATCGCCGAAAATGACAATTCCAAATGACTGGAATTCGCAGGACGAAAAACTTCTTTATTACGAAGGAAACATTTGGTTTCGACGGATGTTCGATTATGATCTGAAAGACAAAAAACGCCTGTTCGTCTATTTTGGTGCGATCAATTACAAGGCGGAGGTCTATCTGAATGGCAAAAAACTCGGCACACACGAAGGCGGATTTACGCCGTTTAATTATGAAATCTCGTCCATCGTGAAGCCGAAAGGTAATTACCTGGTCTTAAAAATTGATAACACTCGCCTCAAAGATGCCGTGCCGACCGTCAACACCGATTGGTGGAACTACGGCGGGATAACACGGGACGTTTTGCTGATCGAAGAACCGGAAACGTTTGTCCAGGACTATACGATTCAGCTTAAAAAGGGCGACAAAAATACGATCACGGGATTTGTGAAAACGAATAACCCAACGAATGAAAAGGTTTCGATCAGCATCCCGGAATTGAAAATCGATCAAACAGTTAGTGCAAACTCACACTTTGAAATAACTACCACGAACCTCAAATATTGGTCGCTGGAACACCCAACACTCTACGAGGTTTTCATCAAGGCAAACTCACAAACAATAAGGGACAGCATCGGTTTTCGCACCATTGAAACGGTCGGGCCTGATATTTTGCTAAACGGAAAGTCAATTTTCCTGAAAGGGATCTCTATTCACGAAGAAAATGCGACCGGCGGGCGCGGCTCTTCTGAAGCCGATGCGCTGCGGCTTTTGACTTGGGCGAAGGAACTCGGCTGTAACTTTGTCCGCCTCGCGCATTATCCGCATAACGAAAATATGGTGCGGTTGGCGGATAAAATGGGCTTGCTCGTCTGGGAGGAAATACCGGTCTATTGGACGGTGGATTTTACCAAAGAAAAAGTCCTGCAAAATGCCAAAAATCAATTGACGGAGGTCATTACGCGGGACAAAAACCGTGCTTCCGTTATTATTTGGTCGATGGCGAACGAAACGCCGCTTTCGGATGCGAGAAATCAGTTTTTGATAAATTTGGTCAATCACGCAAAAACGCTCGATTCTACCCGATTGCTGAGTGCGGCCCTGCTCACTCGACAAGAGAACGGAGTCGGAATGATCGACGACAAGATCGGCGAGTATCTTGATATCGTCGCTTTTAACCAGTACCTGGGCTGGTATGGTGGAAATCTGGCGGACGCGGAAAAGGCAGTTTGGAAAACGCCTTACAATAAACCCGTTGTTGTTTCCGAATTTGGCGGCGATGCAAAACAAGGCCTGCACGGAGCGAGAGACGAACGCTGGACCGAAGAGTATCAGGAATATTTGTATCAGCAAAACCTTAAGATGATTGAAAAAATGCCGAATATTCGCGGGCTTAGTCCGTGGATATTGGTTGATTTCCGTTCGCCGCGTCGGAATTTACCAAACATTCAAGACGGCTATAACCGTAAGGGACTGATCTCAAACGATGGTTTGAAAAAGAAAGCCTTTTTCACCTTGAGAGATTTTTTCAATCGAGTTGACAGAAAATACGAACTCGTTTGGGCGGATGAATTCGATTACAAAGGCAAGCCCGACCCGAAAAAATGGGGCTATGAAACAGGTTATATTCGCAATAACGAATTGCAATATTACACCGGCCGCAAGGAAAACGTTCGTGTAGAAAACGGCAATTTATTGATCGAATCGAGACGCGAAAAGGTTAGGAACGTAAATTTCAAATCGTTCACGGATAAAAATTGGCGGTTGAACCGCGAGTTTTCGGAATACACCTCGGCCAGCCTTACAACTCAGAACCTGGGCGACTGGACGTACGGCAAACTCGAGGTGCGGGCTCGCTTGCCGAAAGGGATTGGCTCGTGGCCGGCGATCTGGATGCTGGGCGCGAATATCGATGCAGTCGGCTGGCCGAAATGCGGCGAGATCGACATCATGGAACACGTCGGTTTTGACCCGAACGTCATTCACGGCACGGCACACACCCAAACCTACAATCACATGCGAGGGACGCAGCTCGGCAAGGCGATCACAGTCGAGGACGTTTACAACACGTATCACGTCTATTCGATCGAATGGACACCCGACCGGATCGATTTTCTAGTGGACGGTGCTGTTTACAATACTGTCGTCAACCAGCATAAAACCGTCGACGAATGGCCTTTCGACCAAAATTTTCATCTCAAAATAAACAACGCGATCGGAGGCGACTGGGGCGGACGAAAAAGCATAGACGACACGAGCTTCCCACAGAAGATGTTTGTAGATTTTGTCCGGGTCTACCAGATGAAATAATTTTTCTCCGTTTCTTGCGGCTGGTCTATCATCTGATCATTTTTCTAAGTTGCGAATTGGTAACCATACTCTCATATCGCCTTCGGTTTGGCCGGCTTCTGCGAAAGGAACCAGATAGATCTTTTTACCCTGCATTTCAATAGAATACGCTTGGTCCCCGATCCATTTTGGCGGTAAGATCGTCGATTCGTTTGCAAAATCAAGAGTGCCGATTCCAAGACCGTCTTTTAAGTTTGAAATTAGGCCAAAGCCCTCTAACGAATTTAACGAATCGTCGACCGCTAAAACTTGTGGACCTCGTTGGAACGCAATTAGATTTGGATAGGACTTCCCTCCTGGGATTAGGATTGTCGGCATTTCAAAGGAGATATTTATTTTGTCGCCCGATTTCCAATTTTTGCGGATCACAATAAACTCATCCGGATTGCCTTTATATTCTTTGTTCCCAACTTTTGCGACAAAATTTGAAGACCACGATGGAATTCTTAAAGCTACAGGAAAATTCGCTGATTTTGAAGTTTCGATGGTGATATTTAAACTTCCGCTCTGCGGGAAATTTCCTTCAATTTTGAAGGTCGCATCAATATTTTTTTGGTCTGAGGTGCGGACACTTTCCTTATAAACAGCGGGCTCGTAAAAAAGGACCGACGGCACATTTTTGATATTTCCAAACGTGAAATTTGGGACTAAAGCGATCCCTCGCGGAACGCTTGATTGACAGCATGAGATCCAACAAGTGAAGGGTTTTTTATTCATCAACGGCGTGTAGTAACTCACGCAACCGTTTTGCGGGTTTTCCGCCGCCAATAAATGGTTATATACCGATTTTTCTAACTGATTTAAGTATTTTACGTCACCCGTAATCGCAAGTAGATTCTGATTTAGCTGTACCCACGTCGTGGTTACACAACCTTCACCCATATTTGCGTTGGCTTCTGCGGGCAACACGTTGTCCTCTTGAAAATGTTCGTGGTCGCTAGTGGTACCCGTAATATATAGTCGATTTTTCACTACGTCTGCCCACGCTAATTCAACTGCCTTTAAGAACTTCGGATCGCCCGTAATCTGGTAGAGTTTTATCAGACCGACATAATTCGACAGCATTTCATACGCTTTCCTATTCCCGACGTCGGTAACTCTGCCCGTTTTCAATATCGCACTAATTATTTTCGGGCCGTTTTCTTGTTCCCATGCGTCCAAAATGTAATAGCAAAAATCCAAGTATTTCCTGTTGCCGGAATATTTGTACAATTCGACCATTCCGTCCAACACACTGGTAGCCGCCATTCCCATGTGTTCGCCGGCCAGTATGATATCTTTTTGTCCCTTGTTTTTGCCGAAAGTTCGAACGAGCAGATCGCCTATTTTCCTGGAACTTTCTAAAGCAGGTTTGTATCCGGTGGTTGAATAATAAGCCAAAAGCCCGTGCAGATTATATTTGTGCGACCAAACGTCCCAGCTTGTCCAATATTGATCCGGCATGTATGTACCTAAATAACCGTCTTCTTTTTGGGTATTTATCAGTTCATACATTATCCGGTCCATTTGTTTCTTTAGAGCGGCATTGTGCGTAAGCTTCCAGACATTGCAGGCCGTTTCGAGGTATTTCCCGACGTGTTCGCCTTGCCAAGGATGAATTCCCGGCCGGTTCAGATACGAACCCATCAAGCCGAATTCATCGACTTTTAATAACCGCTCATTCAGATTTTGCGTGAATCGAGTTCCTAGATATCCGTCATATCGCTGATTCTGAAAAGGAATTGCGTTGAAATTCGATACTATTTTGTCCTTGACTAAAGGCTTAACTTCCTTTGAAACAGGGATTTCAATATCTTTATCGGACAAGTAGATTTGTTCATTTGTTAGCGAAGCCGATGTCTCATTTTCTATGATTTCATAGCCGACATTAAATATGTTTTCCTTCGTCGAAACGTATCTTGAAGTAATGATCTCGGTGACGGAATTCTTCTCGCCCTTTAGATAAATTGGTTTGGTTTCAGATAACAGCAATTTTCCTTGCTTATTTTTGATCCAATATTTCACACGGCCGGTGAACGGAAGGTTTTCGTTATTCTTGAAATTGAACTTTCGTATGAATCCGTTGTTCTCAGTTTCAACAAACGAAGTTTCAACCGAGATGTAGTTTGACCATTGCAGCGGCGAGAGTTTGTACGGCCCCTCATACATCCCGACGCCACCAGGATCCGGACTAAAGATCCGCACGGCAATGACATTTTCTTTTCCCCAATTCACCAAATCCAGGGGAATTGTGTAACTGCGAACCTTGTCCCAATTCGTGACATAATTCGGCGGAAAGCTGCCCATCGAACCGACTAATTTTCCGTTGAAAAAAGTTTGATCGACATCGTCGATCTTTCCCAAGTTTAAGAGCAAACCGTTTCTCTTTGCGGCGGTTTTTTTGAGGCTTTTTGGAATGACGATCTTGATTCGATACCAGGCAAAAACGTCTCTTGGAATATCAGCGGCTTTCCAACTCTTACCTAAAGATTGCGTTCCCCAGCGACTATCATCAAACTCCGCTCTCGCCCATTCCATATCATCACCGCGGCTAAATCGCACCTCATTCGGCAAGATAATTTCCTGAGCGAATACAGTCTGACAAACCAGCCAAAATGACAGAACTAGGATTGATTTTATATGAATGTCTTTTTTGTTTTTTTTCATCCAATCCCTATTTATTACGGCTGAATTGGAAGGTCTCATTCATGGTTTATAGTTCAAATCGTAGCCTACTCCTAGAGGTCGATAATCTTATATTTCACATCTTTCGTCACGGTTTTCCAGTCATCAGATCTGAATGGAACGGCGGGAAAACCTTCCTGGTTGAATAAGTTACAGGCGGAGGCATCGCCAATCCAACCGAAGCGTACTGCCAGCGGCAACGCGACTTTTTCGGCGGAAACAATAATTCGATTTCCTTGAATTATTCCGATCGCTTCGTGAAATACCTGGTTGCTTCCGGCGATTTCGAAGCCTCCGACGTTTTCGCCGGTAGTCGTCAAACCGCCGCCGATATTGTCGAATGTCAGCACAATTTTCTTGCCGTCAATTTTCATCGATTTGAAAGCCGGACCACTGTCAATAATGCGCTTTTTGTAGGTTCGATTTAGTGCGATCGCGGCGAGTCTTCTTCCAACTTCCTGTTTATTGGTCGGGTGAATGTCTTTTGGATTTCCGATATCGGTCGTTACCACCATTCCTGTATTTGGAACTTTCAGTGTCATGGTTTGAGCCTCGCGAAGTTCAGCCCAGTCACTGCCTTGGTTGCTGTTCCCAGTCGTTTTGAATGTTGCAAGCTGCACAAAATAAAAAGGGAATGTCGGGTTAGCAGATCTTTGCCGCCAATCATTTATCAGCAATGGGAATGCTTTTCGATATTGATAAGCTCGGCCCGCATTGCTCTCGCCCTGATACCAGATCGCGCCGCGAAACCCGTATTGAATGATCGGATCGATCATCGCGTTGTACGCCAGAGAAGGAAACGAATTGACGTTCGTGCCGGATTGGATGCTCTCAACCTGAAATTTCCATTGACCGTTCAGCGCGATATTTTCCTCGCCCAAAACCATCTTCAACTCCGCCGTCTCGCCGTAAATTCCGCCGCCACCACCTGTATCTGTCACCTTAACAACGATCTGGTTCTTGCCTTCTTTCAAAACTCCGCTTGGAATCTGGTATTTCCGACATGCGTCCCACTGACTCGTTTTTCCTATTTCGACGCCGTTGACATACGTAACGTCATTGTCGTCAATTTTTGCCAGATCGATTGACGCGCGTCTTTTGCTTTGTTCAGAACTAAGTGTAACGACCTTGCGAAGCCAAACGACGCCATCGAATTCCCCCAAGCTCTGGCTTTCCCACAAACCGGGCAGATCTAAGGCCGGCAAACGAGAATCATCAAAGTCCATTTTCAAAAACGCGTCGCTGTTAAAGTCGTTAACCTTAACTCCCTGCAATTTCTCAATTTGCTCGAGTTTTCCGCCTATTTTCTTTCGCCCCAGTTCGGCCAAATCTACCTTGGGATAGTGCGAGATCATCTCCCTGAATTCATCGCTCGATTCAAAGCCTTCGCGGCTGATCCACGTTTCGATATTTGTGCCGCCCCAGGAGGCGTTTATCAAGCCGATCGGGACTTTCAGCTTTTGATATAGGTGCCGCGCAAAGAAATAGCCAATGCCGGAAAATTCCTTCGTGTTTACCGGGTTGCTGACCAGCCACGCTCCGTCATCGAAATCCTGCTGTGGAATCGTGTTAATGGTTTTTGAGATCTTGATGTGTCGGATTAACGAATTATTAGCTGCGGTAAGTTCTTGTTCGGCATTGATCGACTGCCCGACCGTCCATTCCATATTCGACTGCCCGGCGCAAAGCCAAACTTCGCCAACCAGAACATTCCTGATGTTGATCGTATTTTCGCCTTCTACAATTACTTCAAAAGGACCGCCGGCCTTTTCGGGCTTAAGTTTCAGCGACCATTTACCATTGCCGTCCGCGATCGCAGAAACATCCTGTGCGTTAAGGCTTACCGTTATCTTTTCGCCTGCATTCGCCCACCCCCACACGGGAATCGCAGTTTCTCGCTGCAAAACCAAATTGTCCGAGAAGATATGCGGCAATGTCACTTTTGCCTGAATCGTCACGCAAAAAGTAAAGATTATTGTCAATAAAACAAATTTAGAAACATTCATGTATTCTCTTTACCCATACTAAGGTTTTCGTAATCAGAACTGTTGATGAAAAGTCGAGAACCTTGCCGCGAATTGGCCGGTCATCTTCCTTGTCACTTACTCACCTTGTAAACACCAACTAGTTTTCTAAAATAAATGTATCTTTCACCCGAATATCCGCCGAGGATGAGCCGATCATCAAATCGAATTCTCCCGGTTCGGTTATCCAATTCAATTGCTGGTTGTAAAACGACAGTTTTTCCTTATCGATCGTGAACTTCAGCATTTTGGTTTCACCGGCGTTGAGTTTGATTTTCTGAAAATCCTTTAGTTCCTTAACAGGCCGGACGAGCGAGGCGACTTTGTCCCGCAAATATAGTTGGACCACTTCCTCGCCCGAAAATTTTCCTGTGTTCTTAACGTTTAGCGAAACTTCGATCTTGTCGTTGCGTCGCATTCTGCTTTTATTTAGTTTCATATCGGAGTATCGAAACGTCGTGTAACTTAGGCCGTAACCGAATTCATATTTCGGCGTTATTTGCAGGTCAACGTAGGCGGATCGATAGACCTTGTCATTATCATTTCTTGCTGGACGGCCAGTATTAAACTGATTGTAATAGATCGGGATCTGCCCTTCGCTTCGCGGAAAGGTCATCGGCAATTTGCCGGATGGATTGTAGTCGCCAAAAAGAACATCGGCGATTGCGTTGCCCGATTCCGTGCCGAGCCACCACGTATAGAGAATTGCCGGAACGTTGTCCGCAGTCCAGTTAAACACCAGTGGACGACCCGCATTTATCAAAACTACAACGGGTTTTCCAGTCGCTTGAATCGCCTTGACCAAGTCCTCTTGAACGCCGGGCAAATGAATATTGCTTCGACTCTTCGCCTCGCCGCTCATATTCCAACCTTCGCCGATACTCAAAATAACGACATCGGCTTGCATGGCGGTTTCGATCGCTTGGGCAAATCCATCTTTGCTGTTACCGTCCACATCGCAGCCCTTGGCATACAATAATTTAGAGTCTTTCCCGAGATGATTCTTCACGCCGTCCCATTGCGTCGTGATCAGCTTGTCGTAGTCAACCCACGGCAGATCAACGGCCCAAAAGCCGTGATTATCTTTGACGGATTTGACCATCGGACCGATAAACGCGATCGTTTTTGTGTCCTTAGAAAGCGGCAAGATCTGCTGTTCGTTTTTCAGTAATACGATACTTTTCTTTGCAACATCGCGAACTGCTTTGAGATGGTCGGGGTTGTTTAGCTGTTGGCGCTCTCTATCACTATTTGAATATTTATACGGATCATCAAAAAGCCCGAGTTCAAATTTCTTACGCAAGACTCTTCCAACGGCTTCATCGACTAGCTCAATCGGCACTTTTTTATCCTTGACGAGCTGTGCCAGATTGTTACGATAGGAATTGCTCTCCATATCCATATCGCTTCCGGCCGTGATGGCTGAAAGCGCGGCTTCCGAGCCATCCTTCACGTAGCCGTGATTTATCATTTCGCCAATCGAACCCCAATCGCTGACCACAAATCCCTGAAAATTCCACTTGCCCTTCAAAATATCGCGTTGGATATATTTATTGCCTGAGGCGGGAACGCCGTTGATGTCGTTGAACGAGTTCATTAAGGTTGCGACACCGGCATCGTTGGCGGCTTTGAACGGCGGCAAGTAGGTTTCCCAAAGCTGCCGCTCGCTCATATCGACCGAATTGTAATCGCGTCCGCCCACAGCCGCACCGTAAGCGGCAAAATGTTTAGCACACGCCATAATGGAATCAATGTCGCCTAAATGATTGCCCTGAAATCCTTTAACCCGTGCGTATGCAATGAGAGAACCGAGATAGGGATCTTCGCCCGCACCTTCCATTACGCGGCCCCAACGCGGATCTCGGGAGATGTCGACCATCGGTGCAAACGTCCAATGAATGCCGCTCGCCGATGCCTCGGTTGCGGAAATTCGGGCTGAAAGTCGAATCGCGTCCAAATCCCAACTCGCGGCTTCAGCTAACGGGATCGGGAAGGTCGTTTTGTAGCCATGAATCACGTCTTGAGCGAATAACAACGGAATTTTTAGCCGCGATTGCATGGCAATCTCCTGATATTGCCGCGTGTAGTTTGTACCCAAAACATTGAGCATCGAGCCGATCTTTCCCGATTTGATCTGCTCCTTGTGGTCACCCTTAAAGGTCACCGGACCGGTAGCTTTCCAATCGCCCGAATACTGCGTCAGTTGACCAATTTTTTCGTCGATGGTCATCTGCCTGATGAGCCTGTCAACTCTCTGGTCGATAGATCTTTGCTGAGCAGGCGCAGACAGCACGTGCAATAGCACCAGAACAGTGCAGAGTGAGACTGAAAGGCATTTGATGTGTTTCATAAACCTAGAAAACGAGTGTTTGAATTGCGTGCGGCAAGATCGTAATTTCCGCGGCCTGTGTGCCGATGCTTAGATTGTATTTGACTTCCTTATCGCTTTGATTCATCACAACCGTAACGACCTTTCCATCAGGATTCATAAATGCAGTCGTCATCAACTGGCTGCGGCTGGCGACGCTGTTCACTCGTTTCGCGCCGACCTGTATAAACTTTGAAAAATGTCCGATGAAATAGTAGGACGGCGTGTAGATCAGCTCGCCCGTCTTTGTATCGCCGTGGATCGGCGCAAAGCAATAATTCGCGACGTGATTTGGCCCGCCTGTTTCGTCAAGCAATATGTTCCAGTCCGTCCAGGCGACCGTTCCGTTGTTAAAATCCTGGATCATCGAGCGTCCGTATCGCTCGCCGTTCGCCCAAAGCTGATATTTTGCGGGATTGAATGCTTCGACAGTTCCTTCGGTAAAGATCAGTTTCTTATCGGGATAGGTTTCGTGAACAACACCAACATTATCAAACATCTGCGTGCCGCCACTCCAGTTTTCATACCAGTGATAGCCGATTCCCCAAACATATTTTGCAGCGTTGGGGTCGCCCAAAATCGTGTCAACTCTCTGCGTTATCAAATCCCGGTTGTGATCCCAAATGATGATTTTTTTATCGCCTAACCCAGCTTTCGCCAAAGTTCGACCAAGATAATTTTTAAGAAAATCGCGTTCTTCTTCAGCCGTAAAAATGCACGATTCCCAGCGCTGCGTCGCCATCGGTTCGTTCTGGATCGTCAGCCCCCAAATGGGAATTCCCTCTTTCTCGTATGCATTGATAAATTTGACGAAATAATTTGCCCACGGCTGGTAAAATTCGGGAAGCAGCTTTCCTCCCTTGAGCATATCGTTGTTGCTTTTCATGAATGCCGGCGGACTCCACGGGCTTGCGTAAAGCGTCAACTTTCCGCCGGCCGCTTCCATAGCACGTTTGATCAATGGAATCCGAAATTGCTTGTCGTGTTCGATGCTAAAAGATTTCAAGCTCCTGTCGCCCTCGGAAACGTATGTGTAACTCGCGCTCGAAAAATCACAGCTATGAATATTCGTGCGGGCAAGCGTGTAGCCTATACCTTTTTCTTTGCCGAAATATGCCTGTAGAAATTCCTGCTGCTTAGCGGGCGACAATTTAGCGAAGACCTCCGCACTCGCGTCGGTGATCGCACCGCCGATCCCGAGAAAGGTTTGGCTCGTTTTATTCGGATTGACGAAAACGCTGATCTCCCCTTCGGTTGGCTGTCTTTTCTCAATAAATTTTGACTGCGCCGTTTGCGTCAGTCGTAAATTCGTCGAATCAGCCGATGTATAAACCGTGACCGTCCGGCCGTTGGTCGAAAACGGCCTAACGACCGGCTTTTTCTGGGCAAGTGTTGCAACCGTTACCAGCAAACAGATGAATACAATTTGTAAATTTTTCATGTCTCTTTTATTACCAAACATAAGTGCCGACAGCACCGGCAAAAAGCGATGTTGTTGCGAATTTGCCGTTAAAATTGATGTTGAACATGACATCCGTCGTTCCGTCGTTTTCAACGATCAAAACCCGCTTGCCTTCCGGTGTCTTAAACGCGACATTGTTCAGGTCGCCCACAATATTACTTCCGATCCGAACGGAGCCCGGCGGAATAAATTTTGAAGCGTGGGCAATAATGTAATACGACACATTTCTGATTATCTGGCCCTTTACAATAGTCAAGGCACCTTTGCAGACATGGCATCCGAGGTTTGTGTGCGGCCGAAAATATTCGTCAGTCGCCAGATTCCATTCAAGGGCATTTCTGCTCCAGTTTCGTGTTGCCCCGATCACAACGTTCTTGATATGCCATTTCAGATCTCCGCCAAAATCACCGTTTGAGCTTGTGTATTGCTCAGTAAAATAGAGATTTTTGTCGGGATGGGCGTTGTGGACTTTCGTCATCGCGCTAATATCGCCGCCATAAAGATGAAAAGCCGAACCGTCTATAAATCGATTTGCCTCGGGGTCGTTCAAAACCTCGATCGGATACTCCGGCTTATCGCAATTGTGGTCGTAGATAACTAACTTTGTTTTTAAGCCGGCACGCTCGAGGGCCGGACCCAAATGGTTCTTTATGAAATTTGTCTGTTCCAATGAGGTCATCAGCATACTCGGATTATTTCCACCGTGCAGCGGTTCATTTTGCGGAGTTACCGTATCGATCTTAATCCCTTGTAGCTTCATTTGCTTGAGATATTTAACAAAATAATCGGCATAAACTCCGTATAGGTCCGGCTTTAAACTTCCGCCTATAAAGCTATTGTTGTCCTTCATCCAAACGGGAGCGGACCACGGACTGGCCATGATCTTGATCCTCGGATTGATTCGCAAGATATCTTTCAACAACGGAATCAGATCTTTTCTGTCCGGTCCGAGGCTAAATTTTTTTAAGCCTGGATCGGTTTGTCCTTTTGGGAGATCGTTGTAAGAAAACGTCCCACTGTCCAAATCCGACGATCCCATGCTTACTCTCAAATAGCTGATCGCAATCGAATCCGGATCGTTGCCGAACAACTCCCGAAGCAGTTGCGCCCTTTTAACTCTGCCTAATCTGTTGATGACGAACGCGCTACCTCCCGTCAGCGTATAGCCGAATCCATCGATCGTCTGAAAGGTCTTTGTTTCGTCAATGTTAATCGTCAGGAAATCACTTTTTTGACTGTCAAATATCAGTGGTTTGCTATGCTTCGCAAGCAATACGGTTTCATCGCCTTTCGTAAGCCAGTATTCAACCGACTGGGCAAAAGATGAACCGCTCAGAATAAGAGAAGTGAGAATGAACAGAATCGTTTTCAAACTTCACTCTCCCAATTCATCGTTCGACTGACGGCTTTTTTCCAACCGTTGTATAACTTTGTTCTCTTCGCTTCATCGAATGTCGGAGCAAACAATTTTTCGATTTTGCGGTTGTGAATAATGTCTTCTTTTTTCCACATTCCGACCGTAATCCCTGCCAAATAAGCTGCTCCAAGTGCGGTTGATTCAATAACCTCCGGGCGTTCGACTGTTGTGCCTAAGATGTCCGCCTGAAACTGCATCAGGAAATTATTGGCACACGCACCACCGTCGACTTTCAAAGCCGCTAGTTCGATTTTTGAATCCTCCTGCATCGCATTCAAGATGTCTTTTGTCTGATAGGCGATCGATTCGAGCGTAGCTTTTGTGATGTGATTTTTTCCCGTGTCCCGCGTCAGACCAAAAACCGCACCGCGAGCATACATATCCCAATACGGAGCGCCGAGCCCGGCAAAAGCCGGAACAACGTAGACTGGATTGTCGCCGTCCACCTCCAATGCGATCTTCTCGGAATCAGATGCAGAGTCAAAAAACTTCAATCCGTCTCGAAGCCATTGAACGGAAGCTCCTGCTATAAACACGCTGCCCTCGAGCGCATAATAGACCTTATCGTCCAGTCCCCACGCGATCGTTGTGAGCAAGCCATTTTCCGAATACTGGAGGTTTTCGCCCGTATTCATCAGCATGAAGCAGCCCGTGCCGTAAGTATTTTTTGCCATTCCCGGCTCGAAACACGCCTGGCCGAAAAGTGCGGCCTGCTGATCGCCCGCCACACCCGCGATCGGGATCTTTACGCCGTCGAGATCATAATCGCCAAAGTGGTATCCTGATGGCCTGACCGCCGGCAACATTGACGCCGGAACATTTAACATGCCTAACAGATCGTCGTCCCATTTGAGATCTCTGATGTTGTAGAGCATCGTCCGCGAGGCGTTCGAATAGTCGGTTGCGTGAACCTCGCCCTTGGTCATGTGCCAGATCAGCCAGGTATCGATCGTGCCAAACAGCAGTTCGCCGCGATCGGCCTTTGCTCTTGCACCTTCAACGTTATCGAGCAGCCATTTAACTTTGGTGCCTGAAAAATACGAATCGATGACCAGACCGGTCGAGTGTTTAACATAATCTCCCCAATCACGGGATTTGAGATCTTCGCAGATCGGAGCGGTCCGCCTGTCCTGCCAGACAATGGCGTTGTAGATCGCTTTACCTGTTGATCTATCCCAAACGACGGCGGTTTCGCGTTGATTCGTAATTCCGATCGCCGCAATATCCGCAGGTAAAATATTGTTTCGTTTTATTACGGTAGCAAGCGTATCGAACTGAGTCTTTAGTATCTCGTCAGGATTGTGCTCTACCCATCCGGATCTTGGGAATATCTGCTCAAATTCCAGTTGGGCGATATCTACCAACCGTCCATCCTCATCAAACAAAACCGTACGCGAACTGGTCGTTCCCTGATCGATCGCAATAATATATTTGTTGGCCATTATGCGTCTGCCTTTTCCTTAGATTTTTGTCCGTCAATTATCGCAAATACTGTCACTGCGACCGCGAAAAATATTACCACCCAATACTGCGGGTGTAAGTCGCCCTTGTATAACATTTTGTAGAGGGCCGTTCCGAGCATACACCCAAGTACCGGGCCAACGATGGGTACCCAGGCATATTGCCAGTCTGAATGGCCCTTTCCCCGGATCGGCAGCAAATAGTGAGCGATGCGCGGCCCTAGATCGCGGGCCGGGTTGATGGCATAGCCCGTTGTGCCGCCTAGCGAAGATCCGATGATCATAACAAGTGCACCGACAACCAACGGTTTCAACCCGTTTGCGAAATCCGCACCGATAAAATTCAATCCAAAAAGCAGAACTGCGGTTCCGACCATCTCGTCAAATAGATTGTTTGAGTAGGATCGTATTGCCGGTGCTGTACAGAAAACGGCCCGCTTTGTATCGACGTCCTCAGTTACCGCCCAATGCGGACCGTAAAAGATCCATACCAATGTCGCACCACCAAAAGCACCTAACATCTGAGCAACTACATATCCCGGAACCAGATTCCACGCGAAATCGCCGCCGAACGCCAAACCGATCGTGACCGCAGGATTGAGGTGTGCACCGCTGATCGACCCGACCGCGTAAATCGCAAATGTAACCGCCAATCCCCATGAAACGACGATCGTGATCCAACCGCCGTTTTCAGATTTCGTCCCTTTTAGTATCGCGCCCGCAACCACCCCGCCGCCGAAAAGGATCATCAAGAATGTGCCTACAAATTCGCCGATGTAAATTGACATAAGATTAAACAGATTTCGAAAGCACAAGCATTACCAGACCGGCGACATACAGGACGAGCATCCCGTTTAGCAGGGGTTTCGTTCCGGCAAGCGCGTTTGTAAACTCTTTCCCGTAACGAGTTGCGAAATGGGATTGGATTTTGGCGGAATCCGGCTTTCCGCCAAAGATGAAGGTGTGTTAAGACCGATCAGAATGATCGGAAGGAAAACTGCGATGATATGAAATTGCATACGTATCACCAATGGGGATTATTTGTTCAGCCGGATTGAACGGAAAGCAAGAAAATCGAAAAGGAGCGGATCTCATACGTTCGAAATCCGCTCCTATTGGAGGTTCTACAAACTAGAACGAAAATCGCAACATCCACTGCACGGTCCGGTTCGGTCTATATCCGCTTACTGCCCCATAACCCGTTCGATTCGTGGTGGAATTCGCCGCATTGTTGGCAACAAGGGTCGCACTTCCCGGGGCCGTGTAGCTGGCGCCGAAGAAGTTCAAAAATGCACCTTGTGTATGATTAAATGCGTTGAAAGCGTCCAACCGAGCCTCAATATTGAGCTTTTCCCAAAAATACAGCTTCTTGGAAAGCGACAAATCGAAGTTATTGATTGCCGGTGCGTTAATCAAGAGCGCGTCTCGGGCTGTTTCCGTACCGGTGCTTCCGATACTAGGTGCCTGAAATGCCTCAAGATTAAATAAGTGAAACTCACTTATGTTAGCCTTTGAATTCGGATCTCCAATTAGAACGCAGCGTGGCGATATGCCCCCATTCGTCGAACCTGTGAGAGCCGAACCGCCGAAACCGCTCACTCCGCAACTGACCAATTCCGGTTCACCTGACTGGTATCGGTAGATGCCCGAAAATTGCCATCCTTTTGTAAGGTATCCAATAGCTTTGTTTTTGGTTAAGGCAGGCAATTCGTAGACCCAATTCAGATTAAAGTTGTGTGTCCGATCAAAACCGAGTCGTCCATAATTGATCTTCGTATTTCCATCAAAACGGGCCGTGTCCTGGTCGCCGTTGGAGATTCCCCGAGCTTTGCCGTACGTGTAACTTGTACTCACAACCAGACCCTGAGAAAAGCGACGATTTGCTCCAATTTGCAATGAATGGTAGTTAGAATTCTCATTGAATTCAACCATGCTTATACCGCCATAACCCTTGTACGGGCGATAGAATTCCGGCAAGACCGCGTTTTGGCCTGGATTGGTCGCAGGACTTGGTGCCCTTGTCGGATCCTGATTCGCGGCCAAAAATGCCGATCCAAACGGAGTTTCATTAATCGGTCGAACATGCGGTAGATGATGCCCCTGAGAACCTACATACGCAACATCAAGAACCGCATCGAACGGCAATTTGTATTGAATTCCTAGATTGTAGGAATTTGTCGATGGGATTTTCGCATCCTGTTCGATAGCTCGAATGGAAGGAACGCTGCGATTCGAGGAACCTGTTGCCCCGGTAAGATTTGACAACAAACCAAAATCAAATCGCTGTGTAATCGTCGTTGGCGGATTCTCGTTGTAGTCAAAAACCAGATTCCCCTGCGAACGGTCGTAAAAGATCCCGAAACCGCCGCGAAGAATTAGATTGTGTTTCCCGGTTAGATCGTAGGCGAACCCGATTCTCGGTGCAAACAACAACCCTTGGTCTTTGGTTAAAGCTTTATCGGAAACGATAAGACCATTTCCTAGATTGCCGGAACCAGGAATTATCTTGCCGATAAAGAGGCCGCCGTTGAACGCGTTGCCTCCCGATCCCGGTATGCCACCGCCCGTCAAGACAGTCCCGGCGGAAAGTGTTGGGTCGTATGCTACTCGCGTGCAACCAGTCGGCGTAAAGCTGCCAACGGCCTGCCCCAGACAGCCTGGAGCATAAAGTCTCGGAGCCGCGGATGCTACATACTTACTAGGATCAAAGTTGGAAGCCGCTCCGCTGGCATCGTATGTTGGTGGGAACCACGAGAAACGCATTCCATAATCAAGCGTTAGTCGACTCGAAAATTTCCAGTTATCCTGGGCGTAAAACTCGGTATTCGTATACTTATACTTACCGCTTGTGCCTGTAGATGCCTGAATGTAGTTTTGATAAATTCCGAGGATTGCGTTTGCGAATCCTTGACCGGTGTCGAATGGATTTGCCGTATCATTGGAAAAACTGATTCCGCCGTTGAACTGAACACGATTGGTTTGATTCTTCACTCCGCGTTCAAATGTACCGCCGAACTTCATTACATGATCGCCAACTATTTTCGAAATGCTTCCGGCGAAGGTGTCGGTTCTGTTGCTGTTTATGAAGGGGCCGTTCCCAACGCGGTAGCTAGGCGTATTCGCAAGCCTGCCCCCGAAACCAACCTGGGGAAGAAAATCACCTTGCGTCGCATTCGGAAAAATCAACGGCAAGTCTGTTAAATTGGCTGCTGTCCGCGTGTATTTGTTGTTGGCAGGCCTGCCGTCGATCGAGTTTTTGCTGAAACCGTAGGTAAATTCAACTACGGTATCGGAGCTAAGCGTTCCGTACACCGTTGTGGCGAAACTCGATCTAGGTAATACATTTTTCCAACTGAAATCGGCAATATTTCCACCCAAAATAAAGCCAAGTCCGTCGTACGGCGTGTTGTTATGCTCGTTGTTCCTTAAATAGCGGCCACTCGCTCTCCAATTTTGATTAAAGTTGTAATCCGCGCGAAAAGTATCATTTCGCTCGTTAGTGTCATTCGGAGCTTGGTCTTCGAGATTGAAGTTTCCGGTTGTGAGCGCGGGGTTGGGTAACGGATACAAATTAAGCAATTTCACGCCGGGCCCGTAAAGGCGGGCCAACGGTATTCTTCCAAGTACGCCGCCATCAGCAAAACACCCTCCCGGATTTGCTCCGGTAGCCGTGGTAAGGCATGGCAGTCCGGTTGTATAGTCTCGGATCGTGTTGAATAAATTTCCATTGCTGTCCAGTGATTGCGAAAAATCTCCTCTCCGTTCCAAGGCCGTCGGAAGCCGAACGCGGTTCGGGTTGGATCTAGGCGATAATCGCGGCGTCCATTCCTGATTTACGAAGAAAAAGAGCTTATTCTTTTCTTTGTTGAAAACGCCCGGAATATAGAGCGGCCCGCCGATCCGATAACCATAATCTCTTTGATTCGAAAACGGCCGTGGGGTCGCGGCCAACTGGTTTGTTAGCAGATTCAAAACAGGACTTCGATTGTTCTGGAATGTATTTGCATTCAGTCCGCGATGGCGCCGGTAGTAGTATCCCGAACCGTGAAAATCCTGCGTACCGCTCTGAGTGATGGCAATAATTTGTGCGCCGGACGAGCGGCCATATTCGGCTTGCGAGGAAGATGTAACGAGTTTGAATTCACCGATCGAATCCAGCGGAACCTTGGAAAGTTCGGCGTTATTCCCGGTGTCAACACTAGTGACGCCGTCGATCTGAACGTTATTAGAATTTGTACGAACGCCATTGACACTTATTCCGCTGCTGCTCGAACTTGTGCCGTCACCGGCACCGTTTGCCACTACGCCCGGAGCCAAGGTAGCAAAATTGATATAACTACGCCCCTTATTGCCGAGACTCTGAACCTGAGTGCTCTGGATCGAATAAGATCTTTCACCGCTATCGGCCTGGATCAGAGTCGCTTCGCTCTTAACCTCGACGGTTTCTGACGGTGCTCCCACCTCCAGAGTCAGGTTTCCAAGCGAAAGCTTGTCATTCAAAACAAGCGTTAGGCCTTTGCGTTCTTGCTTTTTGAAGCCTGCAACCTCGACGCTGAGTGTATACGTCCCCGGCGGAACGATCGGAAAAACAAAACGTCCTTCACCATCTGTTGTAGCGGTCAGAGTGTAGGTCTTCCCTTCTTCGGTTACCTTCACAGTTGCGTTGGCGATCGCTGCAGATTGCTGATCGACAACGGTTCCCGTAATTGAACCGCTAGTGGACTGAGCCATAATTGTCGCCGCACAAAGCACGAAGACCAATACGGCGATTGTCAGTGTTCTTATGCACATATTCATAGTTACTCCTATATTGATTTCCAAAACCGTGCTTCTCTGTACTGCAACAGACGACTCACGTTACTAAATCCCGATGATTCGCGGCATGCACGATCCCATTGATAATGCACCCGAATCACTTAAATTACTGTCAAGTTTCCTTGCCGGCGGCCGTACATATCGATCGGACCGCAAAAACTAAAGTTGATCCTTGAATAATGTCTGTCCTGCCTGAAATCGCGGACAATAAATTGGTAAAACCAATTCATAACTTTCTTCTTATTCTGGCCATGACTATTAGATTTAATCTGGTTATTCACGGGCACGGATATGAAAGCTTTTCTAAGTTAGCAAATCGATTTGGCAAATCGTTTTGGTACATGGTATAACATTCTTCTATTGAAAGGTCAAGATTGAATTTGAGAGCTTCGCTCTTTTTCGTAAAAAAGTTTTGAACAAAGGCAACTTAACCGGTTAGCTCGAAGAAAATCGTTTTGCTTGCACTGTTTTTTTTTGTATGAGAGACTTTCGTCGAGTCAATAATTAATGGGGAAAATGTCTAATCTTGATAAGAAAGCAGAACCAAATGGACGTGGGATCAGTCTAAAGCAACTCGCTGAACACATTGGGCTCTCGCCGGGTACGATTTCCGTTGTTTTGAACAAAACACCGAGAGCGGCATCGATCCCACAGGAAACAAAGGACCGAATTTTTGAGGCAGCGAAGACTTATAATTACCGTCCTCATTATTTTGCTCGGTCGCTGCGAGCCAATCAGAGTTTTACCATCGGGGTGATGGTTTCCGAATTGACTGGCGGGTACTGCGCGATAGTATTAAACGGGATTGAATCCGCACTCACAAAGCAAGGGTATTTTTATTTGGCTACGAGTCATTATCACCGCGATGATCTGCTTGAGCACAATCCACAGATGCTGATCGAAAGGCAAGTAGATGGGATCATCGCTGTTGATAGCCAGATTCGATTTGAATCGGATTCACCCGTAGTGTCGGTTGCCGGTCACGAGCAAATCAAGGGAGTTACGAATGTTGTTCTGAATCATGACAGCGCGGCGGAGCTTGGAGTAGGCCATCTTTATGACTTGGGGCATCGTAAGATTGCGTTTATAAAGGGTCAGCACTTTAGCAACGACACCGCTGTCCGGTGGGATACTATTGTCGAAGCGGCCCGAAAGCGTGGAATAATCGTAGAGGGTGATCTGACGGCGCAGCTTGAAGGCGATATCGGAACACCTGAGATCGGATATATAGCGGCGAAGAAAGTTCTCGCCCGCGGAAAGCTGTTCACTGCTCTTTTTGCTTTTAACGATATTTCTGCTATCGGTGCAATTCGCGCGTTGCAAGAGGCGGGGTTGCGCGTACCGGAAGACGTATCCGTGCTTGGCTTTGACGATATTTACGCCGCCGAATTTCATAATCCGGCATTGACAACGATCCGCCAGCCTCTTTTTGAAATGGGAGAACTCGCCGGACAAACTTTGCTAAAAGCCATTTCCAAGAAAAATAACGGTGACGAAATACCTCAAACATTGACCGTCGAACCTGAACTCGTCGTCCGAAATTCGACCGCAATCGCTCTGAATCTAATTGTCCGCCAACCATAGAGGATGAACCGCCGACAAGAAACACCGATCACGCAGAGCATGAAACCGTTCTCGCTCATACTTCGCCTTATTCGAATCGAGCCTAACGATAGTCTTTTGCTTTATAGAAACGGAGGCGTCTCTGAGTCGCGAAGGCCTTAAAATGGCGCGGATGATCCTCGACCGGAATGCCGCCGTCAAAGTGTCTTCAGGATAAACGCAGCTTTGGTCATGAAATATACGCCCGCTTTAATGCTCGCCGTATCTCGTCGTTTTGCATGAACCAATACCAAACTTTGCCGCTGCGCAAGTTTTCGATGCTTAGCAGCGTGATACCCAGGTCGATACCCAAAACGTCCTTGCCAACCCAGCCGTTTTGCGGGTTAAAGGCGTCGGCAAAACCATATTTGCCATAGATCTTTTCGCCGTACTCAGCTTTCATATGCTTTAGCGCGGCGAGAGTTATGTCGGGCGTGAACATCAGCGAGCCGGCTGCGGCACACGGAACTACCGAACCGTCCGTCGCCGGATGACGCGGAGGGCCGCCCCACGCAATGTATCCTTTTTCGTAATCCGAGGCCGTCAAGCCCCACATATTCGGCCCATATTTTGGAAATTCCTTGCTCAGATCATCCCTGAAAAAATCACGCTGTGCGCGCGTCGCCTGCACCGAGTTATCAAAATAATCTACGAACGGAGGCTTTCGTTCTCGTTTCCCTCGAAAATCTACCCATGCATGCGAAAACTGATGAATAAAAAGCGGCGACACGGCGCCGATATAGCGATAATTTTTGTATTCCTGCCAATTCCGCTCCCATGCGTACCACGCACGCGGCGGGATCGGTTTGGTTTTCGAGCCAATGGCGAGTAAGTAGAGGATCGCCTGCTCGCTGTAATCGTGCCAGCGGTTCGGGATCCAGCCGCTTTCGGGCCGCCAGCCATGCGAGAGCAGATACGGATCGCCATTCAGCATCCACTGAAAATCGACACGGTCGTATATCTTATCCGCTAGAGCACCTATCGCTTTATCATCCGCAAAGCATTTGCGGACAGTCAAAACTCCGCCGAGAAGCAAGGCGGAGTCGATCGACGAGATTTCAGTGTTCCAGCGGCGTTCGCCGGTCTCAAAATCAACGAAGTGATAGAACCAGCCGTTTTTATGTTCCTGCTTATTGGCAAAAAAATCGAGAGTATTTCGCGTACGTTCCTTAGCTTGATCTCTCGTCACCCAACCGCGGTCCGCCGCAATACAATAGCCGCTCAAGGCAAAGCCGGTTGCGGCAATTGTGCCAACTTTATAATGGCTCGTCCCGACGGCCGGGCGTGTGCCGTCGGTTCGCGTTCGATCCAGGGTTATCCCCGTTTTCGGATCCGTTTGATCCCAAAAATACTGAAACGTACGCCTTTGCAGATCCTCGAGAAAGGCGTCGTCCTCTTTGCTCACCGGAGCAGTCGGGATGGCTGCAGTCGGAGCCGGATCGACGGCTTCATTCGGATCAAATACGACAGCGGATTGTTTTGGCGAAAGCTTCTCGACCACGTGAAATGTCGTCTGCAAAAGATTGTCGCTGTTCGTTCCAACATAAACGGCAAACTCGCCCGGTTCGAGAACGGGCTTAAGATCACGACCAAGAAACTCGAGTTCTTTTCGACTTAACGTAAACTCAACGATCTTTTTCTCTGCCGGCTTCAGCGAGACGCGTTGAAATCCTTTTAGTTCTTTTGCCGGACGCGTGACGCTTGCGGCCAGGTCACCAATATAAAGCTGCACCACCTCTTCGCCCGTAACCGTGCCTGAATTTTCGACCTCAATTGTTACTTTCAGCGAACCATTCGGCAAGATCTCAGGCTTTTCCAGACGAAGGTCGCGATACCTAAATGTCGTATAGCTCAGCCCGTAGCCGAACGGATAGAGCGGTGAATTTGGCACGTCGAGATATTTCGATGTGTACTTTTCATTCGCTTGAAACGGCCGTCCGGTGCGTTTCTGGTTGTAGAACAGCGGGATCTGTCCGACCGACCGCGGAAACGTGACTGGCAGCTTTCCACCTGGATTCGAGTATCCAAATAGTGTGTCGACGATCGCCGGCCCAGCCATCGTTCCCGGAAACCACGCCTCGAGGATCGCAGGTGAATTCTCAGCCACCCAGTTGATCGTGAGCGGACGGCCATTTATCAGGACGACTGCGTAGGGTTTGCCTGTCGCGTGAACCGCCTTGATCAGATCGAGCTGTTTGCCGGGCAGATCTATGTTGCTCCGAGACGAAGCCTCGCCGCTCATCGCACCGGATTCACCGACCACGAGGATCGCGAAATCAGAATCTTTCGCTGCATCAACCGCTTTCGCAAAACCCGCGTCTGTCTCACATTTCGGATCGCAGCCGGGCTCATAGCGGAGCTTTTTGTGCGGGTATTTCTTTTTGAAAGCCTCGACAACCGTCACCGGATCGCCAGGCTGACCGTCGCCTGACCAGTTGCTGTTCATCTCCGCTTTGTCGTTTGCGAGTGAGCCAATGATCGCGATCTTATCGACATTCTTATTGATCGGTAGCGTTTTGTTTTCGTTTCTAAGCAGGACGAACGAACGTTCAGCCGCACGTTTGGCGGCATCAAGATTCGACTGTTTGAACACTTCGTTTTTTTCACGGTTCTCGTCGGCAAACGGATTGGCGAAAAGCCCTAGCCGAAACTTAACCCGCAAAATGTTACGGACCGAATTATCGATCGTCGCCATCGAGATCTTTTTGTCTTTAAGCAGCTTTTCGCCATGTTTGTTGTACAGCCTACTGACCATTTCCATATCCGTACCGGCGTTGAGAGCGTACATCGCAGCGTCCGACTCGTCCCTCGCGAGGCCGTGGAACATTAACTCCATCACCGCCGTGTAATCGCTGACAACGAGGCCGTCGAATTTCCATTCGTCACGCAGGATCTTCTTTAATATGAATGGATTAGCTGTCGCGGGTATTCCGTCCAGATCGTTGAACGACGTCATGAACGAACCGACACCCGCATCGACCGCAGCCCTGAATGGCGGAAAATACGTCTCGCGGAGAGCTCGTTCCGATAGATCTGTCGTGTTGTAATCACGCCCGGCCTGTGCGGCACCGTAGCCGACCCAGTGTTTGGCGGTCGCGAGGATCTTGTTGTTCGCACTGTAATCGGTTCCCTGGAAACCACGCACGCGAGCCGCAGCAACGAGCGAACCGAGAAACACATCTTCGCCCGCGCCCTCAATTATTCGCCCCCAACGCGGATCGCGGGCGATATCGACCATCGGTGCAAACGTCCAATGCACGCCAGCTGCCCGTGATTCGGCGGCGGCGACCGCCTGATTCTCCTCGATCTGTGCAAGATCCCAACTCGCCGCCTCGCCGAGCGGAACCGGAAAGATCGTGCGGTAACCGTGTATGACGTCAAAGCCTAGCAGAATAGGAATCTTTAGACGTGATTCGAGAGCGGCTCGCTGTAGTTCGTTGGTCATCTTTGCCCCGCGAACATTGAGCGTCGAGCCGAGCAAACCTTTACGCGCCAACGCCAGATGCTCAGGCCGATACGTGCCGTTCCCGTCGCCATCGAGCTGCTGAAGCTGGCCGAGCTTCTCAGCCAACGTCATTTTCGCGAGTAACAGGTCAATACGCCGTTCTAATGACGGTCCCGATGTTTGGGCAGCAAGGAGTGAGGAATGGAGGAGGATAAGAGGGAGAACGAAGCAGTACCGAATGCATTTCTTCATGACAGGTGATGAAATATCCTGAACAACCTACGGGCGGTCTTTTAGATCAAGGCGTAGAAGGCCGCACAAGCCACTCGAACCGGTGCGGCCTAAACTCTGAGCCTTAAAAGCTGAAACGAATTTGGAATTCGCCAACCCGGCCCGAAAGAGCGCTCGTAGCCACTCCGAACGTGTTCAACTGGATACGAGTAGGGTCGCTATTCGAATTGAACGGAGCCAAGTTTAGCGTATTAAGGATGTTAAAGAAATTAAATTTCACATCGACGTTCGCATTTTCACCTAAGAATCCGGCGCTTGGAAGACCGAATCTCTTTCCAAACGTCATGTCCAGCGAAAAATACTTCGGGCCGTTGAGCGTGTTTCGCCCGATCGCCGGACGATTCAGAAACGGATCCGACGTGTTGAACGCCGTACTGAAAATCGACGTGCCCGCGACACCGAATAATCCACCTGGTCGCAGAAAATTGTCATTAGTATTTGCCCCGGGATTGATGCCCCGTGAATTCACCGCCAGCGCCGTTGGTCTCGGATCGCAGAATCCGGCACTGCCACTGACGTTCCCGTTGAGACAGCCAAAGAGTTTTGGCGTCCACGGGAACCCGGTGTGCGATGTCGCGATGCCACTGATCTGCCAACCGCCGAGTATTTTATCGGCGATCCTAGTGCCGCGGAAAAATGGAAGATCCCAGGTACCTGAAGCGACAAAGCTGTGTCGGACGTCAAAATCCGACCTGCCTCGTTCTTCTCTTTGATCAACCGGAAAGCTCTGGTTCGTGCAAGCACACGGAGCTTCGAATGAGGATGTGTCGAGACTTTTACTGAAACGATAATTTGTGTCGAAGGAAAACTGTCGGAAAAGTCGGCCCTGAAGCCTCGCGATCATCGCATTATAACTTGAATTCACATCGGAACTCGCGAAATACGCAGCGCTGATGTTCGGATTTGTCTGCGTCATAATATGCAGCGGTAAGATCCGGACGAAATGCCGACCTCCGCTTCCCTGATAGCTGAGGGTCGCGACGAGGTTCGCGGGTAATTCGTATTGGGCTTCGAGAGAGTAGCGTATTACGTACGGCGTCTCGAGATCCTGCGGAGCTCCATAGATCTCGGCCCCACCGACATTCGGGAGTCCGGTCGTCGGATTGGCCCCACCGCCAAGATTCGGATTCGCTGGGTAACCGAGGATCGTACCGTCCGCACTACCGACGAAAGTGATCTGCCCGCCCACAAACGGCGTGCCGAATTCAGTTGCTGCAGTTCCGCAGCAAATACCGAATAAGGCCCCATTAGGCGGATTTCGGCGGGCGTTTGCCAGCAAAGCGTTCGCAAGCCGGTCAAAACCCAACCCTGCTCCGCCGCGAATGACGAGGTGTTTGCCAAATGAGTTTGGGTTGTAGGCAAAACCGAACTGAGGGCCAAAATTATTCAAATCCCTTTCGTGTAATTGCTTATTCGTGACGATCTTGGCTCCCTGCAAGCCGTTTGTCGGCCCGAGTTGAAGGTTCCCGATCACACCGTTCGAAGCGGTAACTGGTGATAGGTACGACCAACGCAGACCGAGGTTGAGCGTCAGTGTCGGACGAACCTTCCAGTCGTCCTGAACGAAAAATCCGAGTTCGCTCGTTGTAAACTTTGTGTTATTCGCCGCCGGTTTACCTTGAAGAGTTGCCGCGACGAACTCAAAAATGGGCGTACCATTTGCGAAATTCCAGGGCCGGTGAAACGAATACAATGGTCGCGCACCGCCAATTTCGCCGTTGCTGTTGAGATCACGACGATACTCGCCACCGAACTTAAGTACATGATTTCCCCGAATTGTCGTCAACACGTTGCGAAAATCGAGCTGCTTCTCGTCGATCACGCCCGGCGTATTGAGCCCGCTCGGGAAGCCGAATCGCAAACGGTCTCCATAGAAGCCCTCGATCTCGATTCGCGGGAGGGCTAAATTCGCATCCGGATTCGATTTAGTTTCGTCGTAGCCCCAGCGCGTTATGTTAAAGCGGGCCTCATTTACCGTCGTTGCGGAGATATTTCGGTTATAGATAAACCCTAGCGCATAGGTTAATCGATCGGAGTTGATATCCGCCTGCGGGCGGCTCTGTGAACTGTCACTAGATGTGCTCGCCGTATTGGGAACGAAATATGATGTGAACGTAAGCTTGTCCCGATTGGTCGCCAGAAAATCTATGCGTGTGTTGTATTGGTTTCCCTTGAAACTTGAGAATCGATCAAGAAGTGCCCATTGTACGTCGGCGATCCCATCGAGACCACCACCATTCGGCAATGTTGAAAGCGTCGGGACATAATTGCCGTATGTTCCGCTTAGCGAGCCGATGTCCATTCCATCACCGACTACCGCACACCCGCTGAAGATCCCGTCACAGGTCGCTGTTTGAAGCTGATTCACGCGAGGCGCGACCCCTGCCGAAGAAAGTACTGCGGCGGTCAGCGTGTTAGGCCGAGCGGTAATGATCCGCTGGCGGAATCCCGACGTCTCAACGAGGGTCCGAAAGGTGGACGAAGTATTTTCTTTCAATCCTTCGTAAGCGAAGAAGAAGAAAAGTCGATCGCGAATTACGCGACCGCCAAAGCTTCCGCCATAGGCATCGTATTTGCGTTCTACTCTCTGCGGCCCAACCGTCTGGATCGTGCCGATCGATGAAGGAAACTTATTGAACGCATTTAGACTCGGATCGTTCCGTTTGTAGAAGGCACTGCCGTGCCATTGGTTGGTTCCGTTCTGCGAGACAACCTTGATCTGAGCTCCGCTGTTGCGGCCGTCCTCTGCGGAATAAGTACTCGATGTAACCTGCACCTCTTTCACGCTCTCCTGGCTCGGCGTTATGACCGCACCGCCACCCCACGTCTGACTATTTACACTGGTGCCGTCAATCTGATAATTGTTCGAAGAAACTCGCTGCCCGTTAGCCGAAATTGGCTGAACATTCTCGGTAGCAAAGATCGAATTGTTTGAACCGCCCGGACCGCTGGTGTTGGGAAAACTGGAAGAATTGCCGTTTGCCCCTCGAGCTCCGGCCCCGAAAACTCCGGGGGCGAGCCTCGCTAGTTCGTATGGATCGCGGCCTGGCTGCGGAAGCCTCAACAACTCTTCCGTGCCTACCGTCTTGCGGATGTTTCCGTCTTCGGTTTCAAGCGCCGCCGTATTCGTTTCTGCATTCACCACAACTGACTCGGAAATGCCCCCTGTTTCGAGCGTCACATTGACACCTTCAAGAGTTTCTGCGGCAACCCTTACGTTCTCGATCACAGATTTTTTGAAGTTGGCGCTTTCGACCGTAATAGTGTATTCACCCGGTGCCAGCGACGAAAACCGATAGAACCCTTCGGTACTGGCAGTGGTTTGCTCGGTACGACCGGTCTCCTTGCTCAGTAGCGATACTTTTGCATTCGCCACTACCGCGCCGGCCGAGTCAAAGATGGTCCCTTGGACGGCCGCCCTAAACTGTGCGAATGCGGAAATGGTTAGCAGCAACAGACAGGCGACGAGGGCCAGATTTCGAGAAAAAACAAAACGAGCAATGGTCATAACAATCCTCCAAAACACTAAGTTCAAATCTGTTAGACTTTCCCATGGCAATTCGACGAGATCAAACCCGGCGGGTTATCGGGAAAGCGAAAATATCTACTAAATCGTTTTACTAAATCGTTTTACTCAAGTGTTTATAGCACCCGCTAAATTTGGTTGTCAAGAGATAATTAGATATTTTAGTTCATTCTCTTAGGTTTATTAATTTTTTTATCAAATTCACATCAGGTAAGCGGTTATCCTAAGTAGTCTAAATTGGTCGAACCAATTTTTGACTTCATCGGAGCGAAGGCCGGTCCTTGATATTCTGCTCACTACTGTGACAATATCCTCAGAATGCCAACAAGTGACGAACAGCCCAAAAGCAAATCGAAGCCGACGAACCGCAATGCCGACCCGGTAAGCCTGAAAGACCTAGCACTGCATCTCGGTCTGTCGCCGACGACGCTTTCGCTGGTCTTAAACGATTCGCCCCAGGCAAGCTCGATCCCCGCAGAGACAAAAAAAAGGATCTTTGACGGAGCACGTGAATTGAATTACCGGCCAAACTATTTGGCTCGCTCGCTCCGCGTTCAAAAAACCAACACGATCGGCGTCATTGTTCCTGAGTTGAGCGACGGATATTCGGCGATGGTCCTGAACGGCGTCGAATCTGCACTTTCGACCGCCGAATATTTTTATTTGACGGCAAGTCATCTGCACCGCGACGATCTGCTCGAACGCCTGCCGCGCGTGCTGATCGAGCGTCAGGTGGATGGAATTATCGCGGTCGACACGCCGATCAGATTTACGCCAACGATACCGATTGTCAACGTTTCCGGCCACGAGGAGATCGAGGGCGTGACCAACGTCGTCCTCAATCACCAGCACGCCGCCGAACTCGGGATCGGCCATCTCTACAATCTCGGCCATCGCCGTATCGCCGCCATCAAGGGCCAGGATTTCAGCTCGGACACGCTGGTCCGCTGGCAGACCATGAGCGAAGCCGCTAACAAACGCGGCATCTCGCTCGATCCGGCATTGACTGTTCAATTACAGGGCGACACGCCTTCGCCCGAGGTCGGTTACACGGCGATGAAATCTTTGCTTGCAAGCGGTGAGCGATTTACAGCGGTTCTTGCGTTCAACGACGTTTCGGCGATCGGCGCGATCAGGGCTTTGGAAGAAATGGGGTTGCGCGTTCCGGCCGACGTTTCGGTGCTCGGATTTGACGATATTTACGCTGCGGCGTTCCATAATCCGGCGTTGACGACGATCCGCCAGCCGCTTTTTGAAATGGGAAATCTCGCTGCCCGCACCCTGCTCGAACGTCTCGCCAACCGCGGCGAAAACAGCGTCGCCAAAACCGTCGGCGTCGAACCGACCATCATCGTGAGGCAATCGACCTCTCGCGTATCGCAATCATGAAGAAATTCGTTCTGACCATTCTGTTATTCGTCGCCGCCGCAGCTTCTGCCGCCGGCCAGGCCCTGTACACTCGTGAAAAGGAGTGGGCAAATGAGATCAATGCCTTCCTCGAGATCGACAAAAAACAGACGCCGCCAAAGGATCCGATAGTGTTCACTGGCAGTTCAACTATCAGAATGTGGACGAGCCTGCGGCAGGATTTTCCGAATTTGAACGTGATGAACCGCGGTTTCGGCGGTTCGCGGCTCGACGATCTCGTTTTCTTCGCCCCCAAGATCGTCGCTCCCTACAAACCAAAAATGATCGTGGTTTATTCCGGCGAAAATGACATCGAGGCGAAAGACCCTGCAGAGAACGCCCTTGAAGATTTCAAAGCCTTTATCGCCTTTCGCGACAAGACTTTACCAAAAACGCCGATCGTCTACATCTCAATGAAACCCAGTATCCTCCGCTGGAGTCTCTGGCCCGAAATGAAACGCGGCAACGACCTGATCCGCACCGAGATCGCCAAGCACAAAAACGTCCGCTACGTCGACATTTCCGCGGCCATGCTGGGCCCGAACGGCGAAAAGCCGCCAGCCGATATCTTCGTCGCCGACGGCCTGCACCTGAACGCCAAAGGCTACGCGATCATAACCAAAGTCTTGAAACCTTTCCTGAAGTGACTAAGCGAAGCGTGACTGGTGCTCAAGCGACTTGCTTGCGGCTTCCGCAATGTAACTGCGCCACTGAAGAATCACCGTGATCCCCACTTTGGAGCTTAACACCGAGGAAGCTGGCAAGCGTGACGTTTGCGCCCCAGTCGCTATCGGACCATCGTGATATCGCTCACGCCATCTGGGATCTCTGCCCTGATTCGCTTAGTCGCCGTATCATAGGTGAATTTGATCTCTCGCCCATCCGCAGCCATCTGCTTTGGCTGAGCGGCGACGCCTATAACCTCGATAAACTTCAGCGTTTGCCCCTTGAATTCCCCGTCGCGACGGATCTTTATCGATCCGGGACGATGTTCGAAGTTTAGCGTGCGCGAGTTGCCATTCTGATATCCATAACCATCTCCCGCATCCTGATAAAGCATCGCGGTCCCGACCTTTGCGGGCGTAATACCGGCGATCACCATCAACGTCACAGGCTGCGAAGGCATTTCGCCGGTATTCTGAATCACGCCCTGGGTCGGGATCATAGCTCCGGCTCGTCCGAAGATCAAAAGCCGATCGAGCGGCGTGTCAACGGTGTATTCGGCTCCGCCCGCGAGCTTTTCGCCCGTCCACCAATTCACCCAATCCGTTCCCGCAGGTAAGTAAACCTGGCGCGAACGTAGGCCTTCTTTAACCACCGGAGCGACGAGTAGATCACTGCCCACAAGGTATTCATCTGAAAGAAGATACGTCTTTTTATCCGACGGGAATTCGTACCACAGTGGCCGCATTATCGGGGCTCCGGTGTTTTCGTGCTCCTTGAAAAGTGAGTAAAGATATGGCAGGAATGTGTACCGCAGCTCGACCGTCGAGCGGTTGATCGCGGTAAATTCGTCGCCATATTCCCACGGCTCCTTGTTTCCCGCCCAACCGACCGAATGCGACCTGAAAAACGGCGTCAACGCCGCCGCCTGCAGCCAGCGAGCATACAATTCGCCGCTCGGACGATCGTTAAACCCACCGACATCACCGCCGACAAACGGCACCCCCGAGACGCTCATGTTCGTCAGCATCGGGATCGTCATCGCGAGGTGATCCCAACTCGCGTAGTTGTCACCCGTCCAAACCGCCGAGAACCGCTGAATGCCCGCAAAACCAGCTCGCGTGAGCACGAACGGCCGTCTTTCCGGAGCCAGTTTCTTCACGCCTTCAAAAGTCGACCGAGCCATCTGCATGCCGAAAACGTTGTGATAGCGCTTATGAGTTCCCGGCATCCCGTCGCCTTTGTGCGGCGTGTCGTACGGGAAGGTTTTTGCGGGATGATGCAAGACCTCGGGCTTTTCGGTCTTGTCGTTCATGAAAACACCGGGTTCATTCATGTCGTTCCAAAAACCGGCAACGCCTTCAGCAATGTGGTTTTTGTACTGCTCTCCGAACCACTCGCGAGCCTTCGCGTTTGTGAAATCCGGGAAAGCGCTCGATTGCGGCCACACGTCGCGATTCAGCTCGCTGCCGTCAGGATTTTTCATAAAGATGCCATTCTTTTGGCCGTCTTTGTAAACTGAATAATTCTCATCGACCTTGATACCCGGATCGATGATCAGAACGGTTTTGATGCCATCTTTTTTCAGGTCCGAGATCAGCTTCGGCGGGTCGGGAAACCGTTTTTTGTCCCATGTGAAAACGCGGTAGCCGTCCATGTAGTCGATATCGAGATAGAGAACATCCAGTGGTATCTTGCGGCTGCGAAAACCATTCGCGATCTCGCGAACACGCGATTCCGGAAAGTAGGACCACCGCGATTGCTGATTCCCCAACGCCCAGATCGGCGGCAGCGGCGTTTTGCCGGTCAGCGTCGCATAATCGGCGAGAACCTCTTTCGGCGACCGACCCCGGCCCCCGGTGAATACGAAATAGTCCAGCTCCCCTCCATTCGCGCCGAACGAGTATTTATCGGGAGTTCTCGCCCCCATATCGAACCACGTGCGAAACGTATTATTAAAAAACAACCCATACGCCCGCCCATCGTAAAGCGCTGTAAAAAAAGGAATAGACTGATATATCGGATCAGTGCCGATCGGATATGAGAACGTGTCCGTATTCCAGTTAACGATAAACTTACCGTTCCGCGATATCTCAGCAAACGCCTTTTCGCCAAAACCGTAATAGGTCTCAGCCTCGCTCCGGCGTATCATCGTGGTTTTGATTTCGCCAGTCGCGAGGTTGAATGCGGTTGGGTCATCTGGGTCACTTTGAACGACCTTTTTGCCTTGGTCATCAACGACGGTGATGGTAAAAGGTGATAGATTAATAAGAACGCGGGACCCGTCGAGCTTTCTTAAAGTTACAGTCGTCGCGCCCCGACCCACCGTAACCTTTGGAATAGGAAAACTTGATTTAGGGTCGAGGGCGTATGAAGAATAGTCCCGTTCGAACTTGCCCGTCGGCGCGATCTGAACTCGAACTATATTCTCCGCATGAAACTCGACAAGTATTCGAGCCCCTCCTGCGGTATTCAGGATCACGCCATTCGTTTTTGACTTATACACATGCGTTACGTCTCCAACGGTCTGCCAAGCTCCACACGCCGTCCCTACAAAGGAAAACCCCAAGATTAGTCCAACCAGCCCAATGGCGATTTTTCGCTTTATTTGTTTTTCTCGCATATTTAGTCAAGCCTCAAATATGGTTTCCGATACTATCACAATCGTTAAAACCGGTGCAGGCGGTTCTCGATATTCCATTGGCATCGGTAAGGATCATGTAAGCGTTTCTAATACCTTGCCCCGGCACCGTTAAACACATGGCCGGAAACTTCGACTTCGGCCGCCGTGCTAAGGACAACACGATCACCGCGCTCAAAACTAACCCAATAAAGAAAAGTGCCGACATGATTTACCAACTACTTGGACCCCACCATCGAGCAGTTTCGTCTGATGTGCTTGATTTATACATCACTATTCAGTAATATAAGAATTTAGTCAACCGGGCTGGAGATAGTAGTCGTAAGACTAAATAGGGCAACGTGCAGTTATGAACAATAAAAGACTGAGCGATGATGCGCTGGAATTGGTCGCTCGCCGGTTTCGGTTGCTGGCCGATTCCACCCGGCTCAAGATCCTGCATGCGCTCGAAATGGGCGAAATGAACGTATCGGAACTGGTAGAAGCCACCCGAGCGGGCCAGGCGAATGTTTCCAAACATCTTGCATCCTTGCTAGCCGGCGGACTTGTAACGCGACGGAAAGAGGGCTTGAATGCATTCTACCGCGTTACCGATGAAACTATCTTTGACCTTTGCGATACTGTTTGTTTCGGCCTTAAGACCCAACTCGAAACACGACAGACTGCGCTCGCGAGAATTTTCAACTAAATATAAAAGTAAAAGATAAGAGGATGTAACGCGGATACGCTGGCGGACAAATATGAGTGCTTTTATTCGTGAACCAGCGCGGCTACCGTTTCTTCTGAAACTTGCTATCTGGATAGCGGAACGATTTACGGGAAAAGTAATGCTTCCGGCGCGAATTCTTGCTTGGTATCCAAAAGCTGCAATCGGTTCGGGATTTCTAGAGGGATTTACTGCTCACGGTCGAACCGATGCAGAAAAACGGCTCTTAAGACTTGTGCGTCTTCAGGCTGCTTGCACTGTCGCCTGTCCCTTTTGTTTCGATATGAACTCCTTCGAATATGAGAAGCACGGAATTTCGGAGTCCGAATTGGCTGGATTCCTGGCTGGCTTTGAGGGTGGTTTTTCCTCGACATTCTCCCACCGCGATAAACTAGCACTCGAATATTCGCGGCTGATCTCGGCAACTCCACTCTCATTCCCTGATGATTTTGTCGTCAGGCTAAAAGCCGAATTCTCGGAACGGGAGATCGTCATGCTTGCTGCAACCGCTGCTCAGGTAAATTACTGGGCTCGTTTGATCCAGGCAATGGGTATTCCGCCGGTAGGTTTTTCAGATAAATGCCAACTTCCTATCGACTGGGCGAAGCAGGATTGAGCCCTTTTCCATTTCGCACAGACTACTTCTTTATCGGTATCGTAATAACTGGACATCCAGCGTTGCGAACTATTTCGGACGTGTGTTCCCCGAGCGTCTCATCACTAAAGATGCCGTGACGTGCTCCGATCACGATCAGATCGGCCGAGAGTTCGCTTGCCGCGGTTAGTAGTTCCTCGGCAATATCTCCATTCCTTACAAATTCCTGTAATTTGCATTGAGCCTTGGCTTCTGCGGGAACCCATGAACAGAGTATCGCGAGTTCTTCATCAGCACTGGTCGTCGAATCTTTTGATCCAACATTAATAACAAACACCTCTGCATCGAACTGCCTTGCCATTTCAGCAGCGTACCGAAGTGCGTTCTCAGATTCGGGCGTAAGGTCAACCGGACAGACGATCTTACGAATATTGACCGATTCAACGCCTTTGACGTTTCCGCTGACGGTCAAGACCGGGGTTTGACTTTCGCGCAAAACAGTTTCCGCAACCGATCCGAATCTCAGTTTTTCGAAGCCGATTCTACCGTGCGTGCCCAGAGCGACAAGTAGGGTATTTGCTCTTAAAGATTCCGCTAGAATCGCAGCGGTAGGCGAATCGTCGACGAACACAGCATCAAACCTATTTTCTGCTCCAAGATGCTCGTTTGCAAAACCCTTTATCTGCAATATGCCTTCGTTTTCAACTTGTTGTTCTTCCGACGCAATTTCTTGAAGTTGACCTTCCGTGAAATACGGCGGCAGATCGGATTCGGCGGCGTGTAAAACTCTCAGTTTGGCTCCGAATACTCGCGAGATCTTTTCCGCAAATTTCATAGCTATCGCCGATTGCGGGCTGAAATCGGTGGGACACAGTACCACGCTTTCACCAGATGCAGCTGAGGTTTCCGGGTGCTGCTTGCGTTCACTCAAATAGAACAGAACCGGTACAGCCATTCGGGAGAGTAATAGCGACGCAACTTCTCCTGCCATCAATGAAATTGCGAGCCCCTGAAAGATCGGATCGAAAAGCATCACAGACGAACCGACGATCACTGCCGCCGCCGTAAGAAGCATCGGACGGAAACGGACGGCCCCAGCGTCGACGACAGCCTCGATCAGCGGCATTCCATGCGACATTCTAAGCTGCACAAAATCGACGAGAATGATCGAATTTCGAACCACGATACCGGCACCCGCAATAAAACCGATCATCGATGTGGCGGTAAAAAACGCTCCCATCAAAGCGTGGGCAGGCAAGATGCCAACAAGCGAAAATGGTATCGCTGCCATTATCGTCAGCGGCGTTTTGAATGACTGGAACCAACCGACGACGAGAATATAGATCAGAACCATCACGGCCGCAAATGCGATGCCCATGTCGCGAAAGACCTCGTACGTGATGTGCCATTCGCCGTCCCATTTCATGGAATATTTATCCGTGAGGAATGGCTGAGAGGCGACGTAGCGTTCGAGTGCGTAGCCCTCAGGCAGCTTCATCTCGTCGACCTTTTCGCTGAGGCCGAGAATCGCATAGACAGGGCTCTCGATCGCACCGGCAACATCGGCGGTAACGTACACGACCGGCATCAGGTTCTTGTGGTAGATGCTCTTGTCGTTCTTGAGTTCCTGAACCGTAACCAGTTCGGAAACCGGGACAAGATTTCCCTTGTTCCCGACGACCTTTATCTGTTGAATGTCGGCGATGCTTGAGCGGTCGGCTTTGGGCAGACGTAGGTTAATGTAGGCGTCTTCTTTTTCGTTGGGCAGATGAAGCAGCCCGACATTTAGGCCGTCAACGGCGACGCGCATCGTCTGCGTTATTTGTTCTGCGGTGATGCCGTTGATCGCGGCCTTTTCTTTGTCTATCTTGAGGCTGTATTTTGTCTGGTTGCCCTCGACGTACCAATCGACGTCAACAACGCCGTCTGTCTGTTCAAGGATGTCGCGGATACTCCGGGCGATCTCGATCTGTCGTTCATAGGCGGGGCCGTAAAC
>JBEBJB010000069.1:0-9887 GCA_040080065.1 Pyrinomonadaceae bacterium
CAAATCTTGTCGTCAATCAACCTTGTTCAACTCAACCGCCTCCAGCGGTCCGGTCGAACTACGCCTTGACAACAGCCCCGTCTTTAGAGATGTGGTTAAATCTTTCTGCAAAACCGAAAAACGTAATGAAAACAAAATTGCTATTGCTGCTTTCTCTGTGTTTCTGTGTTCTAGCTGTTCCCGCTCAGAAGCAAAAACCCGATCCTGAGATCCAGAGGATGCTCAAGGAAGTTTCGGCGAAGAACATCGAGGCGACGATCCGGAAACTCGTTTCGTTCGGTACGCGAAATACGCTCTCCGACCAAAACAGCAAAGAACGCGGCATCGGCGCCGCTCGTGACTGGATCCTTTCCGAGTTTCGCAAGATCAGCGTCGAATGCGGCATGTGCCTCGACCCGCAAATGCAGACATTTTTGCAGCCAAAAGCCGCACGCGTGCCTGAGCCGACCAACCTGTCAAACGTTTTCGCCGTTCAGACGGGAACGACCGATCCGAGCCGTATTTATGTCGTTTCGGGGCATTACGATTCGATGTGTTCGTCGCCGACGGACGCGAAATGCGACGCTCCCGGGGCCAACGATGACGCGTCCGGCACGGCTGTCTCCATCGAACTCGCGCGCGTGATGTCCAAACGAAAATTCGACGCAACCATCGTCTTCATGGCCGTCCCGGGCGAAGAGCAGGGCCTGCTCGGAGCGACGCATTACGCCGACGAAGCAAAGAAACTAAAGATGAATATCGAAGCGATGTTTACCAACGACATCGTCGGCGGCGTCACTTCGCACAAAAACTCTCAGTTCCGCAAAAAGGTTCGCGTCTTTAGCGAAGGCGTTCCGTCGAACGAGACTGAACAGGAAGCGAACATACGCCGCCGCGTCGGCGGTGAGAATGATTCTACATCCCGCCAGATTGCCCGCTATGTCAAGGAACAAGCGGATCGTTATCTAAAGGATTTCGGGGCTTGGATGATCTATCGCCGCGACCGATACGGGCGTGGCGGAGATAATCAACCGTTTGTCGAGCGCGGCTTTGCCGGAATCCGCTTTACCGAGTCAGATGAGGACTACACACACCAACATCAAAATGTTCGAACGGAAAATGGTATTTTCTACGGCGATACACCGGAATTCGTGGATTTTGAATACACCGCAAATGTCGCCCGGGTAAATCTCGCTGCTCTTGCAAGCCTTGCATCATCTCCGGGAAAACCGAAAAACGTAGTCCTTATAGATCGTCTAACCAATGATACAGAGCTAAAATGGGATGCCGGAACGGACGCCGACCTCGCCGGTTACGAACTCGTCTGGCGAGACACAACCGCCGCCGAATGGACAAATTCGCTGCCGATCGGAAACGTCACAACATACACCGCGAAAGGAATGTCGAAGGACAATTTTTTCTTCGGCATCCGAGCGGTCGACAAATCAGGAAACAAAAGCCCAGTTGTGTATCCGCGTCCAGCCCAGGCTCCGCGACCGGCAGCAACACCAACACCAGCGCCCGCAAAGCCTTGACTTCCAGTTGCGTGGATAAAGATGGCCCCGATCCACGAGATCGGGGGCCATTCGGCGATATTGCAAAGCTGAGGGGGTTCGCCCTTGATTACGTGCGGGCTTGTGTATTATGCCGATCGCCACACATTTGATGGACAGCTTCGCTGATTCATTTAGGCATCAAAATATGGTAAAAATAAGGTTTGCGGTTTAAATTAGCGAGAGTGTCCGGGGGCGTTCGCGAAAGGGTTTTTAATGAAGAAGTTATATTTTGTTTTCGGATTGATCGCGGTTTTTACGGCGTGGATGAGCCTGGGGTTCACGACCTCTGCCCAGAATGACGATGAAAAAAAGATAAACACTCGTCTAAATTCGACGACGCTCGTCATCAGCCAGGTCGGCAGCGGCGGCGGCGGAACGACGGGAACTTATATTTTCGATTACGTTGAGATCAAGAATATCTCGGGCTCCACACAATCGCTGGGTGGGCTTTCGCTCTATTACGGTTCCGCGACAGGAAATTTTGCCAGCCAAACCTCGAATGCCTTTGCACTTCCGAACGTTTCGTTAAATCCAGGGCAATATTATATGGTTCAGCTCGGCAGTGCCGGAATGGCGGGTGCAGCTTTTCCAGTAACACCGGACGTAACGACGCTGAATCTTTCGATGTCAGGCACGAGCGGCAAGATCGCTCTCGTAAACACGACTGGAATCGCCCAAAATGTTTGCGGGGCAACGGCATCACCTTGTAATTCAACGCAGCTCGCCCAATTTGTCGATTGGGTCGCGTACGGCACTGGTGGAAACGGCCCTGCGGGAAGTGGAGAGGGCGGAACCTCAGTAAACAACGGAGTCGGTATTGCCACCACACAAGGCTCGGTCCGGAAAGGCCTCGGCTGTACCGACACCGATAACAACAATCTCGATTTTGATGTAGTTACGAATCCCATTCCAAGAAATACATCCACGGCCGTCAATGTTTGTGCTGGGGCACCGACACCGACACCTACGCCGACACCTTCCGGCACGCCGACACCGACCCCGACACCAAGCCCTTCACCGACCCCGACGCCCGGAGTTGGTTCGATCGTTATCAGCCAGTTTCAAACCGGCGGAGCAACGGCTGAGGACGAGTTCATTGAGCTTCATAACGTCGGAACAGATCCGGTCGATCTCAATGGATACCGTCTCGTTTATCGCTCTGCGTCGGGTTCTACTGACGTCGGTCCATTTGCGACCTGGAGCACACAAACACTGGTGCAGCCGGGCCAATATTATCTGATCGCGGCGACCAGCTATGATGGCAGTGCGGCTGCCAATATCACCTACAACCCGGCGACATGTTCATGCTCAATGGGCGTTGCGGGAGGCGGTTTGGCACTGCGTCCGTCAGTCGCCGGAACACCGGTCGACATGGTCGGCTGGGGAACGGCAACAAATGCCTTTATCGAAGGCGCGGTCACCGCCGCGGCTCCGATAAATGACAGCCGTTCGAGACAAAATAGCGGCTGCCAGGACACGAATAACAACGCGAACGACTTCGTCGCGACCAGCCCGTCGACCCCTAGAAATCAATCGTCGACCCCATTTCTGTGCGGCGGCAATAACGGTGCGAATCTTTTCGCGTCAATGAATGCGAACCCCACGGCGGTTGCTCCCGGAGCAAGCATTCTCTTTACGGTTACAGTTACACCGGCGACCGATCCGCCAAGCACGGGCCTTGCGGTCGATGGCAACCTTTCGACTGTCGGCGGCCTCGCTTCGCAGCCATTCTACGACAACGGCACCAACGGCGACATGACGGCGGGCGATAATATATTTTCTTTCTCGGCAACCGTACCCGGTGGAACTGCAGGCGGCAATTACGTCATCACGTCGGTTGCCCACGACGCTCAGAATCGAACGGTAAACCTGAGCCAGACGATCATCGTTAACGCCCCGTTTGCCGGCGACAACCCGATCACGTTTGGCAATCCGTCTAACGCGACACCAGAAACGGCAAACGAGAACAATTACCTGATGCACAAGCCGCAGTATTCGCTCGCGTACAATAGATCTAAGGCGACGGCGAATTGGGTCGCATGGCGGATCGATAGTTCGTGGATCGGCGGTGCGAACAGACAGGACGATTTCCGCCCCGATCCGGCTCTCCCTGCCGGTTGGTATCAGGTTGCGGATAATGATTATTCGGGTTCGGGCTTTGACCGCGGGCATATGTGCCCGTCGGGTGACAGGACGCGGTCCGTTCCTGATAATTCTGCGACTTTTCTGATGACTAACATGGTCCCGCAGCTTGGGGCGAACAATCAGGGCCCGTGGAACGATTTTGAAAATTATCTGCGCTCGTTGCTCTCGACAAACGAGGTTTATATCATTTCTGGGCCGCAGGGCGTTCACGCCACTATCCCAACAATATCGAGTGGCCGCATCACGGTTCCTAAATGGACATGGAAAGTCGTACTCATTTTGCCGAACGGTACCGACGACCTGCGTCGCGTCAACCGCGCAACCCGTGCTTTCGGCATAATTGTGTCGAACGAATCAGTTACCGGCGGCAACGGCTGGCGAAATTATCGCGTCACAGTGGACGCAGTCGAAACCCTGACCGGTTACGACTTTTTCTCGAACGTGCCGAGAAACACTCAGGAATACATCGAAAGCAGAAGGGATACGCAATAGAGGCGTTCTTTGCATATGAGCATCAGCAGATCGTTTCATTTTAACCTGATCGTTAGCACCATCATCGTGCTCGCCAGCGGCGTTTCGCTTTTTGCTCAGAAAGAATACACGATCACCCAAGTTCAGGGCGACAAGGGCTCTTCTCCTGTCGTAAATGAGAATGTCCGCGTGACTGGCGTCGTGACCGCGATCCTCAAAAGCGGTTTCTTTATCCAGACACCTGACGACAAGATCGACAAAGATCCTAAAACGTCCGAAGGTCTCTACATCTACGGCGAAAACAGCGTCGGCCAGGTCGCTCTCGGCAACTTGGTCCAGGTCGACGGGTTGGTAGTCGAGTTTCGACCGCGAACTGAGCGGATCTTTCTAACGATCACTGAGATCACGCGCCCGACGGTAAAGGTTTTATCGAAAGATCAACCGCTTCCCGCCCCGATCATGCTCACACAAGCTGACCTCGATCCAAAAGGAAAGCTTGATCAGCTTGAAAAGTATGAGGGAATGCGCGTGAAAGGCGATTTTGTCGTGGTCGGCCCGACGGGCGGATTTATCAATGAAAAATCAGGCCTTGCGACATCGAATGGCGTGTTTTTTGTGACGCTTCAGGGAACCCCACGGCCGTTTCGCGAACCCGGCCTCGGCGTTCTGCAGATATTTGTCGATAAGCTTCCCGGCACCACACCGGCTTTTGACATGAACCCGGAGATCCTGCGCATCGATAGCCAGCAGCAAACTGGTTCAAAGGCTCTCGACGTAACAAGCGGTGCGACGATCAAGGAAATGACCGGCGTGATCGACTATTCACGCAAATTCTACACGCTCTACGTCGACGCCGCGACGCCGCCGAAGGTCGAGAATATCAAGGGCTTCGTCCCGCTCAGCCCCGCAGGCGAACGTGAAGTTACGGTTGGCAGCTTTAATATAGAGAACTTTTTCGATGACGAGGTAAATTCGAGCAATGTCGAGAAAGAGGCCGTCACGCCGAAGGACGTGTTTCAGAACCGCCTAAGCAAGGTTTCGCTTGCGATCAGGAACGTGTTGTCTATGCCCGATGTTCTCGGCGTAGTCGAGGTCGAGAATCTCAAGGTCCTGCAAAAGGTTGCCGACAAGATCAACGCGGACGCGATCGCCGCTGGCCAGCCAAATCCGAAGTACACCGCGCACCTTGAAGAAGGTAATGACGTTCGCGGCATCGATGTCGGATTCCTCGTAAAATCAAGCAAGATAAAGGTCGTTGAGGTCAAGCAGCTCGCTAAAGACGACAAGTTAGAAGCTGTTGCAGGCGGCGAAGGGCAGAATCTCTATGATCGTCCGCCGCTCATGCTGCGGGCCGAGGTGATCGATCAGAAGGCAGCAAAACCGCTGGCGTTTTCGGTCATCGTCAACCATTTCAAATCCTACAACGGCATCGACGACGAAAAGGACGGCGACCGAGTCCGTCAAAAACGCCGACTCGAGGCCGAATGGCTCGCGAGTTTTGTTGTAGAACGTCAAAAAGCCGATCCGACCGAACGTATTTTGCTGTGCGGCGATTTTAACGCTTTCCAGTTCAACGACGGCTACAACGACCTGATCGGTATTCTCAAAGGCAAATCCGACCCGAATGTCCTCGCACCGTCGAAAACTGCGTTCGCAACCGGTCTCGTAACGCTTATCGATTATTTGCCGGATCCGCTGAAGCGGTATTCCTATACGTTCGACGGGGCAGCTCAGGCGCTTGATCACATTTTGGCCAACAAAGCCGCCCGCGAACGGCTGCTGAAGTTCGGCTACGGGCGCTCAAATGCGGATTTTCCGCTTGTGTGGAAGAATGACGCGACCCGGCCGGAACGCGTTTCTGATCACGACGCAGCGGTTGTTTTCATGTCACTCGATGAACCGGCCCCAAAGCCGTCGCCATCGCCAACACCGGGAAAGCAAGAGTAACTAGCTACGAAATAACACGAAAGATACACAAAAAGAGAATTCTTGTTTCGTGTCTTTTCGTGTTATTTCGTGGTTACTTCCTAAGTTTCCTCTAGTATTTTTCGAGCAGAACCTGAGCGACCGCGTGATCGGTCGTGTGAGATAGAGAGATGTGAACGCGGTCGGCACCGCGTTCTTTTAGTATGACGGCCGCTTCACCAGTGATGACGAGATCGGGAACGCCGTCGGCGTCTGAAACAACCTCGATGTCATGCCACGTAATTTTGCCTCGCCAGCCGGTCTTTAGGGCTTTCAGGAAAGCTTCCTTGGCGGCAAATCTGGCGGCGTAGGACCCGGCAGCGGCGATGCCTTTGCTCTCGCAATATTCGCGTTCGGCGGCCGTATAGACGCGCTCGGCAAAACGCGGCGTCCGCGCGATGCTCTCGCGGATGCGATATACTTCAATTATGTCGACACCGATGGAAAGGATCATGGAACAATTGTCAGTGGACAGTGATCAGCTGTCAGAAAAGCCCGATCCGGATCACCAAATTCTAACCGATGGCGGCTTCGCTTGGCGAGAACGCGATGGCGTAAAGGTGCTGGTTTGCACCGAGCTCGAAGCGAACGGCTTCACCAACGGCTTTTCAACCCGGCTCGGCGGCGTATCGGCATTTCCCGAAGGCGATCTCAATCTCGCCGGATTTAACGAAGACGAATCCGAAAATATCTACGAAAACCGCCGCCGCTTTCTTAAAGCCTTCGACGGAGATTTTCGTCTCGCGATGGTCTGGCAAGTCCACGGCGATCAGATCAAAACCGTAAGTTCAATCGACGACGTTGGCGATTCTGAAGAAAAAGCAGACGCAGTCGTCTCAAATATCCCAAACGTTCTAGCCGGAGCCAAGACCGCTGACTGCGTTCCTGTTCTCATCGGCGATCCCGCGACCGGAGCATTCGCCGCGATCCACGCTGGCTGGCGCGGAACTGTTCAATCGATCGTAGTCAAAACCGTTCAAAAGCTCATAGAGCTTTACGGCTCAGATCCTCAAAATATGATCGTCGCCATCGGCCCGGCCGCCGGATGCACGAATTATGAGATCGGAACGGACGTAATCGATGCTTTCGCCGCAAATTTCCCGGATAGCGAAAAGTATTTCACCTCCACTTGCGAGGGGCACGCTCTCGTCGATCTTCATCAGGCGAACCGCGATCAACTGATCTCCGCCGAAATCATCAATGCAAACATTTACACTGCGCCGTTCTGCACCATCGAACGCCCCGACTTGTTCTTTTCCTACCGTCTCGAAAAACAGCGATACGGCAAAACCGGCCGGCTGCTGTCCGTTATCGGCAGAAAAGGCTAAGCGGGCTTAAGGGAGAACCACCTGCGTAGCGGGTGGTCAGCGTGTCTAACGAGAAGGCCGAAAGCTCGCAACCACCCGCTAACGCAGGTGGTTCTCCCTGTTAAAGCACGCGAGCGGTCAGCGTAACTTCCTTCGTTTTCGGCGGGTAGCAAACTTCGTCGTTGCACGCCTGGTAGCGAACCGAGGCGTTCACGCGGATCGACGATCCCTTAAAGGTCGCTGGAACCGTCACTGTGAACGGAAACGAAACGCGACCTTCGTACACATTGATCACATTCTCAGAAAAGCTGAATTTACGGTTCTTGCCACGCGGATAGCTGACGCCGCCAACTTTAATTCCCGGCCCGCTCAGCCGCACGGTCGTCGGGATCGCATATTCGCTGCCAGGCCGATTCGAATTTGCATGCAGTCCACCGGGAATGCTCAAAACGATCGTTCCCCTCGTCGCCTTCCCACGTTCCGCCGTACCGTTTCCTATCGAACCGCTGACCGACTGCGCACTGATATTTGCCAGTACTCCGCACGCGATCAACAACAGAACTGAACCAAAACTTCTTAGAACAATTTTCTTCATATCTATATTAGATGCCGAAAATAGCAGCATTTATTTTACGTAATAGCTCGTTGCGATACCTGTAATCTTACGCGCAACATCCTCGTTTGTTTCCTCAAGGGCGGTAATTTTTAGCTCGATCACATCGCGGCCTGATTCGCTCAGCTTATAAAGCTCCACCATTCCGGCACCTTTTTCGACGCGTTCGGCCTCGACAAGCAGGTATTTTCGCTGGTCGATCACTTCGGTGGTTTTCGAGGTTATCTTCGCTGATTCGCCGATCTTTGCGACCATGTCTTTGAACGAAGAATTCTCGATCATTCTCACCTCGACGCGTCCCTGCCTGATATCCTCGGCTCCGTCGCCGCCGAATTCTCGCGAATATCCCTCGTATTCAAGCTCCGGTTTGCCATTGAGCACCGTCAAAAAACCCTCAGGCTTTTCAAAATAAAAGAGATCGGTGTCGATCGTCTCCGGCTCAAACGCCTGCGCCGCCGATTTTTTGATACGCGTCGACGCATACACCATGAGTGCAACGAGAATCAGGCCCGGGATCAAAAGCTCCATAAATAATCTAGCTAAACCGTCTGGATCTGTACCAAATTCGGTTCGCTCTTAGCCGCCAGCTGCCCGCAAGCCGCGTAAATATCGCGTCCACGCGGCTGGCGAACATATGCCGAAACGCCGCGAGACTCAAGCACGGCCTTAAACCGCTCAACGCGTTCCGGTGTCGAGGTTTGGTAATCAAGCTGCTCGGCACCGTTGTGCGGGATCAGATTGATCTTCACCCGCGTGAGCTGGTATCGCTCAAGCAATCGTACAAGCTCGATCGCGTCGGCGTCCGAATCATTCACGCCACCGAGCATCACGTATTCGAACGTAAACCGCTCGCCTCGCCGCAAACTTCCCTCGAATTCCTTGGCCGCCGTCATCAGTTCATCGAGGTCCCACTTTTTGTTGATCGGCATCAGCGTGTCTCGTAAGGTATCCTTCGCCGACGAAAGCGAGATCGCGAGATGCGGTCGATTTTCAAGCCCGGCGAACTCGTAGATCTTCGGCACGATGCCGGCCGTCGAGATCGTCACGCGATTCGGCACGATAAAAAGGCCGTCTTCGTCCGACATCAGATTGAGCGCCGCGATCAGATTTTCGAAATTCAGGAATGGCTCACCCGCTCCCATTCCGACCAGATTCTTGCCGTGCGGTGTCTCCCCGTTGATGCCATAAACGTCATTCAGCACCGTAATTATCTGCTCCACGATCTCACCGACGGTCAGGTTCCGCAGCAGCCCGAGCTTTGCCGTCAAACAAAAATCGCATTTCAGCGGACAGCCGGACTGCGAAGAAAAACAGATCGTATCGCGATTTTCGCTCGGCAGGAAAACGGCTTCGACCGGATAACCGTCGCTCGTTTTCATCAAATAACGCCGCGTGCCGTCAACGGACAAGTACTTATTCTCAACGACAAGCCGCGAGATATCGGCCGTCTCTTCAAGCTTCGCTCGCAGCTTTTTAGGCAAGTCCGTGATCTCATCAAACGACTGCAAACGCCGCTCATGCACCGCCTTAAAGACCTGCATCGAACGATATCGCGGCTCGCCGAGCGAGAGAAAAAATTCCTCTAGCTCGGTGCGGTTCATACCGGTGATATGAAATTTCTCAGCCACGTTGACTATTCTAACGCATTCTCAGCCTACTCGCTTCTGCGGTGGTAAAGAAGCGATTCGTTGTGTCCTGATCTTGGTGGTGTCGAAAAGTAGTCCTTGAATAATTGTCAATCGTAAACTGGGAAATTGTTAAGGGTCTAGAGTAGTTAAGCATCAAAGAGGCTGAGTTCTCAACATAGACAAGAGTGTTTTATAAAGGTCGCCAAATCGGTGGTTAAACCTG
>JBEBJB010000040.1:0-41467 GCA_040080065.1 Pyrinomonadaceae bacterium
CAAATCTTGTCGTCAATCAACCTTGTTCAACTCAACCGCCTCCAGCGGTCCGGTCGAACTACGCCTTGACAACAGCCCCGTCTTTAGAGACGGGTTAAAACGCAATCTCTCGCCGGAACCTTCTTAAACACTTTTTGATCTCCCCCGATTTTCATCACAAAAAAAGCTGCCTTTGCGGACAGCTTCCTTCAACCCCAATTTCAGGTTGATATAATTAGACGTATTTCTCGATCACCCGCGTGATCGCTTCGCGTGTGACTGCACCGACGATGCGTTCCTGTTCCTGGCCGCCCTTGAACAATATAAGCGTCGGAATACCGCGAATGCCGTATTGCTGCGGGACGTTCATATTCTCATCGACGTTCATTTTATAGACGCCGGCCTTGCCCTGATATTCCTCGGCCACGGCCTCGACCGTCGGGGCGATCATGCGGCACGGGCCGCACCATTCCGCCCAAAAATCAACGAGCACCGGCTTGTCCGAGCCGAGAACGTCGCTCTCAAAATTTGTATCTGTTACCTCATTTGCAAAATGTGCCATCTGTTATCTCCTGATAAATAAAACTCTTAAATTATAGCAAATCCGTTCAAGCAATAAGTAACCACTAAAACACACGAAGGAAACACTAAATTTATTCAGATCTTCTTTCGTGCCTGTCTCGTGTATTTTCGTGGTTCCATTCTTGACCTGCCAATTAGAATGCAGCGTGATATTTGTCGCCGCGAACGCTTTTTTACTGATCTCCTATTCTAATAACGATCTTTCCAAAATGCGATCCGCTTTCCATGTACTTCAACGCTTCGCGAGCTTCGGTGAATTCGAAAACGCGATCTACCACTGGACGCAGCTGGTTTACCGCGATCGCCTTATTCAGATCCTCCAGCATTTTTCGCGAACCGACAAAGATTCCCTGTAACCGGACCGCTTTCATAAATACGCTTATCGGATTGAACCCCGCTGGCCCCGACAAAGCTCCGATCATGGCGACGTGGCCACCGAGCCGTACAGATGTCAGCGACCGCCCGAGCGTACCTCCGCCGCCGACCTCGATCACGTGGTCAACGCCTTTCTTGTCAGTCAATTCCAGCACAACCTCATCCCAGTCCTCACGGGTTTTATAGTTGATCGTTTCGTCTGCTCCCAAAGCTTTCAGTCTTTCGATCTTTTCGTCCGTTCCCGAAGTGGCGATAACACGAGCCCCGAACAGCTTCGCGATCTGAATCGCAAAGATCGAAACGCCGCCTGTGCCAAGCGTTAAAACCGTATCGCCAGCCTTAACATTCCCTGAAACTGTCAGAGCGTTCCAGGCGGTAACCGCGGCACATGGCAAGGTCGAAGCTTCCTCGAACGATAGATGATCGGGTATTTTGACGACCGATTCCTCATTGAACGAGGCATACTCGCGCAACACGCCATCCCATTTTGAACCGGCTCCCAGCGATGTTCGCCGCTTCTCCTCGCTGGTTTCGCCGTCGAACCACTGCTGAGCGAATAGCGGCATCACGCGGTCGCCGACATTCCACTTCATAACGCTCTCACCGACGGCTACAACCTCGCCGGCGCCATCGGACAGAGGCACGGCTGGCACCTTCATCCGCGGATTATACGTACCAGTCACAACCATAACGTCGCGATAGTTGAGCGAAGCCGCACGCAGCCGAACCAGGATCTCGTTTGGCCCCGGTTCAGGCTTTTCGCGTTTCGTTAGAGTCAGCTTGTCTATGCCAAACTCTTGTATTTCGTATGCTCTCATTTCTTCCTCGCAGCCTTGAAGTTGCCAGTGCCGTTCGGCACTCATCCGGCAACTTGTTTCACGTATTGATTTTATCGTTTTCGGCGGCAATTTTCTCAATTAACATACACATTCTGCGCCAGGCTTGCAGCAGCCGTAGAACTGCGTTAACGCATTGCCGTCCATCGTCAAATTCCCATAAACCGCAAGACGAGTTTCATCAGGTCGATCGCCCGTGGCGTCCAGTTAATCAATAATGTCGTCATCGTTCCCCTCCTTGCTGCATCGTGCGGTCATATCCGCACGATGATCTCTTCATCCGGCTTTCGAACCTTGGCGAGCGGTTCGAGCCAGTCATTCGCAGGGTCGCGATAGCCAACTGCCGCGATTACCGTGACCGAAAAATCCGTTAAGCCCAGGATCTCGTTAAATTTCGCCGGATCAAATCCCTCCATCGGCGTCGCGTCGATGCCGAGCATAGCCGCGGTTTCAAGCAGAAATCCGAGCGGAATATAAGCCTGACGCGAATTCCATGTTTCAATATAACCGCCTTCGACCGCTCGTTTTGCCGAGCCTTTCATCACGTTCTCGTAATCAAATAATGTCTCTCTCGGAGCTCCCCGAACCTCGGCGATGCGATCGACAAAATGCTCAATATCGCCGTCGGTCAAGGTCTTCTTATAGGCAAACACCACGAAATGAGACGCATCCGTGATCGGCGACTGACCGTATCCTGCTTCGACCTTTAGCTTCTCCCTAACTTCCGGATCGGTGATCACGAAAAACTTGAACGGCTGGATGCCAAAGCTCGACGGAGCCAGTTTTATCGCCGTCTCGATCGTCGCCCAGTCTGCGTCCGGGATCTTCTTGCTCTTGTCGTATGCCTTTGTTGCATAACGCCAGTTCAGCCCTTTTAATATCACTTCATTTTCGACTAATTTGTTTCCCATTTAATCCCCTCTTTGTTACGTATTTGTAACTAATATTGATACAGATATAAGCAAAATTTTTTAGACGTGAACGGCGCAAACTTTGTCAATAAAACATGCCAAGGTATATTCGCCGAGTTTATCGCCCACCGCGTGGTCGATCTCTTTCTGCAGATAGCACAGTGCCGCCTCGATGTTCGCACCGATCGGGCAATCTTTATTCGGAGCCTTTGAATGCAGGGCGAAAACCTCGCCGCATGAGACCGCTTTGTATATTTCACACAGCGTGATCTCACTCGGTGGCTTCGCGAGACGCGTTCCGCCAAATGCACCGGTCTGCGACGACACAATTCCCGCCTGGCCGAGTTGGCCGAGGACGCGGCGAATCACAACGGGATTTGTATTAACGCTCCCCGCGATGTATTCCGATTTCATATTCTCGTCGCCGCCCTTAGCCAGCATCGTCAGAATGTGAACCGCCATTGAAAATTGACTATTCGCCGCCATATCTGTAACCAGTATAGTTACAATTGATTTTTATGTCAAGTGTATTTCTAATTAGAGCGCAAAAAAGGCCGGACAATCAATCCGGCCTTTGGTTAAAGTGTGTAACAACGGCTATTTAGAAGGTATTTTGATCTCGCGTCCGGCTCCGAGAACGGAGTTAGGAAGCAAGCCGTTGAACTTGGCGACCTCGGTCGGGCTTGCGTTGTTACGCTCGGCGATCTTCTGTACAGTGTCGCCAGCCTTTGCCTTTACGACTTTCATGCCAGCGGCAACGATAGCTCCTTGCGTCGTCGGTCTCGAATAACTCGTGTTCTGAACATTGTTACCCGCGACCGGCACAAAAACCTTTCCACGTGGCTGAGCCATTCCCGGATTTGCCGCGATCAGGTCCGCAACGCTGAAACCCGTGCGGTTAGAGATGTTCTGCCACGTCTCGCCTGACGACGAATTTGCCAGGTTCGTATTGTTGACCTGCGTAGCCGGGATACGACGGAAAACAGCAACAACCTCGTTCGCTTTGTTGGCAGGGACATTAATAATGTACGGCGTTGGCGGCGTTGAATTGGTGCGAAGATGCGGATTCAGATAACGAAGGTACTGGACCGTCGTGTCCGAAGCCTGTGCAACTAAAGCCAAATTGGTCGAAGCCGGTACCCGAACGCGATCATACGTAAGCGGTGCCGCTGGACGGATGTGGCCAAAACCGTATTGTCCTGGATTGTTTGCGATCAAGATCGTAGCAAGAATGTTAGGAACATAGTTGCGCGTTTCCTGCGGAAGATAAGGATAAGCAAGCCAAAAGTTCGAAACGCCCGCACGGCGGATGGCACGATCAACGTTGCCTTCACCACAGTTATAGGCCGCGATGCCGAGTTCCCAGTTGCCGTAACGGTTGTATAGGAATTTCAAGTAACGGGCCGACGCACGCGTCGCTTCTTCAAAACTGTTCCGTTCGTCGACATATGCCGTGCGCTGCAATCCGAATCTGGAACCGGTACCCGGAATGAACTGCCAAAGCCCCGAAGCAGCCATGTTAGACATAGCGCTTGGTTTCCACGCACTCTCGATCTGGCCGAGCCACGCGACATTCTCGGGAATTCCCTCTTCCTTAAAGATGCGGCGGGCCATCCTCATAAACATTCCCGAGCGGTACAAACCGATCTCCATCGTCTGCCGACCGCGGCCGCGATAGTAATTGATGTACTGCTGGATCATCGGGTGAACCTGGAAGGAAAATCCGAGCGATTTATTGGCAACGGCGTACTGAATGTACTGATACTGAGCCTGTGCGACAGGGTTGTCATCGACCTGCTGCTCTTCGACCGTAAGTTCGAGTTTCGAAAGCTCGTCGAGGGGTGACGGTTCAAATTCCTGCGAGTTAAACCCAACCTGATTCTGATTTGCAAGAATTGGGCCGTTAACACCGGCTGTAGTGGTGCTCGTTGAAGGCACGCTGGCCGGTCTCAAAAGCGAATTTCTAGCAAGGGTTGTGACCTTGTCGGCAAGCGCCGTGTCGACGTTCCAACCGCATGTTTGCGACAGATTTCTCACTTGGGGAAGCTGACTGTCGGTCGGAAATTCGATGCGGTAAACAGTTTCGATCAACTGGTTGTAGCAATTCTGAAGTTTTGGCTCACGCTGGATGTTCAGCGTGGACATGAGAAAAGCTTCGACCGATTTGTTGAATCTCTCAGCCGCAACGGGCAATTTTTTGTCTTCGTAGGCAAGCAGGCCTTCCTTGAACGAAGTGCCGGCCTTGTCCAGAACGTCATTGACCGCTTTTTGCGCCGCAATAACCTCCGGAGTCTGCGCTTTTGCGACAGAACCGAATACTAAAAATATGAATGCTGTAAAACTTAGGGCTTTGTAAATACCTTTTTTCATTAAATCTCGTACCAATGTTTCACCGTTTCCGGCTCGGGCAAACGGGATAAATCGTTTAACCGCAAATATTTCTAACGCTATAGATAAATAAAAGTTCCTTTTGCCGCCCGAAAAAACACGTACGGCACCATATCTTACTAAAATACCACGTCGCGGTTAACCGCGCAACCCCTGATAAAATAAGGACATCGGGCGAATTCGCCACCTACCCGTTAAGCCTTTGAAGCCTTAGCTTTAGCTTTCTCAGCCGGAACTTTGGCTTCGCGGAGAGCGACGTCGAAAACCTGACGTACATTCTCCACAAATATAAACTTCAAATCGTCCCTAACTTCCTGAGGAAGATCTTCGAGATCGCGCTCGTTCGGCGCTGGCAGGATCACGGTCTTGATCTTCGCACGACGGGCCGCGAGCAGTTTTTCTTTGACGCCGCCTACCGGCAGCACGTTGCCGCGTAATGTGATCTCGCCTGTCATCGCCACATCTTTACGGACGGGACGCTGCGAAAGCACAGAGACAAGAGCCGTCGCCATCGTAATTCCGGCACTCGGACCGTCCTTCGGTATTGCTCCCTCGGGCAGGTGAATGTGGATGTCGAAATTATCGAGAACGGTTTCGTCAATGCCGAGATCTTTCGACCGGGCCTTTGCGTAAGAGAACGCGGCCTGAGCCGATTCCTGCATCACATCGCCAAGCTGGCCGGTGAGCATCAGCTTGCCTTTGCCCTTTGTTTTCAGTGCTTCGATAAAGAGAATGTCGCCGCCGACGGCCGTCCACGCGAGCCCCGTGACCGTCCCGATCTCGTCCTTCTTGAGTGCACCTTCGTTAAATATCCGCGAGACGCGAAGGAAATCCTTCACATTCTCAGGCATGATCTTCATCGGTTTGAACGCAGATTCCAGCTCCGCCTTCGCACGTGCGACCTTGCGGCAGACCTTGCCGATCTCGCGTTCGAGCTGGCGAAGCCCGGCTTCCTGCGTGTATTCCGAGATGATCTTCATCAGCGCTTTGCGGTCGAATTTTACGTCTTCCTTCTCAAGTCCGTTTTCCTCGACCTGTTTCGGGACGAGATGCCGCTTGGCGATCTCCAGCTTTTCTTCCTCGGTGTAGCCCGACAGCGAAATGATCTCCATACGGTCGCGAAGCGCGGGCTGCACGGTATCGAGCACGTTTGCCGTCGTCATGAACATCACATTCGACAGATCGAACGTCACACCGAGATAGTTATCGCGAAAAGTCCCATTCTGTTCGGGATCCAAAACCTCCAGCAACGCCGAGCTTGGATCGCCGCGAAAATCGGCTCCGACCTTGTCGATCTCATCGAGCATGATCAGCGGGTTGTTCGTTTCCGCCTGCTGGATTCCCTGCAAGATTCGTCCCGGCATCGCACCGACGTACGTGCGACGATGTCCGCGGATCTCAGCTTCGTCATGGAGCCCACCGAGCGAAAGACGAATGAATTTGCGGTTCAACGCTCGAGCGACCGATCGTCCGAGCGAGGTTTTACCGACTCCCGGAGGGCCGACAAGACACAGGATCGAGCCTTTCGGCTTTTCGCGAAGCTTGCGTACAGCGAGGGCCTCGACAATGCGTTCTTTTACGCGCTCCAGGCCGTAATGATCGTCATTGAGGATCTTTTCGGCCTTTTTGAGGTTGAGATTGTCTTTCGACGCCTTCGACCACGGCAGGTCCGTCATGATGTCGAGCCAGTTTCGAAGCGTCGCCGTTTCGGCCGTGTCGGGATGCATTCGCTCGAGTTTCTTTAACTGACGAAGCGCTTCTTCCTCAGCATTCTCCGGCATTTTCGCTTTCAGAATGTTGTTGCGATACTGCTCGACCTCTTCGTAAAGCTCATTACCCTCGCCAAGCTCAGATTGGATCGCCTTGAGCTGCTGCCGCAGGAAATATTCCCGCTGCGACCGGTCAATATCGGCACGCGCCTGCGTGTTGATCTCCTGCTGAACCGTGAGAACATCAATCTCTTTACTAAGCAGATCGTTGACGCGGCGAAGCCTCGGCGTTGGATCTTCGACATCGAGGACGCTCTGGCCATCCTCAACGCGGAGTTCGAGATTCGACGCCGCAAGATCGGCAAGGCGGCCCGCGTCATCCAGATTTGCGATAATAGCGAGTACCTCAGGCGAAATATTCTTCCCAAGCGAAGCCGCGCGGTCCATCGAACCGCGAACGTTGCGCACCAAAGCCTCGACCTCAAGCGAATTCTCCGGTGCGAGCGGCTCGACGATCGGCGTGACAGTTGCTTTTACATATTCACCTTTGCCGGTGACCGAATCGACGCGGCAACGCGAAAGCCCCTGGATCAAAATACGAATTCGCCCATCAGGCAGCTTGAGCATTCGCATGATGATCGCGACGGTTCCAACGGTGTAGAGATCTTCCTGTTCGGGTTCCTCTTTATTTACGTCCTTCTGCGAAACGAGCAGGATCATGCGGTCCTGGCTCAGGGCCTGTTCAACCGCGCGGATCGACCGGTCACGCGAAACGAAAAGCGGAACGATCATAAACGGATAAATAACAATGTCGCGCAGCGGGAGCACGGGAAGTTCGGCCGGTATCTGCATCATCGGCTCGATAGCGTCGGCTTCAGACAGTGCAACCGGGAATTCGTCGAGTTCTACCATAACCTTATATGTTAAGGAAATTGGCGGGAAAGGGCAATGACTGTCGACAAAGCGGAATTGCCACGAATACACAAACCTATAATTCGTGCATTCGTGGCAACCGATCTCAAAATGACCGATCTATTGTCCAATCACTCTAAAGGTATATGAATAAGTTCCAGACGCGACCGCTCCGAACTGTGCGACGCGAATTCCGAATTTGAGCGTCAGATCTTTTTTGTAGATTTTATCAACTACACTCTCCGGCAGGCCGATCGACTTAAAGAAAACTCGCGACAACCCACGGCCATTAACGGACGCATAACTATCGATCTCCTGCTCAAATTGTCCGGCAGTATATATCTTTGTGCGAAACTTTGATCCTGGAAGACCCGTCGTGAAGCTGCCATTCATCGGCAAACCAGTACCCGGATCGAGGGCGGCCGGATCGTTCAGAGCCTCGCTGACGATCGTTACGACCGGGCCATAGCTCATGAAGCCCTGTCCACCGAGGAAATTACCAGCGGCAAAACCGTTGTCATGCTGTACGGTGTTGTTGAGCAGCAGATAGATCACATTTTTCGCGGTCTTGCCGGGAATCGTTATCTGCCACGCCGGATCGCTGTAAACCGTTGATGGTAGATTTTGATTAAGCGCTTTTGTTATGCATTTGTCATCCGGCGCCAGATTGGGCGGAACGTCCGGGACGTTGCACGTCGGAGCTATGAACACTGTCCCCGCGTATAGGCTTCCGAGAAACATGACATCTTTTCCGAAGGAGTCCTGATCGTTGAAATCCGCCGGAGTCAAAACGTTGACCTCCTGCGTTCTGGCATTTTGTTTTGCGTCGCGAAGTTCGTCGATCGCGACTTTTTTCGCATCGGCGATCGCCCGCTGTAATTCTTTATTGGTTCCCTGCGCCAGGCCAAAACTGGCACCGGCGATTGTAAGAAAAAATATTCCAATTAAACGCTTCATTTGTATCCTCCTTGCTGATCAAAAAACGAATCCTCAACAGAGCACAACTCTGCCTCGGTTACCAATACTTATCCGGGGTCAGGGGGTAATGCAAACGTAGCAGAGGAGCCAAAAAAAAGCAACAAAAATGATTTTTAGGCGAATGAAGAGACTGTCCGATCTGCGGTTCGGCCCGGCTACAGAAGTTATTTCTTTTTCTTCTTCTTAGGCGCCGGAGTCGCCGTGGTGCGTGTCCCGACAAGTACCTTTAGTTCGTCCATAAACTCGGAAACATCGGCAAATTCGAGATAAACGGACGCAAAACGAACGTATGCGACCTTGTCGAGAACCTTCAAACGCCGCATGATGATCTTGCCGACCTCGCTGGTTGCGAGTTCGCGGTCGAGCGAATCCTGCACGTTCTTTTCGACCTCATCGACGATCTCTTCGAGCTGTCCGGTCGAGATAGGACGCTTTTCGCTGGCACGGAACAGGCCCGAGAGGACCTTGTTGCGGTCCCAACTCTCACGCTTGCCGTCTTTTTTGACGACCATGTATGGGATCTCGTCGATGCGTTCGTACGACGTGAAGCGGCGGCCGCAGCCGAGGCATTCGCGGCGGCGGCGAATCGAATCGCCGTCCTTCGACTCACGCGAATCGACGACCTTATCCTCAATATGTGAACAAAATGGACAGCGCATAGGCAGTTCGGAGTCCCGCCTTCAGGCGGATCTTACAACCGGGAGGCCTGCTAATGCAGGAACTCCAAGCTCAAACAAAATCCGGCGAATCGGACTTGATCTCTTTTTCGGCATTTTCGCTGGACAGCAAGCTGCGAAACCGTTCAATACTTATATCACCATGGAACAGATAATATAAACCGAAGAAGACCGCCGGTACAAAATAGATCAAATGCATGATGATCGAAACGGCAAAGGCTTGTTCGCGTTCCACGCTCAGCAGCATCAGGCTGTTGGCAGTCGCTCCGTGAAACGCCCCGGCCGCACCGCCCGGCGTCGGTATCAGCGAACTAAGTGACGCGACGCCCATCACAAAGATCGAATCTACAAATCCCATCTTCAGATCGAATGCTAGGATAACGAACCAAGTCGGCAGAGCGATCGACAGCCACAACGCCAGCGTCCAGAAACTCGCCAAAAATATCTCTTTCGGACTTTTAAGTATGTTGAGGGCCGTCGCAAGTTGCTCCATCAAACTCATGATCATTTCCCGAAGCCGTTTCGGGACGAATTTGTGATCGGTCAGCCGCGACATCCAGCCGATGAACACATGCGAATACCAGTGATAGATCAGCAATCCAACGATGCCAGCGACGACGCACGCGAGCATCAGATTTCCCGCCCACTCGATCGACGCAAAATCGGCCTCACGTCCGAGTGGAGGCCGGAACCAGATCAAACTGATCGAAAAGAACGATATCAGCGATGCAAGATCGAAGACACGTTCGACGAATATCGTCACCACCGCCGCACTCGGCCTGACACGGCGATCACGCATCGGCAACCACATCGGTCGCACGATCTCGCCCGCTCGTCCCACTAAAAACACTGCCGAAAAACCGACGGTCGTCGTCGCAAACAACTCTCGCAGACTTGCGGGTGTGATCGGAGCAAGCAAAACCTGCCAACGAACTGCTCGCAAAAAGTAACCTAAGCAGATCCCGACAAAGGCGAGACACAACCAGAACGGGTTAGCCGTTCGCAAGATCGAACCAACCTCACGCCAATCTAAATTCCGGGCAAAAAACCACAGAAGAAAGACCGCAAAGAGCGAAAGCAGTATAAATTTTAGGTATTTTCGCAAAACCGCTCGTTCCCGATCAAGACCGACCGGTTCCCCTTTACCAAACTCAAAAGATACTTTATTTTAGCGAAATCAAAAAAACGGCCCGGCATTTTCGGGCCTTCCCTGTCACCGAGCCGCTACAGAACTCACGCCGAGGCCGAAACCGCGTACGGAGGCAAGATGACCCTCGCGGCCTTTTCCTTCTTCAAACCAAGCGCCCAATCGGCCTGCATCAGCGTGTGAATGTCGCGCGTTCCCTCGTATATAACGGCCGCTTTACAGTTTCTGAGATAACGCTCAACAGGATAGTCGTTGGTGTAACCGTTCGCGCCGTGAACCTCGATCGCCATCGACGCTGCAGTCTCAGAACGCGTCGTCGCCTGCCATTTGGCCATACTCGCCGCCTTTGCTGACGGCAAGCCGTTGTTTTTGAGATATCCGCATTTCAGCCAGAGCAGATGCGACATCTCATAATCGGCTTCCATGTTGGCGATCTTCTGCTTTACAAGCTGAAAATTAGCGATCGTTTGTCCCTGCACCTCGCGGGTATTTGCATACGCAACCGATGCATCACGCGAAGCTCGAATAACGCCTGTAGCCCCTGAAGCGACCGTATAACGCCCGTTCTCGAGCGAAAACATTGCGATCTTAAACCCTTCGCCCTCTGCTCCGAGCATATTCGCCGCAGGTACGCGAACGTCCTGTAGCGAGAAATATCCAGTATTTCCCGCCCGAATCCCAAGCTTGCCATGCAGCGTCCCGCTCGAAAAGCCCGGCATCGTCCGCTCGACGATAAAGCACGAGAGACCGCTGTGATCGCGGGCCTTTTGCTTCTCAGGGTCGGTCCAGCAGAAGAAGAGAAAATTATCGGCAACGTCAGCCAGCGAGATCCACATCTTTTCGCCGTTTAGGATCCAGTCGTCACCATCGCGGCGTGCGTAGGATTTCATTCCGATCACGTCGGAACCTGCGTTCGGCTCGGTCAGGCCGAAGGTCGCGAGCTTTTCCCCCTTTGCCTGCGGGACGAGATATTTCCGTTTCTGCTCTTCAGTTCCCCACGAATAAACGCTGAGGCTGTTGAGTCCGACGTGTACCGACATTGCCACCCGCAAAAACGTATCGCACGCCTCGAGTTCCTCACAAACCAGGCCGAGCGAGATATAATCAAACCCCGCACCGCCGTATTCCTCGGGAATGCAGACGCCCATCAGGCCGAGATCAGCCATTTTGTCGAAAACGCTGCGGTCGAATTGTGCTTTTTCATCCCACTCCTTGATGTACGGTGCGACCTCACCGGCGACAAACTCGCGTACGGTGTTCTGCAGGGCTCTATGTTCTTCTGTAAGTTCTAGTTCGATCACGGTTTGTAGATACCTCGCTAAAATTTTTCTTATGTTAAAATTCGGACTTAATTGCTATCCGAATTTTAGCATTTTGCGTTCACAATCGCGAAAACCGCCGCTGCCGATGATAGATATCAAGAAAGCAATAAAAATGATCGAGGTCGAGGTTGGGCAACTCGGTGCCGAAAAGATCGAACTTTCAAGATCGGTCGGCCGCGTCCTCGCCGAAAATATCATCGCCGACACTGACCTGCCGCCCTTCGACCGCTCGCAAATGGATGGCTATGCGGTCGTTGCCGAAGATACGAGACCCGCTCCGGTTGCGTTAAAGATCGTCGGCGAATCCGCCGCCGGCCGAGGCTGGCACAAAACCATGAAACGCGGTGAGGCCGTGCGGATAATGACCGGTGCTCCCGTTCCGGTTGGTGCAGATTCCGTCCAAAAGATCGAGGAGACAAACGAGAGCGGCGATGAGGTCGAGATCCTCGAACCGACCGAAAAGAACCGCTACATCATCCGCCAAGGAAGCGAGATAAAAAAAGGGAAAACGATCCTCAAACCCGGAACGCGGATCACCGAAAACATGATCGCCACGCTCGCCGCCTTCGGTTACGCAAAGGTTAAGGTGACTAGAAGCCCGCGCGTCTCGATCATCGGCACCGGCAGCGAGATCGTCGAGATCAACAAAAAACCGGGACGCGATCAGATACGGAATTCGAATTCCGTGATGCTCGACGTCCTCTGCCGCAAATTCGGCGCGACTGCAACGATCCTTCCGAACGTCAAAGATGAGATTTCAGATCTGAAATCTCAAATTTCAAATGCCGCCAAGAAATCCGACATCGTGATCCTGACAGGCGGAGTTTCGGTCGGAAAATACGACCACACAAAAACCGCCCTCGTCGAACTAGAGGCGACCATTTTTTTTGAAAAAGTCAGACTGAAACCGGGAAAACCGGCTGTTTTTGCAAAGCTCGGCAAGACATTCATTTTCGGCCTTCCGGGCAATCCTGTTTCGGCGGCAGTGACTTTTCATTTATTTGTCCGAAAAGCGCTGCTGAAGATGCAGGATGCCAACGCTTCGAATATGCAGAATGGCTTTGCAATTCTCACCGCCGATGTGAAAGCCGCTCGCGAACGCGATTCGTATCTGCCTTCGAGGCTTGAAACTAACAAATTGGGCCAATTGCTCGCATATCCGCTAAAATGGTCGGGTTCGTCGGATTTTATCGGGTTTGCTCAGGCGGACTCACTCATATTCGTGCCGAAAGGCGAAGGCCACAAAAAAGATGCGGTCGTCGAAGTCGCTTTTCTGTAATTTTAGTGCATTTTGGTGATTTTTCGTGGTTACTTATGAACAAACTGTCCCATTTCGACGAAACCGGAAAGATCAGCATGGTCGACGTTTCGAGCAAGGACGTCACAACGCGACGCGCGGTTGCATCAGGTAAAGTTTTGCTCTCTCCACAAACTCTAAAAACTCTACAAACTCAACCAACTAAAAAGGGAGATCCGCTCGAGATCTCGCGTATCGCCGGAATAATGGCCGCGAAAAAGACCTCGGAACTCATCCCGCTCTGCCATCAGATCAATCTTTCAAAGGTCAACGTGACCGCCGAATTCCGCGATTTCGGCGTCTATCTCGAAGCCGAAGCCATCACCACCGCCCAAACCGGCATCGAAATGGAAGCCCTGACCGCGGTTTCAGTCGCAGCACTAACGATCTACGACATGTGCAAAGCGGTGCAGAAAGACATCGTGATCTCGGAGATCAAGTTGATGTCGAAAACCGGTGGAAAATCAGATTGTGCATCGGACGATGCACAAGCCCGCGCGTAAGCAAGGGCGGATCTCGCAACTTGAATGATTCGCCCTTGCTCACGCGCGGGCTTCTGCATATTCGATGAACTTTGCGGTACAATAAACGTATTCGCATGTAGCCAGTTTGAGGAGTTTTTATGCCGATAAATTACACACTCGCCGCCGACGCGAAACCACAGGTAAAATTGCTGTTGATCGCAACCGCCGTCAGCGTTGGACTTTGGATCGTTGGATGGTATCTGCCGGTCGTCGGCTACATTGTGTATCCGATCCAGCTTTTTGCGACATTCGTTCACGAAAGCTCGCACGCTTTGGCAGCCTTAATCACCGGAAATTCCGTTATGAGCCTCACGGTCTCACCCGATACAAGTGGAATGGTCTGGTCGCAATCTTCGGGATTTTCGTCGCTCTTCATCTCAAGTGCGGGCTATGTCGGCACGACTCTTTTCGGCACGCTTTTGCTCGTGTGGATGCGGTTCGGACTCAAATCACGGCTTGCTCTCTATCTTTGTTCCGGCTTGATCGCAGTAATGACCGTCGTATTCGGCTTTCTCGCTCCGTTTTGGAATTTCCTTGCGAACGTCACCTTCGGCAGCGTCATTTTCACGGTATTTTCCGGTGCTGTCCTGACCGCCGGGCTCTTTGCGATCGCCAAATTCGCGACCGACAAATGGGTCAATTTCGCACTAGCGTTCCTCGCCGTCCAATGTCTGCTCAACGCATTCTTTAGCCTCAAAACGCTGTTCGTCATTTCAGCGACATCCGACGCTACGTCCGATGCCGCCAACATGGCCGCTGCGACCGGCGTTCCAGCGTTGGCCTGGGTAATTCTTTGGATAGCGATCTCGCTCGTCATGATGGCCATCGGCGTCCGGCTTTACGCGAGCAGAGGCTCAAAGGCGAAGGATTCGCTGTTTGTCGATTGATCGGCACTCGAAGCGGTAGGTTCACGTACATGAAAGCGATTCTCACCCTCATTACCCTTTTTCTCCTCGGCCTCACCATCACGGCTCAGGTCAAGAAACCAGACGCCCCGGCGGTAAAACCTGCATTCAACAAATCGCTTCAGGCCGTTGTTGTCACAACCGACGACTGGGACAAGATCAACGGAACCGCAACTCTCTTCGAACGCAAAAATGAGAAGGGCGATTGGAAATCGACTGGCGACACATTCCCGGTCGTTCTCGGTCGTAACGGGCTCGCGTGGGCCGAACTTCTGAACGGCGACATCGACATGGCAAAGATCAAGCAGGAGGGCGATGGCAATGCTCCAGCCGGGCTTTTTCCGCTAACGGCGTCGTTCGGAACTGGCTCAAAACCGAACGCTGTCGAGATGCCCTACACCAAGCTCGAAGAATTTACCGAATGCGTTGACGATCCCAAGTCAAATTTCTACAACCGCATCGTTAACCGGATGCAGGTCGGCAATTTTGACTGGAAAAGTTCGGAAAAAATGCGTGCGATCGTGCCGGAATATGACCTCGGCGTATTTGTCGCATACAACACGTTTCCAGTCGAAAAAGGCCGTGGTTCATGTATCTTTCTGCACATCTGGAAAGACGCGAATTCCCCGACCGCCGGCTGCACCGCCATGGAACGCCGGAGCCTCGAACGCATAATCGGCTGGCTCTCGCCTGCAAAAAATCCGTACCTTGTGCAGATGCCGAAAAAGATATACGATTCACGTCGAAAAGCGTGGAAATTACCGAAACTCAAATAACCCTCGACAAACTAGCCGTCGGCTCACGCCTGATCGTGCGCTCGCGAACGGACTGGCGTTTCGCCGCCGTCTCAAAGATCGTCGAAGGCCGCGTCACGCTCACCGTCTGCTCACCATCAGGCCGCACCTATCGCCTGCGCCGCGACCTCGATGCAGAAGTTTTCATGGAAGGCCTAATTCCCGTCCTGCCCTACGACACCGACGACACGTGGCGGGATAATTTCGGCAGCTACGACCGCCGCTGGTAGATCGCTCCGCTTTGAGTTTGTTTACTCTGGCCGCATAACCCGCAGGCGTGGGCCGAGCCGTCCGAAAGATTTTTTCATTCCTTGTAATTTAACTATAGAAAATCGCCGTTATTTGGTATTTATAGAGGTACACAAATTTATTTTCAGGTCACCGGCGCCGTTGGTCGTTGCTCCTGCCAAAGAGGCGATTTCAAGTTATGAAAAACGATCCCACTCCGAGCCGTTCACTCCGTCCAGCCAGCACGCGAAGATATCTATTCCTGTTGCCAGTTATTGCCCTACTCGTCCTAACGGCCACATTTGTTACGCAGCGTTCGGCTCTGATGCAAAGTTCGGGTGATCCGGACGAAACAATGCGAACTGATGTAACCGCATCCCCGCTCGATGATATCCTGCGAACCGATGCAGCCTGGAGTCCGACCGGAAATCTTGGTACAGCCCGTAGCGGACACACCGCGACGCTATTGCAAAACGGTAAGGTTCTGGTCGCGGGCGGGTTTAATAACAACACCCCATTAAACACCGCCGAGCTTTATGATCCAGCGACCGGTACGTGGACTCCGACGGGCAATCTCGACGGTGGCCGCACGTATCACACAGCCACGCTGCTGCCGGACGGAAAGGTGCTCATCGTCGGCGGCGAAACGCGGTTGGGCGGTCCCGGAATTAATTGGACGGAACTATACAATCCGGCGACCGGGCAGTTTAGCTCGACAAACAACCGTCTCACCACCGGGCGCTATGGTCACGCAACGGCCTTGCTCCCGAACGGTAAGGTGCTTGTGGCGGGCGGCATTGATGACAGGAACCGTTTGAAAAGTGTAGAAATATACGATCCAGCGACGTTTTCATGGTCCCCCGGTGCCGACCTCCTAACCGCAGGCGGGGGGACGGCGATTTTGCTGCAAACCGGCAAAGTGCTCGTTATGGGAACCGTTAGTTTGGGAGACATCGTTACCGCCCAACTCTACGATCCAGCGACAGGAAATTGGATCGCAACCGGTGGGTACTCGCAGTCCCTCAGCGGACGCACGACGACGCTGTTGCCAAACGGCACGGTCCTCGTCGCGGGCGGCAACTACGGAACTGACTTTAGCAGTGCCATTCTCTACGATCCTGATTCGGGTACATGGACCCCAACAAACAATCTTCTAACGGCGCGCAGCGAGCATACGGCAACACCACTACAAAACGGTACGGTCCTTGTGGTGGGAGGTTATAGCGGGCCCAGTCCAGTAAATACGGCAGAGATCTATGATCCGGCCACCGGCACTTGGGCTCCGACCGCCAGCATGACAAACGCTAGAAGCGCTCACCGGGCGGTTCTACTATCAAACGGCAAAGTGCTCGTCACCGGTAGCAATGCTGCTCCTGTTAGTGCAGAGATCTACGATCCGATCACGCCGACGCCGACGCCGACGCCGACGCCGACGCCCACACCAACTCCATCACCAACGCCAACGCCGCCGGGGGCGTGCGTACTGAATCCGATCGTTTCGAACAACGGAGACGACGGATCTGGTACGCTGCGTAGAGCAGTGAGCGATGCGTGTCCGGGAAGTACGATCACGTTCTCGAATTCTGTGACAGGCACGATCGCGTTGACATCAGACAGTATTACCGTTCCCAGGAATCTGACGATCCAGGGGCCGGGAGTGAATGTATTGGCAATTTCGGGCAGCAACTTTTTCCGTGTCTTTAATATCAGCGGTCCGGTCACCGTAAGTCTGAAACAACTAACGATCACCGGCGGAAAGTCGGTTGCGGGAGGTGGGGCTGGAATTGTAAACTTCGACGGCAGCATTTTGACATTGAACGATTGTGCTGTTACGAATAACGCTGCCTCTTTGGGTGGCGGAATTTATAATTACCTTGCCACCTTAAACGTTGTCAATAGTACCGTCTCGAACAATCAGTCCCTTAGTTTCGGTGGTGGCATTGGCAATAGCGGCACGCTGAATGTTATTAACAGCACCATTTCAGGCAACGCGGTGAATAACAGTTCCTTCAACCGCGGCGGCGGCGGCATTTACAATACTGTCGGCAGCGTTAATATCGTAAACAGTACGGTTTCAGGCAATACAGTAGTCAATTTCGTCAATACACCTGGCCTTGGGGGCGGCATTGCAAACGACCGCGGCACGGTAAATATCAGAAACACAATTGTCGCCGGCAACACGAATACAGGTGGAACGCCAATTGGCCCGGATATCTCAGGCGTTTTCAATTCGCAGGGCCATAACCTGATAGGAAAAAATGAGGGATCATCCAACTTCCCGGCGGGAAATCCTAATGCGAATTTCGATATCGTGGGTACGATCGCATCGCCGATAAATCCGCTGCTCGGCCAGCTTGCAAATAACGGCGGAGGTACGCAGACACATGCTCTTCTCACGGGCAGTCCTGCGATCGACAAAGGGGCTCCGGCAATTAACCCTGCAACAGGAATTCCGCTAAACACTGACCAACGCGGATTCGCACGACCGGTTAACGATCCGTCGATTCCGCCGGCTGGAACGGTCGGAAATAACTCGGACATTGGTGCCTTTGAGGTTCAAACACAAACACCGACAACGGGAATTGAAGGCGATGTAGTTGACGGCAATGGCGGGCCAGCCGGCGACGGCCTTATTCTGTCGAACGATGTCGGGATGATCCGTCAGTTTGCATTGGGGATCTCTACGCCGGTTACGTCGCCAAATCAGTTTCAGCGAGCGGATATCAATGGTGTTTGTGGCGATGGGGCTGTCAACTCGGCCGATGTGACCGTCGTGAGGCAGATACTTCTCGGTTCGATCGTTCCTACGCCCGCGTGCGGGCCGACCGTTCCTTCGATAATTGCGTTTTTGGAATTGGATCCGAAAATAAGTTTCCTTTCCGCGGCCCGGCCGTGATCCTGTCTGTTCGTTTCGTCGCGGACGGCCAAATTGACTAATCTTCCGAACCGGTTTTCCACGGTTCGGAAGAATTTCTTCTGCCACAACCCAGCTCATCGCATAAACGCCCACCTTCCATTACGTTTTGCCCTTGCCTTTCGGACATCTTGATAACGCACCCGTGTTTCACGTATAATACACGATGGAGTGTTGTGTCATATCATGTTTCTTGAGATCTATCAAGCGTTCGGGTTGAAAAAGATGTGCGCGCGTCGAGTGTGTGGGACATGGGACAAGTTTTGGGCGAGTCGTGTAAATACTTGTAGGGCAGAAAGTTACGTAGGTTTTGACACAGATCCGTGTAAGCAAAAGTATGACATATGCTTACGCTGACCCGTTCCAGTTCGGATTGAGGGCTACTCGGGTGGTAAAATTGAGGTTTGCAAAAACGCTAGGGATCACATCTATGCAAGGTGCTAAACAGAAAGAAGAAGAACAGATCGTCGTTCGCGGAGCACGCGTTCATAACCTGAAGAACATCACGGTCGCGTTGCCGCTCAATAAATTGACGGTCGTAACCGGCGTTTCTGGTTCGGGCAAATCGTCGCTTGCCTTCGACACGCTTTATGCCGAGGGCCAACGGCGGTACGTCGAATCGCTTTCAGCCTACGCCCGCCAGTTTCTCGAACGCATGGATAAACCCGATGTCGACGAGATCATCGGCATAGCTCCAGCGATCGCGATCAGGCAGAAAAACACGACCAAGAATCCGCGGTCGACCGTCGCCACGCAGACCGAGATCTACGATTACCTGCGGCTGCTCTTCGCCCGTGCCGGAACGACGATCTGTCACAAATGCAGGCGCGAGGTGAAAAAGGACTCGCCCGAATCGGCAGCAGACGAGATCCTGAGCGAACTCGCGGAAGGCACGCGCTTTTACGTGCTCTTCCCGATCCAGGACGAGATATCCCGCGAGGTTGTCCGCGCCGTCCGTAAGCCGAAAGCGAAACCGACCGGAACGGCTCTGAGCACTGCGGCGATGGTGATCGCGTTAATGCAGCAGGGTATCACGCGGCTCTTTCGAAACGGTGAGATCGTGGAACTTCAAAAGCCCGAAGATTACACCTTTGACGATTTCGACAACACCTTCGCCCTGGTTGACCGTCTCGCGGCCTCGCCTGATATTCGACAGCGGTTGGTTGATTCATTAGAAATATGTTTTCGCGAGGGCCACGCGGCCGTTATTCAATTAGCGTCCGGCGGGTCGGTACCACCTGCGGTAGCGGGTGGGGCTCTTGCAGCGAAACGCAAAACCCCGCCGGCTACCGCAGGCGGTACTGACATGACCGCGACGCTGCGTTTTTCCGACAGCTTCATCTGTAAATACGACGGCACGCGGTACGAACAGCCGGAACCGCACCTTTTCAGCTTCAATTCCCCGTTCGGAGCGTGCCCGACGTGTCAGGGTTTTGGGAATACGATAGGGATCGATTACGGACTTGTCATTCCGAATCCGCTTCTGTCATTAAAACAAGGTGCGATCGAGCCGTTTACGCGGCCGACGCACGCGTGGGCGCAGAAAGAACTTGTGAAATACACGGCCCACGCCGGTATCGACATGAACACGCCGTTCGCCGATCTTCCCGAATTTGAGCAGACAAATATTATTTACGGAGATGATGGCTGGCGCGGTTTGAAGGGCTTTTTCGCGTTTTTGGAAACGAAGAAATACAAGCTCCACGTCCGCGTGTTCCTCGCCAAATTCCGCGGCTACACAAAATGCCCGGCCTGTGACGGCCAGCGGCTGCGGCAGGAAGCCCGCGATGTTAAGATCGGCATGCATTCGCTGCCCGAGATCATCGAAATGCCGATCAGCGATGCTTTTACCTTTTTCGAAAAGCTCGAATTGACGCCTGAGCGAGCTTTGATCGCCGATAAACTCCTGCTCGAGATCCGCCGCCGACTGAAATTTCTGGTCGAGGTCGGGCTTGATTATTTGACGCTGGGTCGCCTCGCGGCAACATTATCGGGCGGCGAAGCTCAGCGTATTCAGCTCGCAACCAATCTCGGTTCCCTGCTCGTAGGCACGCTGTACGTTCTCGACGAACCAAGCATCGGCCTGCATCCACGCGACAACACGCGGCTCATCAAGATCCTCGAAAACCTCCGTGATATCGGCAATACGCTGATCGTTGTCGAGCATGACGAGGAGACGATGCGAGCCGCGGACCACATCGTCGACATCGGCCCGCTCGCGGGAGAATTTGGCGGCGAGCTTGTTTTCGAGGGCGATTTTAAGGCGTTGATGAAAAGCCAAACGTCGCTCACGGCAAAATACCTTCGCGGCGATGCCGAGATCAAGGTGCCGTTAAAACGCCGGACCGCCACCAAGCGAAAGATCGAGATCATCGGTGCCCGCGAGCATAATCTGAAAGACGTTTCCGTCGAGATCCCGCTCGATATGCTCGTTTGTATCACAGGCGTTTCCGGTTCTGGCAAATCGACGCTGGTTCACGACGTTTTGTACGCGGGCCTGAAAAAGAAACGCGGCGAGTGGAATGCTCACGTCGGCTTTTGCAAAGAGATCAGGGGAGCCGACTACGTCGATGACGTTATCCTCGTCGACCAATCGCCGATCGGCCGCACGCCGCGTTCCAATCCTGTGACGTATATAAAGGCATACGATGCGATCCGCGAGACATTTGCCTCGACGAATGGTGCAAAGATCAAAGGCTACAATGCCTCGCATTTCTCGTTCAACGTCCCCGGCGGCCGATGCGAGATCTGTCAGGGTTCGGGAACGGTGACCATCGAGATGCAGTTCCTCGCCGATGTCGAGCTAACCTGCGAGGACTGCCGCGGAATGAGGTTCAAGCAGGAGATTTTGGACATCAAATACAAGGGAAAGAATATCCACGAGGCGTTGGGATTGACCGTTCGCGAGGCCATGCTTTTCTTTAAGGATGTGCCGAAACTAACCTCGAAACTAAAGGTTTTGGACTCGGTCGGTTTGGGATATTTACGGCTCGGCCAGTCGGCGACGACGCTCTCAGGCGGCGAGGCTCAGCGTGTAAAACTGGCTTCGCATCTGGCTCAAAAGACGACCTCGGAAACCTTGTTCATCTTTGACGAACCAACGACCGGGTTGCATTTTGAGGATATCAACAAACTGCTCTCAGCATTCCGTGCCCTTATCGATAACGGCGGCAGCATCCTCGTCATCGAGCACAATATGGACGTCATAAAAACCGCCGACCACATCATCGACCTCGGCCCCGAAGGCGGCTTCGGCGGCGGCCGCATCCTGGCCACCGGCACGCCGGAAGAGATAGTTAAGGCCGAAGATTCCTTTACGGGTAGATATTTGAAAAATTATTTGAGCTAGTTGATGTAGCTTTCTCGCGTCCAATCCTCGACTGTAAGGCCCGGGATTTGTTCGAAATCAACTAAATTCCTCGACACGAGAATGGCATTTTTCGAAATCGCGATTGAAGCAATTCTGAGATCCATCGTACCGATTCTGAGCTTCTGTTGCTTAAGTTCATCGAAATGTCGGCCAGCCGCTTCGGTAAATGGTTCGACTGGGAGGCTCGCGAAGTACGCGAGGAAAGATTCGAGGTCGATGTAGGCGGAAACTAACCGCTCGGTCGTTTTCGCACGAGCAACCACGGCCATCCAGCCTCGCATTTGTTCGTCGAACGACACAATGGACGTTCTGATCTCGTCTACCCGGAATCTAGAAAGATTTTCAGAAAGTTCTCTGTAACCGACACCTCGTTTTCTCTGGAGCAGGGTGAGACAATCGGTATCTAGAATAATCATTCTTCATCCCAATCCTTTAGATTTTTTCGATACTCGCGTCCGATCCGCATCGCCTCTTCAAAATCCTCACTATCCGCGAAGGCTCCCGAGATCTTTTCCCACCATGGAAGTTCAATCTTGCCTTCCTTGACCAACTTGTCTTTGAGCTTTGCGAGTTCCTTTTCGAGGATCTGAACCCTCAATTCTAGTTCGCTCGTGGCCATATATTTACTCCTTTATATTTCCACATTAAATCACTTGCGAAGCCGAATTTCAAGGAATGTCCCTTTGTCGCGTCCTACTTAAAATTGCTTTTCGCGCAGTGTTTTCCATACGGACACTCGCCGACTTGCATCCATTCGTAGAAATCGTTGGTGTTGCCTTCGACGGCGTAGTAGACCTTTTTGATGGTTGGGAACTGCGTCAGCGTTTTTTCGACCATCGGGAAAAAGCCGCCACCACAGCTCGTCGTTGCGTTGCCGAGTGTTTCGAAGGCTCGCTTGGTGAAGTTGAGATACGCAGCTTTGTTTTTGACGTTGAGGCTCTTGACGATACCTGTGGTCGATTCACGGTCGAACGACCAGAAGCCTTTCGCTTTTTCCTCATCGGTAACGCCTTTGAATAGCTCGTCGAGCGCGGCCCGGGCCGGAGCGGTCGTTTTTGGAATTGTGCGATTGGTTGGAAAGGCTTTGGTACAGTCGATCATTTCGGGGTTTAGTTTTTCGTTGTGAAAGAAGACCTTGATCGTCATCGTCGAAGCCTTTTGGCCGAACGAGATGGTTGAAAGAGCGACGAGGGTGAATAAAAGTGTGATGATTTTCATATTCGCAGGTTAATCGTCTCCAAATTTCGCCCGCCAGATCGGGGCAATCTCGGCGAGAACTTTGCAATCGCAATAGCCGCCGTTGTCGTTGAGCCACGAGGTGATCTTACCGAAATCGAGGCGGTTTTCCATCATATACCGCATCGAGTATTGCAGGCTGTGATTGCATTCGATCTCGTAAAGTTCGTCCTCGACAAAGTCGAGCAGTTCGCTGATCGTGTGCTGGGCAGCAGGAAGCGAATCGAGAAATGCATCGAGTTCTTCGCCGCTGAGTTGTTCGAGATTTTCGATCTCGCGTTTTCGTAGGATTGCCATATGTGACTGGAGGGCGAGCATCTTGCTCGCCGTTAAATGTTAAATAAGATCGGGTAAACTTTACGGGCGAGCAGGATGCTCACCCTCCAGTCAAAATTCCGCTTCCGAGACGCGGGACATTTCGGCCCGCTCAGCCTCTTCGATCTCGCGTTGTTTGATGCCTTCGCGGCCATCATACGAAGCAAATTTTGGCAGAAATAGTGCGGAGCCGGCAACCGCGACAACGCACAAAATACCGCCGCTAACGATCGCGGATTTGACTCCGAAGTTCTCCGCCACGATGCCCATTTTAGCACTACCGAGCATCGGGCCGGTGAGGTAGCTCATCATTTCGATGCTCGCAAGGCGGCCGCGAAGGAAATTAGGGATGGTCTGATTCCATATCGAACCGCGAAAAATGCCGGAGATCATATCAAAGAACCCGGCGGCCGCGAGCAGCAATAACGCGGGCACAAGGCTGTTCACAAGGCCGAAGAAGAAGATCGCCACGCCCCATAAAACGGCCGCCCCGATCACCATCACGCCGTGGCGATGAATATTCTTGGTCCAGCCCGACGTCGCACTTGCGGTTAGGGCTCCGACGGCGATCGCAGCTGGAAAGAAGCCGACATATTTATCGCCGTAAATTACAGCGAGAGCCGGATACAATGCCTGCGGAAACGCAAAGAACATCGCCGCGATGTCGATGAAATATGTACCGACCAGTTCCTGTCTGCTGAAAGCGTATTTCCAGGCCTTCTTGATCGCTGCAAAACTCGGCTTCTCGGCATTCTCCGGCGGCGGCACGAACCGCAGCATGAAAACTGCGGTCAGCGAAGCGATGAATGTAATGAGATCTATCGTGTACGCGATCGAGGGGCTGAATTGGGTTGCGATCACACCAGCGACTGCCGGGCCGACGATCATTCCGATCGAGAACCGGATCGAGTTCAGGGCCATGACGGCCGACATCATTTCGGGCGGGATGACCTTTTGAATGAACGATTCGAACGACGGTCGCTGTATCGCGGCAAAGCCGGCATGTAGGGCGACCGCGAGAAACAAGATCCAGATCTGTGGCCTCGGCAAAAGCGAATTGATCAGCAAAATGGCGGTCACGCAGGTTTGACCGATCTCAGTCAGCCGAAGCATTTTCCGTTTATCGAGAAAATCGGCCATCGCTCCGCCGATAAAGGCGAGAGCGACCATCGGGATGAACTCGGCAAGGTAAATATATCCGACCATCGCCGACGACTGCGTGATCTGATACATCTGCCAGGGCACGACGATAAAGGTCATCATCGAGCCAAAAAATGATACGAGCTGGCCTGTAAATAATAAGCGGTAGTCCCGCGAGGCCCTGAGTGGAGAGAGGTCTAAAAGCATATGAAATATTGCTGTTTCAGATTACCATACGCGGCGGCGGACGAGGTTTGCATCAATACGGACGTTTCAAAACCGCGAAAATTTGGTATCTTTGTTCAAGCAATATTAATCTCGCGGTCTCACGCTTTTTGTACGAACTCGAATAGCGGGTTGGATTTACGTCTATGCTGGCATTTATTTACCTGATCCTCGTTTTCCTCCTGGGAGATTCGATCTGCAAGAGGTTTTTCCCGTACGTTTCGACCGCTCACCGCGTTGCAACGGGATTTTTGGCTGGGCTTTTAATTAGCACGTGGCTTACCTATCTGTCGGCTGCCTTATTTGGCGGGACGTCGTCACCGATGCTCGCCGGCAACCTGATCTTTGCCGTTACCGCGATCGCCGGGATCTATTTCCTAAATAGATTTCCGTCAAAGAAAAAGCCAGAAACCAGCATCGACCGCGAAACTACACGTTTCAAACAAGCCGACTGGATCGTAACCGGCATTTTTCTCCTCGTCGCAATCGTGATGATGTACAGCACGTTTACGATGAAAGACGGGAATATGGAGATCGCGAATCACCAATCGAGCGATTTCGGTTCGACCGCGTCGATCATGCAGTCGTTCGCGATCGGTCACAATTTTCCGACCGAGTATCCGCATTTTACCGGCGAGCGAATTCGTTATCACTTCCTGTTCTATTTTCAGGCCGGGAACATGGAATACCTGGGCCTCAGCCCTGCATCGGCAAATAACGTCCTCGCGATCCTGACATTGCTCTCGATGCTCATCCTTGTTATGACGCTCGGGGCGGTGCTGTTTGCGTCGAGGCTGGTTGGCCGGATCGGTGCGATCCTGTTCTTTTTTCACGGCTCTTTGGCGTTCATTCCGTTCTATTTGGCGAATGGATCGATCGCAGCCATGTGGGAAAAGATGGGCACGATGCGCGATTTCCTCTCGTCCGGCTTGCCGTATCGCGGTGAAGACTGGGGCGTGTGGTCGCAGGTCGTGTATCTCAATCAACGCCACCTCGCCAGCTCGATAGGCATCTTTCTGATCGCCGTTATCTTTCTCGCCATCCGGCATCGTGAACGAGCCGGGCAGCAGGAAGAAGACGCTAAGTGGCTGGCGGCGGCGAGGGCTGAACATCTGAAAGGGAAAGAAGCAACCGCTACGTTGGAAGCAGAGTCAGAGCAAATCCCCGAACCCGAACCCATAGGCGAAGCCACCAACGCCTCTGAATCATCGTTGGATAATGCAGCTGCGCCGCTCGAAACCAATGATGATCCTGTCACGGAACCGGAAGGATCTGAAGATCGCGACGATATATTGGAGATCGACACGCCACCTGACGAAGTAGAAGCGGCCACCGGCGACGAGAGCGGTAGCAACGACCTGGCCGAGTCTGCTCAGGAAACCGCGGAACATCAGATCGACGATCCCGAGCCAACTCTTCCGCCAAAACCTGCGATTAACTGGGTGGAACACCTGGCTCCCTTCGTTCTTGCCGGTTCACTGCTTGGCCTGATGCCGCTGTGGAATGGTGCTGTCTTTGCGGGAGCTGCCGGCGTGCTCGCGGTGATGTTCGTGCTGCTTCCCCTCCGCCGCGAAATGATCGCGGTCGCCGCAGCAAGTGCAATAATAGCTTTACCGCAGGTTATTTTCCTCAAAACGGGCTTGAGCCAACCGGCCGGTTATTCCCTTTGGTATTTCGGCTATACGTTGAGCGAACCGACGATCGGTAAGCTTCTCTATTACCTGGCTTTCACGTTCGGATTTAAGTGGATCTTGATCGGCATCGCTCTTGCCTTTGGATCGCGTTTACAGCGGCTGATGATGGCCTCTTTCACCGCGCTTATTATCACGGCGACGTGTTTTCAATTCAGCGAAGAGGTGCTCGCAAATCACAAGTTCTTCAACGTCTGGCTCGTTCTCATGAACGTTCCCGTCGGATTCGGCCTGGTTACGCTATGGAACCTTATCCCGGGCCCGGGAGCCATCGCGGCGAGAGTTTTGGCGATCGTTTTAACCTTTCTGATCGTGATCGGCGGCGTCATAGACATTTTCCCGGTAAAGAACAGCTTCTGGGTCGAGTATAAATTCCAGGGCGATCCGCTGGTCGAATGGGTCAGGGCGAACACCGATCCGCGAGCTATTTTCCTGTCGCATCGATATGTTAATCACGGCATCCTCGTCGCTGGCCGCCGGCTTTTCTACGGCCATCCTTACTATGCCTGGGGAGCTGGCTATAACACCGGGCAGCGCGACGGCGTGTATCGTAAAATGCTCGAATCAAAGGACATCAACGAGGTTTTTACGCTGCTCAAAGCAAATAACATCAACTATGTCGCGATCGACAACCTGGTCAGAAATGGTGACTTTATCAAGGGCAATAACGAGAAGCTCTATCAGGCGTATTTCCCAGTTGTTTTTACCGACACCGAAAATAAATATGATTCCATAAAGATCTACTCCGTACCGGAAACGCTGGGTGCCCCGGACCCGAGTTTCCAGATGGATCCAACACCGACACCTTCCCCACTGACCGTCTCGAACGCATTCACCGGCGGCGAAGGAGCGGGAAATGGACAATTCTCGCGTCCCCGCGGAATCGTGGCGGATCCGAAGGGCAATTTTCTCTATGTGGCCGACACGGGCAACGCACGTATCCAGAAATTTGCCCCGGACGGCAGTTTTGTCGCCGTGTTTGGAAAACCGGGAACAGCCGAGGGCGAACTCAAGGAGCCAAACGGCATCGCCGTTGATAGCGCGGGCAATATTTACGTCACCGACGCATTCAACCACAAACTCGTAAAGCTCGACCCTACCGGCCAGGTTCTGAAGGAATGGAAAGGCCCCGATCCGGGTTTCTATGGACCTCGCGATATTGCTTTCGGGCCTGATAAAAAACTCTACATTGTCGATCAGGGGCGAACGAGGATAGTGAAATTCGATCCCGTAGGCGAAGCATTCACTTCGTGGGGAAGTTCGGGTGAAGGTGAAGGCCAATTCCATGAATCGACCGGCATCGCTATCGGCGACGGTCAGGTTTTCGTTGCCGATCTTCAGAACAATCGAATCGAGGTCTTCGATCTTGAAGGTAAGTTCATCCGTATGTGGGACGTCCCGCCTTGGGAGCGTTATGTCTGGCACTATCCGGACATTGCTTATGACGATCGCTCGAAACGGCTATACGTTAGTAACGGGTGGAAAAATGAGATCCTCATTTACGATCTTAACGGCAACCCGCCCGATGGCACCATAAAACCGGTGGCAGAACAGCAATTCAACAACGCCTCCGCGATGTGCATCCTGGAGACGGGAAAACGTCGACGCCTTTTGGTACTAAACACAGGGGGGGCAAAGGTGTCGGCGATCGAACTTGAGGCGAAACCGTAGTAACTTCTTGATTTATATGAGCGATCCGCGTCAAACTCCTTCCGAAACGAGTCTTAGGAGGTTATGCAAGGAGAATCCGGAGATACAGGAGCAACTCGACGAGTTGATCCTGCAGCTCGCCGGCCTGCTTGCAGCCGACAGAGACTTTAAGCCGAAAGCTAGAGATCATGTCGAATTGTCTCTCGTATTTCCGATCTTCAACGAAGAAGAAAATATTACTGAACTCTATCGCAGGGTAGTTCAAATTCTGGACGAGCTTGAGGTAAAAAGCTCAGAGATATTCTTTGTGAATGACGGAAGTTCGGATCGTTCCGAGGAACTCATCCGCGAGCTTAAAGAGCATGACAACCGGGTAAAACTCGTTAATTTCTCGCGGAATTTTGGCCACCAGGCCGCGATCACCGCCGGCATAGACCTGAGCAGAGGCGATGCGACAATCCTGATGGACGCAGATCTGCAAGACCCGCCGCATGTTATAGGCGATATGCTGAAAAAATGGCGCGAGGGAGCAGAAATTGTCTATGCGGTTCGTAGAAGGCGTGACGATGACACGCTTTCGAAACGTTTTTTTGCGAAAAGCTTTTATTGGGTTTTGCAATACGTTTCGAACATCGACATCCCGCTCGATACCGGCGATTTCTGCCTTCTCGACAAAGTCGTGGTCAAACAGCTTCGCGCTCTTCCTGAAAAGAACCGTTTCTTGCGAGGCCTTCGCAGTTGGCTTGGTTTTCGGCATGAAGCCGTAACCTTCGAGCGGCCCGCACGGTTTGCCGGCAAGCCGAAATACACATTTCGCCAGTCATTTCGCCTTGCGGTCAACGGTATCGTCGGATTTTCCAGTTTTCCGCTGCGGCTCGCGGTCTACGCCGGATTTTTTGCTTTTTTCGCGGCTGTGGTGCTAACGATCGTCGCCTTTGCGGCTTATTTTATGGATGTCCACATCGAACGCGGTTGGACGTCGATCGTGGTGATCGTACTGTTTATCGGCGGAGTACAGCTCATCCTCCTTGGCTCGATCGGCGAATATATCGGCCGTATCTACGACGAGGCCAAGCAGCGGCCGAACTATATCGTTCGTGAGTTTCTCGACTAAGCGTCTGCTGGTTTTTACCGATCTGTTTTAGCTATGACCGTTCAACCAAATATTTGGAGTGCACTAAGCAAGCGGCGAGATCTCCTGCTCTGCCTGATCGGAGCGATCGCCCTCTATGCTTTCTACATATCGGGCCTGTCGCACAATCCGCCGGGATCATATCTTGACGAATCGGGCGGCGCATATAACGCCTATCTGATCGCTACCACGGGAAAAAGTGAGTTCGGTATCCGGTTTCCTCTTTATTTTCAGTTCTATACCGAAAACGCGATCGAGTATTCCAATTCCCCGCACATCTATTTGATGGCGTTGATGTACCTGTTCGTTCCGCCAAGTATTTTAGCCGCACGCGTAATGGCGGGAACGATGGTTTTTCTCGCAACAATATTGCTTGGCATTCTTGCCTGTCGTATATCGGGCCGGCGATCCATCGGGATCATTGTCACCATAATCGCCGTCGCGACACCGTGGCTTTATGAGGCTAGCCGCCTGATCCTCGAAGTTTTCATTTACCCTGTTTCTCTCGTGCTTTTCCTCTATTGCCTGTACAGAGCACAGGAAAAAGAAAAATGGTCGATTGTCGATAACGCTTTGCTGGGAGCTTTGCTTGGCCTTCTTACGTATTCTTATACGATCGGACGACTGCTGGCTCCAATGCTCGCTCTCGGCCTGATCCTATTTGGCCTAAATCGAAAAGCATTTCTGAATGTCCTGAAAACGTGGATAGCATATGCGGTTTCGCTGCTGCCGCTCGTAATATTTTACCTCAGCAATCCCGACGCCATTAGTAAGCGATTCAAATCAGTAACTTATATTTCGGCCAGCAAGCCTTTAACCCAAAACGTCTGGGAATTTCTACAAAGCTATTTTGCCGATATCAGTCCCAGCTTTCTTCTTTACACGGGAGATCCGCTGCTTCGTCATCACGTCCCGGGAATGGGCGGTATCCTCGCCGCGACCTTTGTTTTAGCGGTCGTCGGTTTGATCGTTGTACTGATTAGCCACCGCTCCGAGCCTTGGTGGCAGTTTGTTCTGTACGGCCTTGTAGTATCGGTCGTGCCGGGCGCTCTGACCATGCAGCGATATCATTCGCTCCGATTGATCGCGTTCCCGATCTTTCTTCTTCTTATCACCATTCCCGCGATCGTCTGGTTGATCGGTGAACGAAGATCGGCGGCGGATGAAAGCGAACACCGTCTATCATTTGCGGCGTCACCTAGGGTGCTTGGGATCGGTTTGCTCGGCATCGTATTAGCACTTACGATTTTCCAGTCATTCGTCTTCCATGGCCGATTTGTCGAGGCCAGTGAGGGCCGGAGCTACGTGTTCGACGGGGCTTACCCTCAGGTCCTGAATAAAGCACTGGCCGGTACTGATCGCCCAATTTTTCTTGAAGACGGTTTTTGGGGCCCGGCGTACATTCACGCCTATTGGTACGGAACAATTTGGGGCGTCGATCCATCGAATTTCGTGCACCTCGCCGGGAAGCAACTTCCCCCGGAAGGCTCTATTGTGCTGACCTCAAATACTACCTGCAATAGCTGCGAGATCGTCTTCAAATCGGGCAGCTACCTGCTCTATCGCTATACTGGCCGTGACGGAGTCGTGGATCTCTCGCAGCCAAGCCCGAATTCAAAGATCGAGTCTCCGCCGACCGCAGTTCCCGTCCTTGAGAAATTGGCTGAGGCTCGGGAGATCAAACTCGTCGCAGGAGCACCACGTGGTATAGCCCTGGAGAAGAGCGGTGACATTCTAGTAACCGATCCGGGCGGGGCTCTGGTTCAAAGACTGTCACCTACCGGCAAGTTGCTTTCGACGATTGGTGCCGCAGGCAGCGGCGATGGCGAGCTAAAGGATCCGACGGGCATCGTTGTAGATGCTAACGGAAATATTTATGTCGCTGACGGAGCCCAAAAACGAGTTGTGAAATTTGATGCGAAGGGAAACTACATCGAGAATCTGGCCGCTCCTGAAGGTGGTTTCAGTTACCCGAATGATCTGGCTTTATCCGGAAATAGTGAGATTTATATTGCGGATCGTGGAAGGGCAATGATCATGCGGTTTGATCTCAAAACCGGCAACGTCCGCGAGTGGGGCTCGACCGGCGCCCGAGACGGCGAATTTGAGTCTCTGTTCGGGATCGGCGTATCTGAGGACCGTGTTTTCGCGGTAGATACACAAAGCGACCGCGTACAGGTCTTTCATAAGGATGGCACCTTCGCTTCACAATGGCCGGTCCCGCAATGGTCTAAGTACATCTGGCATCGGCCCGACGCGGTGGTCGATACGGAAAAACAGCGGGTTTTCGTCAGCAGCGGCTGGTCGCAAGAGATTTTGATCTTTGACATTGACGGCAAGTTGCTCGGTTCGCTTAAGCCGCAACCGCCCGTGACTCTTAACAATCCTTCGTCGCTCATCCTATCGGGAACAAAGGATCAGAGGTCGTTGTACGTTCTGAATACGGGCAGAGATGTCGTCGATACGGGAGATCCAAGCATCGTAATCTTCGATCTCGGCTCGGTCACAACGAATTAGCGTTCCGTTTTTCTTATTGCCATGAGTATCGAAGAGCCCGTGATCTTTTGAGTCGGAAACATGTGCTCGACTCGCATCATCCTGGTGAGCACGGCATTGACGCCTTCACTCGGCGGTGCGAAACCTCGTCTATAAACTTCCTGATCCGTCTGGTTCTTCGAGAAATTAGTGAGCCAAAATCGACGAACGAGAAGCAATGGGAGATTTATCCAGCCCCAGTAGCGAGCATCGACGATCTCGGCCGGACTCCCGGCGAATTCGCGGCTCAGCGTATCGATCTTGTAACGGCGATAGTGGCCTTGCACCTCGTCGTATCGGGAGAACAGCAGCGGCAAAGCGGGAACATTAATAAACAAATACCCGCCTTCCTTTATGTGGAATAGAACTGCATCGATAAACTTCGACGGCGTCTCGATATGTTCGAGAACGTCAAAAAGGATTATAGCGTCATACTTCCCTTCCCAGCTCGGCTCCTTCTGCAGAATATCGTAATAAAAGGTTTTCCCCCGACCCGCATCTGATGATCTCAGTGCCTCGATATGGAGGTCTGTGATGTCGACAACCCACTTGGTAGCTGATTCGACCTGCGACCGAACGACACCGTTTCCCGCTCCGACATCGAGCACATGCAGCTCTGATTCTAACGGGATGTTCAGACTTTTTACCTGCTGTAGGAACGATTCAAAACGCCATTTGAACCAAAAATGGGACTCAGAAGCGAGTTCGAAACACGTTTCGATGAATTTATGTTCCTGCTCAGGGCTTACTAATTCTACTTCTTCAGGCATTACGCGATCTTCTTTTCTTCGGGCAAAATCAGATATAAGGCTACCACACACCATATCAAAAATAACGGAAGCAAGAATTTCAGCAGCGGAAACGGCGATATCTGTCCAACCGCAAGCGATCCGATGTATTCGTAATAGCCGAACCCGGCATAATTGCAGTACATCGCCCCGCCAAGAGCTCCAACCACGTTGACCCGCACAGAATATAGTGCGACCAGTCCGATACCGACAGCGAGCGGCCACCTAAGGATCTTAAGTGGTATGCGACCAAATCCGGCGATACCTAATGCGCAAAACGGCATTATCGGCATCAAATATCGAGGTCCGTAACCGCAAACCCCAAATCCCTGAACGTTGAACATATAAAAGACCAGAACGACTATTGCTCCGAAGATGAACAACTGTTCCCGCCGAACGCGTGAAGGCAGCAGGATGAGGCCGACGACTCCGGGCCAAAGGATCGGCGTGTACCAGTTGATAAGATTGTAGTACCCGACTGCTTTGTTCTTAAAGTTGTTCCAGTCGAGAAAAAAATAAACATCCGGAGCCATGCCGGAGTATTTAAAATAAGCGACCGCCGGAAACATCAGCGGATCTCCAAAATTGACAGTGTTGTAGAAGAAAAGTGGGGCGACGCCTACCACTCCGCTAATTATGAAAGGCAAGATTAATTTTCTTTTTCCCAGCGACAAGAAGTAGATCCCGAAAAGCACCACGATGAAAAAGAAAGTCATCGACGTGGTTACGATCACACCAAGAAGGAAGCCCGCCAAAATGCTAAAATTCCTGGCTTGTTCGAATGCCGGCGATCCACACCTTATTCTATGAAGCAGGTACACAGCTATTACAAGCATGGCTGTGGCAAGGACGTCATGCCACGCGACGCCTGAGAAAACCGTTCCAGTCGTACCGACTGACCAGACGAGTGTACCGGCGAGAGGCCAGACATTGTCAGTCCCGAACAGGTCTTTTGCCAACCGAAAAAGCGCAACAGATCCGAGGGCGGCGAAAAGAGATGATGAAAAGAAAATGACAAGTGCTCCGACCAGAAACTTGTTGTCGGCGTAACTGATTCCCAGCATTCGCAAGTGAGCGTAGGCTACCGAACTTATGATCGCTTGCCCAGGATTCTTGTTACTATAGGTATGCCCCTGAAATCCGAACACATCACCTTTCACCGGCCATGCAGTCAGACCTTCGACGGAAAACCTATGCTGGTCTACGATCGCTTCGGTTACCGATTGACCAAAATCGTCAATATTCTTAACGTTTATCAGAGTTCCATAGAAGAGCCATAGACCGAGAAAAAGCATCAGTTCCACGGTGAGGACCGCTTTACGCGAAGGATAATTCACGGCCGCCACTTGTTCGTCTTGGGGTTCAGGGAACATTGATCTCAGATCTTTCGGGACTACTTGCGTTAATATTCTCGGCGATCACGTATCGGGGACGCCGCTTTACCTCCTCGTAAATGCGGGCGAGATATTCACCAATGATGCCCAGGCTGATCATCAGGAGACTGCCTATTATCAGCAGCAAAAGAATAACGGTAGCAAAACCCGTGACCGCATGACCGATCAGATAGACGTAGAGCGTCTGGATGGCAAATACTATTGCGAACAACAGGAATAGTACCCCCGAAAACGTGACCAACTGCAACGGAACGGTCGAAAACCCGGTGAGTGCGGTCAACGCGAGCCTCACGAGGCGAAACGGTGACCAACTCGAACTTCCGCCCGCTCGGGCTGGAACTTCGAATGGTACTTGGGCCCTCGAAAAGCCGATCCACGCCGTCATGCCGCGAAAGAACACGTTTCGCTCGTCCATTTGCAGGTACGCATCGACTGCCTTACGGCTCAAAAGCTTATAGTCGGACGCCCCACGCATCTCAAAGCCCGAAAGCTTGTTCCACAAGATATAGAAAAGGCCCGCTCCGGTTTTCGACACGAGCGACTCTTTACCACGGTCGATCTTCGCTGCCTCGACGATGTCAACACCAGTTTCACGCCATTTCTCAATGATCGTCGGCAGCAGCGACGGTGGATGCTGGCCATCGGCGTCCATGACGATCACCGCCTCGCCCTTTGCCATTTCGAGTCCGGCACAAAGAGCGAGTTCCTTCCCAAAATTACGGCTCAGCCGTGCGGCCCGCATCATGGGAAAATCCTTGGCCGCCTCGGTCACTGCTGCCCAGGTGTCATCAGGCGACCCGTCATCGATCAACACCAACTCAAAATCCACCCTCGCCGCCTCAAGAGCAGCCCGTATCTCACCCAAAACCACCCCAATATGTTCCGCCTCACGGTAGCAAGGCAGGACGATGGAGAGGAATTCTTTATTCTTCTGCGTCATAATTGGCAGGTGATCCTGATCATGGGCGTAGTCCCTCAAACGATCCTACAAGCCGAAGTACTATGACGCGATCCCCATCTATTGTGAAAAGTAACCCTATAGCGGCCAATAATGAAATGTCTGATCTCCTCGTCTGATTCGGCACTCTCAGGTGCCAGGGAACAACTTTCGGGAAAGGATCTCAGCCTTTTGAATACTAACTGATAGAGCTGTCGAATCCATTTTTCCGCCTGATCAGGTCCCCAATGCACGACGCCCCATTCGTAGCTGTCTTTTATCTCGGCGTCAGCCTCTGGCAGAAAAAATACCTGATATTCCTTCATTCACCAGCCTCTCCTTATTCGAATGAAATCCCGTATTTCTCTGAGATTCGCGAAAAAACCTCTTCCGCAGGGATCAACTCACCGCCGTTTTTAACATATTCCATTCTCTCTTTGAGAACGGCTACACTGTCACGGTATTCCGCGTCAGCCATCTGCTGATAGCTGTGCACGTCCTGAATAACGACCGCCGGCTTCCCGTTCACCGTCAGAACAACTGGCTCGCCTGTTTCCTGCACCTGTTTTACCAGTTTCGAGGCGTTTTGCTTGAATTCACTCAGCGTTTGTATATCTCGTGTGATGTTCATAAGACACTTATACCATAAAAAGCATCGAATAAGGTACTATATTCAGCACTATTTTACTGTTTCATTTCCTTAGACCGCAACGCCTGACACAGACATGGACAGACTTTATCAACTCTTGTTCCGTGTATTTCTGTGCGTTGGGTGGTAAATCCCGAAGGTTTTCACGACGGATCACACGGACCACCCGGAAAGAAATGAAAAATTTAATTTCCATCGAATTCCTAACTTCGCAGCCTGCGAGCTCATTCAGGCCGCATATATTTTCAACTTAAACTCATCATTCGCGATATAGATCTCCGGCTTTCTTCCCGAGAAAAGGTTCGACTGCCGCAGGATCATCGGCAGGCCGCCGTGCGGGACGTTGATGCCGTACTCGCGTCGGGTGAAGATGGCTGAAATTTGCGGGTTCATACGCTGGGTGATGCCGTAGCGGATGGCTCGGGCCGCAGGTGGCGAGAAGCCGTTGGTGCGTCTCGGGTTGATGAATTCGATGGCGTTGTCGTAGATGTTTATTCGCGTTCTAATGTCTCGCAGGGCAAGGTCGCGGTGCATCAATAGGTTGATGATCGCCTCGGCGACGGAGTAGTAATGATAATGCCCGCGTGCCTGTACGACGGTGTCGGTGACGAGCGAGAGCTTGCGTTTCGGACGCTCTTTGCCGAGGTCCGTGTAGCGTTTGATGAACTCCTGTATCGTCTCGAACTGCGTCAGCAAATTCCCCTTAACCTCAACCGCCTCAATAAGTTGTGCCGAACCGTTGTCGCCCGAAAACCGTGCGACCGTCACGTTCGATCTCGGCAAAAGTTCCGCTACACGCTCGTTCTTGCCGAACAAAATCAGGGCCGCAACCGTCGGAAAGAATTCGTCCGTCTGCCCAACAGCAAGCAGTAGGTCCTTCCGCAAAAAATCGCTCGTATTATAAAGCCCACGGTTCGGAGCGTTGTCATCGAATCCGCCGGCAAACGACCATAGCAGAGCATCGTCAAAATCCTCTTCAGCCACGCCTTGCAGCGGAATATTCTCAAACCCGAGTGGCCTCAGTTCGTCGAGCCATGACGAAAGCTCCCCGCGTGAGACTTCCCGTTTCTCCGCCCCGATCCGCAGATAAAAACGCCCGTCACGCGTTCGGTAAGGCCGTTTTCTGCCATCGATATCAAGTGCGACGATGCGTTTGCCGCTGTCGAAAGCGATCGTGTCGATCATTGGAATGATCGGCGGCACGACGTCCTCACGGCAGATGCGTGCGATCTCGGACTGCACCCATTCCGGGTTCGAAACGCCCTCGATCCGCAGCTGGTCGTTCACGCCAAAGATGATCGTCCCGCCGTCCGTGTTCGCCAATGCGACGATGCCCTGAGCGATGCGTTCCGAGTTGGAAAGCTTGACCTTCAGCTCAAGATAAGTGTCCTCACCCCCGCGAATAAGACGCAAAAGCTCGGTCCGTGTCGTAGATTGTGTCGGTTGATTTATTAGATATTCTTGAAGGGAACTATCTTCCGAAGGCTCAAAACGCTGTGTGTGACGAAATTTTCTTCGCGGCATCAGTGTTCGGCGAGAGATTTATGTAAAAAAGACGACCCCGCTCGCCGCCCGAATGCCGAACCTCACGTGAGATGTGAGAAACGCATTACTGGATTAGATTTCAACTCTATTATTGAAACATCGAAAGTTGGAAAAGTAAATCTGTAGCGGCTGTTACACCTATCCAAGATTTTGCTTGTGTTGAGCCTTTCAGATGCCGTAACCTTGATATATGGCACATTTTGAGTGCAATACAGGGTTGGGGCCGCCGTTTCCTTTTAAGTTTCCGGACGAAGGGTTTCCGGTTGTTTTCAGGGGCAAGTATTTTGCTGCCGGCGCCGTTTCGGACGAGGGTGTTTTTTCGTGCGAGATCGAGGACCCTGAGATCGTGAGGCTGTTTGACGAGGGCAAGGCGGATTGGTATTTTGACAGCATTGACGGGCATTTGTCGGCTCAGATATTGGAGTCGTGACCGGAGGGCGAGCATCTCGCTTGCCTCTTCGGCACTTATGAGCGAGCAGGATGCTCACCCTCCAGTCGGCTCTGACCATTGACTTCCGTCCCAGATTCGATTATTTACTTAGTAGCGAACCGCTACGTGGATACAGAACATACAGTTGCATACATCGGGCTCGGGTCGAATTTGGGTGACAGGGCCGGGAACCTTTTGATGGCCGTTCGCGGGCTGATGGAGGCGAGCTTTGTGGTGCATAAGCTGTCCGGAATCTATGAGACAGAGCCGGTCGGCATCGATACGGATAAGAAGTTCCTCAACATGGTCGCCGAGATACACGTGACCAACGTCACGCCCAGCCAGATGATGGCCCGGCTGCTCCGCATCGAATACCTGCTCGGCAGAACCGACAAATCCCTCAAAAAGCCGCGAACCATCGACCTCGACATTCTGTTGTTCGGCGACATGATCGTCAACACCGAGTTCCTGACGCTCCCGCATCCGAGGCTGCACGAGCGGCGTTTTGTGCTGAAACCACTCGCAAAACTCGCGCCGAATTTCGTCCATCCCGTCCTGAATCAAGAGATCGCCGACATCCTCGAAACCCTCGACGACCCCAGCGAAGTAAAACGGTGGCTGCCGAACGCCGCGGACAATGGGCAGTCGGCTTCGGAGTTACAAGTTGCGAGTTCCAAGGCCCAAGTTCCGTAACTTGTAACCCGAAACTTGGAACTTGGAACTTAAACCGCTAGACTTTAGGCAATTTATGGCATATCTACAGCCTGACAAAGAGGGCAAAGTCTATCTTCCGGCCATCCGTGCAGCCAAGGAACGCGGCGAAAAGCTCGTTTGCCTGACGGCGTACGATTACCCGACCGCCCGGATCGTCGACGAAGCGGGTGTCGATATGATCCTGGTCGGCGACAGCATGGGCAATGTCATTCACGGTTACGGCAACACGATTCCCGTCTCCCTCGACGAGATAACATCGGCGTGTATCGCCGTAAAACGCGGGACCGAGCGGGCGATGGTGATTGCGGATATGCCCTTTGGTACATACCACGTGAACGAGGACGAAAGCGTTCGAAATGCCCTGAAATTAATGAAATACGGCGGTGCCGAGGCCGTCAAGATCGAAGGCGGCCGTAACCGCGTCAACCTTGTCAAACGCCTCGTAAACGAAGAGATCCCGGTCGTCGCCCACATCGGTTTGACGCCGCAATCTGTGTACAAAATGGGCGGCTACCGCGTTCAGGGCCGTACCGCCGAGCAGGCGAAACAATTGATCGAAGACGCCAAAATGCTGGAGGACGCAGGAGCCTTTGCCGTCGTTCTGGAACTCGTTCCCCGCGAAGTCGCCGGCATGATCACCAGCGAACTCGAAATGTCCACCATCGGCATTGGAGCCGGACTGGAGTGCGATATTCAGGTGCTCGTACTACACGATCTCGTCGGGATGACCTTCGGCCGGCAGCCGCGTTTCGTCAGGCAATACGCCAGCGTCCGCAACGTCATGACCGAAGCCATCCAAAACTGGACCCGAGACGTAAAAACCGGTGCTTACCCAAGCGACGAAGAATCATACGGCCTGACCGAAGAGACGAAAAAGGAAATGGCAGCATCATGATGCAGCTTTCAGAAGAAACCAGAAAGAAAATTGTGGAATTGTGTAAAAGGCATAAGATCCGCGAGATAAGCCTGTTTGGTTCTCGTATGCGTGGCGATCACCGACCCGATAGCGATTATGACTTTTTGATCGAGTTTGACCCTCGTGCTCGGATCAGCCTGTTTGATTACGGGAGAGCATGGGTCGACTTTGAGGAATTAATGGGAGCTAAGATAGATCTTATTGACAACAGAGGTTTAAAACCCTTTTTACGCGAACCGGTTTTGGCTGAGGCAAAACTAATTTATGAGGAATGAGGATCTTTATCTAAAGGACATAAGCAACGCGTGCCGTGCAATCAGCGATTTTGTAGCGGGAATTTCGAAATATATCGCGATGTGGAAAAAAGCCTTAATCACATTCCTTTTTCCCATGTTTCTTGCCTTCTGCATGTTGATAGCTGGGCCATACTTGATCGTAAAATCTCCATTTATAGATGATCCCGATTGGGTAGAAACAATCTATGCCTTAATTATTCTTATACTCTTCGCGGTGGGTATTACAGCTCCTTTAGTTGTTGGGTACCGGGATTATCAAAATGAGAAACAAGATGTTCAACATAAAAGGCTGCGTCTAAAGATTTAATGGAAATAATCAACCGTCGCCAACGAATGTTTTCGATCTCACGCAAGCTGCGGCGGGAGGCTAAAACCGTTGGGTTTGTGCCGACAATGGGAGCGTTGCACGAAGGCCATCTGACGCTTGTTAGAGAAGCCCGGCAGATGTGCGATGTCGTTATCGTCTCGATATTTGTTAACCCGACGCAGTTCAACAACAGCATAGACCTCGAAAAATACCCACGCGATCTGACCGGCGATGTCGCTCTGCTCGCCGAATATGAGGTCGATTATGTCTTCGCACCGGAGGAAGGCGAGATCTATCCTGACGGCTTTTCGACATACGTAAACGTTCAAAACGTTACAGATACGCTCGAAGGCGAAGCAAGGCCAGGGCATTTCCGGGGCGTGGCGACGGTCGTCACGATACTCTTCAACACGATCCGACCCGACTCAGCTTTTTTCGGGCAAAAAGACGCTCAGCAGGTCGCTGTTATCAAGCGTTTGACTACCGATCTGGGATTTGAGACGGAGATCATTGTCGTTCCGACGATACGCGAGGAATCAGGCCTCGCGATGTCCTCCCGCAACGAACGCCTGTCGCCTGAAGAACGCGAAAAGGCGGTTGTGATCATCGACGCACTCAGAGCGGCCAAGATTGCCTTCAAAAAAGGTGAACGAAATGCTTCGGACCTTACGCAAATCGTCAAAAAGCACATTGCGACAGAACCGTTGGCTAGGCTCGACTATGTTGAGATCGTTGACCGCAATTCGATGCAAACTATTGAAAAGGTTGGAGATACAGAAACGCTGATCGTCATTGCCGTCTATTTTGGAGACGTTCGGCTGATCGATAACGTCATTCTGAATAGAAAGCAGTAGTTTGGTCACAAACTTGCATCAAATAGCTATGAGACGGCCAAAGTGTGGCGTTTCATAAATATATGAAAACACTTAAAAGTGTCATCGTTAGCTTAAGTTTGGTATTGGCCGTCGCCTTCAGCGTTTCGGCTCAGACGAGTCTGACTTCGCTCGACGGCACACGTGTGAATGTCGAAGGCCAGAACGGCAAGGTCGTCGTGTTGGCGATCGGTGCAAGCTGGCTGCCGCTTTCGAGCAAGCAGGCTGAATTTACAAATGCCCTTGTAAAGAAATATGCGGGCAAGAATGTTGTCTTTTACTTTGTCGCAACTGACTCATCGAATGCAAAGTCGAAGAACTTTGCTACCAATGATGCAGTCCAGAAGTTCGCAACGGGCAACAAACTGACGGCAACAGTTCTGCGTGACTCTGACGGTGCATCGACGCTCAAGAAGTTTAATGTCGAACAGGTCCCGTCGTTCGTCATCCTGGACAAAAGCGGCAATCAGGTCGGCGAGCCTTTCGGCGGTATCGACCCGAAGGGCGACATCACCATCCCGATCTCGAAGGCGATCGACAAGCTGCTGTAATTCTGTAACATTTTTGGAAAGCTCCACGTGGAGCTCGTCCCCAGGTTTAGCTCTGCTCCACCTGGGGATATTTATTATTCCGCTGCTCCGCAGCTTAAAATCGAAAGCCTTCCCTACGTGCATTAAACATTCAAACTGACGCGCTTGGCCATGTCCTGATCTTGTGGTGCTGGATATGTGTTTGTCTCGCCTCTTTGAATTGTTAAGGGTCTAGAGTAGTTAAGCATCAAAGAGGCTGAGTTCTCAACATAGACAAGAGTGTTTTATAAAGGTCGCCAAATCGGTGGTTAAACCTG
>JBEBJB010000041.1:0-41359 GCA_040080065.1 Pyrinomonadaceae bacterium
CGTCCCCTGCGGAACCCCCGCACCCGGTGCTACCGCCGTTATCGTCGCCGTCGCCGTCAACGTCAACCCATAATTCGGCGCATTGATCAACGTCTGCACACTAGTCGCCGTGTCCGCCGGATTGACCTGATGAGGAGCGGTCGCCGAAACACTGCCGTTGTATAGGGTATTTCCGCTGTATGTTGCGGTCAGGACCTTGGCTCCAACCGAGGTGCTCGGAAGTTGACAGTTACCAGTTCCCGCCACCGGTGCGAACGAACAAATATTTGTTCCATCCGATACCTGAACATTTCCCGTCGGGGCAAGTGTGGATGGGGCCACCGGGGTGACTGTCACAGTCACAGTGTAATTTTGTCCAATAACAGAAGGATCAGGATTATCGGAATTGATCGCCGTCGTCGTGTTGCCCTTAGCACTCACGTTATGAACGGTGTTCCCGTTACTCGCCTGAAAATCGGCGTTGCCCGAATAACAAGCGATCACCGTGTGAGGGCCGGGAACCAGAGTCGAAATATTGAGGGCCGCTTGTCCTGCTCCGTTGACAGCTACCGGCCCGCCAAGGGTTACCGTCGGAGCCGCACAGGTTCCGCCCTCGATGAAAGTGACGCTGCCACCGGTCGGGATCGGAGCGACAGTTGCTGTAAAGGTTACTGCCTGTCCGCCGACCGAAGGATTCGGAGCCGACGCAACTGTTGTGGTCGTCGCTGCCGCTCCACAGTTGAACGTATCGATCTGAAGTCCCCAAGTGCTAAGCGTACCTCCATCACCGGCGAGGTCATCGGAGATAGTCACCGTCCATGTGCCATTGGGATCTTCGCCAAAGAACGCGCTCATCGCCTCTTCAGGTACAAGTGGAGTGGCAATAACGTTGTTAATGTAAGCATGATCGGTAGCGAGACCGTTATTGGTCGTGTAGGGTACCTGACCGCCCGGATTGGCATCGTCATCCCAAACCGTGCCATTAAAAATGTTGTCGTTTCCGGCGCCGTTATCGGTCGTGAGCGTTACTACCGTTCCGGCCGGTGAAGTAAGAGTGATGTCGAGATCTGCCCCAAATGTATGGAGCACAAACGACGTAAGATCGACATCATGGATCGAGGTGCCAAGGCCCGATACGTTGAGAGTCGAGGTTACCACTGCCGGACCAGTTGGGATGGCTGTTGGTACTGCCTGCGTGACAGCGGGGTTATTCGTAACGTTTGGAGCCGACGCAAGCGTATCAAGGTCGAGAGTCCAACTGGCAAGGTTTCCAGTATCTCCGGTAAGATCGTCCGATATCGTAATCGTCCAGGTGCCGTTCGGATCTTCTCCAATAAACGCCCCCATAGCCTCTTCGGGCACGAGCGGGGAGGCAGTTGTTAGGTTAACGTAAGCCTGATCTGTCACGATTCCATTGTTTGTGACATAGGGCACCTGGCCAGCCGGGTTCGCATCGTCGTCCCAAACAGTTCCATTGAAAACGTTATCGTTCCCCGCTCCGTTGTCAGTAGTAAGGGTAACAATGGTTCCCGCAGGCGACTGGATAGTGATGTCGAGATCCGCCGCAAACGTGTGGGTAATAAATGTCGTGAGATCAACATCCGTCAGGTATGCACCGGCACCCGAGACATTTAGTGTCGATGTTACGGTCGCGACATCGGCAATAGCAACCGGCGTGTTATTAGTAAACGTGCTGGCAACCGGCAGACAGCTTTGAACAGTGTTGCCATTCACATTCATCACCATGTGCATAGTGGGGAAGCCTATCGCTCCGAGGCTGGTAGGAGATGCGATTCCGCAACCCGGAGCCCTAATATAACCTAGGCCCGACTGTCCCGCGGCGTTTGAGCCGATAAAAAAGTAGTTTCCCCCAGCAGTTCCGTCCGGCGTCAAGACCTCGACGACGAGTTGAGAAGTACTCGGCGGGACCGTTCCCGCGACAGGTATATTCAAAATCGTGAGGCTTTGATCAGCAACATTGGCCGTAGCCGTGCCGATCAAAGTAAGCGATCCCGGAAAGCCGGCGGGAAAGCCCGCAGCAGTGTAAAGCTTAATCGTCACTGGTTGGGTCGGACCGCCCGCATCAGCTAACTCGATGGCGATATCAACAGATGTCACATTGAGAGTTTCGGTTGTGATCCCGTGACTTGCCAAAGTAAACGCTCGATAGTAACTGTTTTCTACGTGAACGAGGCCATTATTACAGCTGATCGAGTTCAGGTTCGTTATCGCCTGCGATGTCGATTGGGTAAAAGTGATCGCCGCGTCCGGACTCGAAGGACGAACCAGATCACCCAATGAAACCGGCCTAAGTTCATCGGTGCCATTTGCCGAGGTGGGGACTACACCGGCTGCATTCGTAAAACGCGGCGAATCTTGCGAAGTCGCTACCTCGGCCGAGCTTGCGTTTACGACCGATAGAGAATTCGCCGATGTCTGCCACGCGACGATGGCCGAAACGCCGAGACACACAATAATAGCTATTGCCGAAAAAATACGCCGAGGCTGAATGGTTGATTTTTTTGCACGCATAAAAAGTTCTCTCCCGAAGATTCAAAAATTAAAGCAAGCACCGCCGAAATCGCAAGGACCTCGGAGTTTTGAGCCGGATGAGACTCCGGCGACATAACAAAGCGTGAACGATGAGGGGCGGCACGCATTTTAGCCAAAAATTGCTTGGATTCATCGACAATACTACCATTTGAGCCAGCCGTCAACAGAAAAGCCGTGCATTGTCAGTAGCACATCATATGTCCGGGTGGCGTTATGAGAAATCGTTAACTGGTCGAGGTGTTCTTGTGAACGCTTACCGTTTGACCAGTCTCAGGTTTACCGATAACCGAACTATCGATTTTGCCCGACAAGCGGCAATACTCCCCCGACCAAAACTGCTGTTTTACACAAAACAGTCGGAATCGGGCCGTGTTTCCAAAAATGCGGCATTTGAATAACTTGGACTTAGGAAAAACACAGACATTGGCACTCGGTTTTTGAGTCGACCTTGGGTTTTCAGCGCAAAAAAAGGGGACGGCCTTTCGGTGTCCCTATTTTTGCGATTAAGATTTAATTTGTGATCACCAGCGGCGGAAAAGGTTAAATCCGATTATCAGGTGACGTGGCGATAGCACGCGATTGCTGGAATTGTACTTGCTCGTCGTTGTTGTTTGTGTATTTGAAAGAGTCATGGTGAACGAGTGTTTTCCGATCGAATATTGCAGTCCGATCCCCATTTCCGGCTCCGAGACATTCTTAAACCCAACGACGTTGAAGCTTGGGTCGAAGATCGGGTCGACCTTGCCTAGCTTGAAACCGGTTCGCGGGGTAAATTCGAAGATCGCCATTACGCTGGGCGTAATTCGAACGGAAGCTCCCATACCGAACGAAGCTCCGTGAGTTGGCAGTTTGAAGGTGTTCGCGACCGTTGCCGCCGGGAAATAATCGTCGGGCCGAGGATTGAACCGACGCTGGCCGTTCGTGTTCAGGTGAAGTGCGGGTGAAAAAAAGGCGAATACGCGTTTGCCGAACTGTCTCGAAAGCATCAGTTGCAGATTGTACGTGTATTCTTCGGTAAAGTTGTCGTTGCCCTCGACGCTCGCATAGGTCGAGAGTGCGACCGGCGACTTCTTGTTCTGATCGGTGATGTGATAGCCAACGCCTAATTCTATTGTTCGGCACAAACCTTTTTGGCAAAGCGGCGACCGGAACGCCTGAACGTAGAATTTGTCTGTAATGCCGTAGCTGATCCCAAACGACGATACCGACATACTGTCGAGCCCAAGCAGCCCGGGAGCACTTTCGCTGAACGGTTGCAGCGGCTGCGAGAACCGGTGGCTAAAGGTCATATTCCAGGTTCCCTTCGGCACCTTTTTTGGGGTCGGAACATTCACCAAGCGGTAATCGAATGGCTCATCGCCCGGTTCGTATGCATAGTAGTCTTCTTTGAGTTCTTCCTGTTGGGCTATAGCCACGGGTGGCGCATCCTGCGCCGGGATCTCGGCCAAGGCGACGTGCTCGATTTGCTTTGTTATGGAATTGACCCGAAATCGCTCGCCATTCGATTCGACGATCATTATCGTCGGATCCTTTTCGTCGAAGGTGATTTTTACGCCATCCGCTTTCTTTGCTGCGATCTCGGTGACCGGCGGAGTTACCGCCGGTCCGTTCGTTTGTGCTTCGGCCACCAGATGGCCAACGATCTGAACTATCAGCATCGCCCCAAAATAAAGTGAACAAGTTCTAAAACGTCTGTGCTTTTGCATATTTTCTCCAAAAATTCCTGTCCGGGGGCTATTGCATGCCCCAAAATTCCACATTTGCCATATTTGCGGTGACGACCATGGTTTTGGCAGCGTACCGATAGCGTTTTGAGCTGACTCCGATAACATATGCCTGAGCAGTTGCGACATTGTCGAAGCTGAACACGCCGAAGGAACTCGTGGTCGCGGTGCGTCGGATTCCATTCGCGTCGGTTAGTGCGACCGATACGTTTTGGAGCCCGGACCCGTTCGGCGTGAGCACCCTTCCCGTTATGCTCGCCATCGTCGCTCCGCAATTAATGCCCAGTGCCGCATCGTCGACCATGAAAGTATCGCTACCCGATCCGCCCGCAGGACGGCTGTAATTGAAGCTGAGAACTCGCGGAACTCCGTCAGCGAAGGCAGAGAGATCGACCATGCGAAGTATGTAGGCCGGATCGTTTGCGGCTGGCTCGCTGATCGTCTGAACAACAGAACCGCCGACCGTTACCGTCAAAACTGAATTGGCTGGTGCAGAAACACTGCCGGCCTTGAGGAAGTAGCTCAGTGTTGCAATGCTGCCGGCCGGAATTGTTATAGTCTGGTGAACGCTGCCAACGTACGGCGTTGATCCGTCACCAGTACCATCAAACCTAACCCATCCGTTGCCTCCGTGAGGAGACTGGCCGATGGAGCAATTAGGACCCGGACAAAGGGCTGATCCCGTTGACGATGACGAGGTCCAACTCGCATTTGCACCGCCATTTGTCGTTTCAAATCCGCCATCCTGGAGGATATTTTCGCTCGGCGAACAACCCGGTGTCGGAGTTGGCGTTGGCGAACCTGCCGGCGTTGGCGTCGGGCTAGGCGTCTCGACCGGAGTCGGAGTTGGCGTTGCAACTGGCGTCGGCGTACCTACCGGTGTTGGCGTTGGTGTCGGCGTAGCGGCCGGCGTAGGGGTCGGTGTTGGCGTCGGCGTAGGCATCGGCGTTGGCGTCGGAGTCGGCGTCGGCGTCGGTGTTGGGGTCGGTGTTGGCGTTGGTGGCGGCGTCGGAGTCGGCGTCGGCGTCGGTGTTGGCGTCGGGGTCGGTGTTGGCGTTGGCGTCGGTGTCGGTGTCGGTGTCGGCGTCGGCGTCGGCGTCGGCGTTGGTGTCGGCGTCGGCGTCGGTGTCGGCGTCGGTGTTGGCGTCGGCGATGGCGATGGCGTCGGCGTCGGTGTTGGCGTTGGCGTCGGTGTCGGCGTCGGCGTCGGTATCGGTGTCGGTGTTGGTGTTGGCATTGGCGTTGGCGTTGGCGTCGGCGTCGGCGTTGGTGTAGCCGCCGGTGTTCCCGGCGTAAGGATTGCAGTCGTAACGTAGGTCTGATCGCCGCTCTCTCCGCCGTTATTGTTCGCCTGAAGGCCAGCGGCATAGAACGTCACAGGTCCGACGGCGGTTGCCGGGGCTGTCCAGTTGAACGACCACGTCGCACCGAGCGTCTGGTTCTGAAACGTACCGGCAGAAGTATGGCCGACATAATTTCTGCCGCTTCCGGTTACCGATCTCGTATTCGTCCCAAAGTTCGAGAACGTTCCGGCATTTGCGTTATTGGCGAGCGACGTCAGTTCAAAGCCCCATCGTCGTCGCGTGGTATCCGTCGTTACGTGGCGTACCTGTATCTGGTAGGTTTGGCCCGGCGTGTAGTTTGCCGGAGCGACGATCGAAAACTGTCCGGTCAGGGCAGAAGAGTTATGACAGGAGGTGCAGGTCTGTTCGCCGGGAGCTCCGGTTCTCGAAGCCGGCGGTGCCGCTATCTCAGCGCGAGCCGTGCCGATCAGGGCCCGCCCGCTGGTGACCGCTATGACCGCAGCTCCTGCAAAAACGATAATAAACGCGATTTTGATCCTGAATATATTCAGCTTCATAACTCTTCCCCCTGTCCTTTTCTATGCTTTCCCTGCTTGTTACTTAACGCCTGAAGCCGCGAACGTAGTTCATGACTCCTTTGATTTGTTCGGCGCTCATGCTGCTCTTAAAAGCTGGCATTTCACCGCTTCCGTTGGTGATCATTCGAATTCCCTTCGTGTCGCTGACCGTACTTTTTGTAAGGTCTCCAGCGTGTGTCTGTCGGCCCTTGGCGGTCTGCCCGCGGCCATCTCCGCCGTGGCAGCGGGCACATTGGGCGGAATAGTCTGAGCCGCTGTCGAACAAGACGGCATTTTCCGGGCTGATCTTCGCCATGCTTACGTTTGGCGTTGCTCCGAAGATGACGGCGAGCAAAAAGATCAGCGGCATCGAGGCAATGAGTAGTTTCAATCGTGATAATTTGGTTTCTGACATGGTTTTTTCTCCTTTATTTCTTGTTTTCATCGACCCTCGCGGTCGTAACGGGCGTTTCTGTTTCGTTCACTGGCTTTAGGGACCTGATCCAGGCGACGATCTCGCCTTTCTCGGGTTCGCTAAGTTTGTTCTTATATGCGGGCATTTTTGAGCTATAGCCGACCGCCTTGGGATCGTTGATGATAGCCAAAACCATCTCAGGCGTTAGCGGATCTTCTTCGCGATCGGTTATTCCGGTAAGTTCCGGGAATTTTGCCGTGCCTTCTCCGGACGATCCGTGGCATTTAGCGCAATTTGAGGTGTAGGTTGTTGGGATCCGAATCGGAGATTCGATCGACGTGGAATCGGTGAGGCTCGCGTGAGTTATTTCTGGATTTGCGGACGCTCGTTCAGACTGCATGAGTTTTGGTTCAAACGTCGACTTTCGGAATTCAGCCTCGTCAAGCTCTTGTTTGGCTAACTGTGCTGCGATGCGTATTTCGCTCGAATCCTGATAGATCGCCGTCACGGTCAGGGCACTTATTACACCGAGTCCAACAACGAATACTGTCGCGACGGCAATTCTTGTTGCCGTGATCGAACGGCTTAGCAAAATTGGAAATGCGACTAAGCCGCCCAGGATCAACCCCGGGAATCCAAGAGCAAGCACCGCTGCCACCGCGCCGTCCGTATATTTCTGCATCTCGAACAGCCACAGAAACTGCGGCCCCGGCCGGGGCAGATAGGTCGCGGATTCCGCAATCTGCGGCCCTAGCGGAGCAGGATACATCGAAGAAACGGCCGCGAGACAAACGAAAGCGAGCCCAACTACAATAGCGTTTCGCGCCAGCTGCTCGGTGATCCACTGATTCTGCTCGTCCCGGTCACCCGCATGTTTCCTCGATCCAAACAAGAACAGCCGGCAGATCACGGAGGCTGAAATAAGGATGGGCAGAACATAAACGTGGAGCCCGTAAAACCGTGAAAGCGTCAGCGTCGATATCGCGGAGCCGTTTATCAGCCAATTGCGTGCCGATTCACCGATCAGCGGTGCGTTACCGGCGAGGCTTGCCGCTATATTCACACCGTTCATCGCCCGCAGATCCCAAGGCAGAGCGTAGCCCGTCGCACCAGCCGCGAGAACTAGGCCAAGGAGGACGATGCCGAAGATCCACGCGGTCGGATTCGAGCGAAATGCCGACCGGGCGATCATTTGCGCCAAATGTAAAGCCAGTGCGACCGGTAAAAAAATTGATGAATGATAGTGAAGCGAACGTATCCACGAACCGCTTCCGACCGCTAATTCGATATATGAAACAGTCGTGTAGGCACTGGTGGCCGCTGGCACGTAATGAAATGCTAACAAGACGCCGGTTACGACCTGCAAAAATAGCAGCAGAGCGATCAAGCCGCTCGTCGTCCTCGCCCAGGCGGCGATCCCGCTCGTAGGCTCGTCAGCTATCCGCTGTCGGATCGAATCGAACTCCGTTTCCCTCGACAGCCATTCACTAAATCTGGATCTTCCCGACCCGATCGTACGCTCCATTTTTCCGCCCCCTTATACTTTTATCTGCAGCACGCCGCTTTCGACGCGGGTCTCATATTCGGTTAGATCTTTGGTCGCCGGTCCGGTCAGACGTTCGCCCTTGTCGCTGAAATAGCTGTCATGGCAAGGACACAGGAACTTAGTGGTTTCGTCGTCCCAAACGATCGGGCAGCCTTCGTGCGGACAGACTGAAGACAAGACCTTGTTGTCGTGTTTGGGCAGAACGAAAACCGACACATCCTCGACCGTTTTGCTCCAGCCGGAACGGCAGGTTACGGCAATGGTCTTCTCGACGGGTGCTTCGCCCGTTATCTCCGCAACCTCGCCTAGCGACTTCCAGTTCGCCTCCGCCGCTGACGAGACTTGTGGTTCAAGCGATCGCCCGGCGGCGACAACGATCGTCGCCCCAACCGCTCCGAGTACCCCAAGCGGCAAGATCGAAAGAAACGTCCTCCGGTCACCTCTGACTATTTCTTTTTCTTCATTTTTCATGCGTTTTCACTCACGGCCAGCCGTGGAAAAGTGCCGCTCAATAATGTAGTCCTTAAAAGGAACAAAAAAATACAACAAGTTCTAACATTCTTGTGCAAAATGAGAAAAGCCGCTGCACGGTGGGATTCCGCGTGACGGCCGTTCTGATCGGCAGGGTGATGGTGTGGTTCGGGGCTTTGAGGGTAACGCCTGTTCTAGCGTCTTAGCGGAACTTTCGGAATGGATAGTTCTTCGGAACCAATTGAAAGAGTAATGTCGTAGATGGCTTGCGGGATCGGAGCAAAAGCAAACTCGCCAAGATCGCTAAGATCCGAACTAACGGAATGATCGCTGGTTGACAACGAAATGGTTGCTCCGGCCCGTTCGGGAAATAACTGCCCGGACACGCGACAATTTCCCCCCTGCAGTTCTAGCCTAATGTCGATGGTGTACTGGTCGATCTCAAAAAGCAACTGCCGCGTATCTACGCCGGAGAAGCGTTCGTTGACCGCCATGGCCCAGTCATCAAAAACCAGGAAGGCCTTTCCCGGCGATCGGGCTTCTGTTGGCTTCGTTCGTACTGGACTCCGTTGATAAATATTAAGGAGATGCGCCGTGACTGCCTGTGGCACGGATTCCGAGCCAGGCGATCCAACGTATTCAAAAAATGTCGCTACTTTATCGAGATCCCTGCGGCACGTATCGCAAACGGCAACATGCTCCACGATTTCCAACTCAGCCGCCTCGGTCAGACGCATTTCAAACTTATCTATTAGTATTGAGAAATCAATATGTTTCATACATTTTCGAAACCGAATGTTCCGCTCTCAATAGTTAAGTCAATCTGACCGAAAGAAAAATACATCCTGCGAGATTAAGCGATAAATTTTAGAAGCTTCTCCAGGCATCTCGCCCGAGTTGGGCCGATACTGCCGAGCGGGATATCGAGTTTATTCGCAATATCTGAATATGGCGTTTTATCACCATCCAGATAGAGCATCATCAGCAGACGCCGGCAGCGATCGTCGAGATGCGTGAAGGCGGTTTCGATCTGCTCTTGGCGCTCGAGAGCGATCATGACATCTTCGATAAGCGGAGCTTTGTCCGCGATCTCAAAAACGGGATCGAACTGATCATCGTCGATCGAACGCGGCCTTCCGCGCGTCTCTTTCGAAATAAGATGTATCGTTTTATGCTTGGTCGTGGTGACAAGCCAGGCACGAAGAAACTGCGGCTTTTCCAACCGATCGAGTTTCAGATATAGGGTCGTAAATACATCCTGCAAGACATCGGATGCAAGATCTTTACCCAACCCCGCTCGTTTCGGTATTGAATACAGTAAGTTTTGATATTTGTAAACGATAACTTCCCAAGCGGCTTCCTCGCCGCTACGGCAAGCGTTTACAAGTTCCTCATCAGTTCGATGCATCGAAGTCAGTCCGTAGAATTGCGGAAAACCGCCAATAAGATCAGTTTTTTATACTAAGGAGCCATCGTGATGGCACGCTTCGCATCGACACGTCGACTAATAGCGCCGCCACATGACACGGAACTTCTTCGGATATGTTCAAAAACGGCGTTTGGCTTCAACGCCGGATATCGGCTTATAACGAGAGCAGCAATGCCGGAGACTATCGGGGCCGACATGGATGTTCCACGCCAGATCCCATAACGTCCACCTGGAACGGAGCTGACTATCCGATCACCGGGAGCCATAAGCTCAACCCATTCTCCGCGAGTCGAAAAATCACTAACGGTATCCATCACGCCGCTCGCACCGACCGCTATCAACCCCGGAACGTCGTGCTCCGCAGCGGGATATATCCGTGTTCCGTTGCCTGTGTTCCCCGCGGCGACGACGACGACAATGCCAGGTCGCCCAAGCTCCGGCAGCCCCGGATCTTCTTCGCCGGTCCCGTCATCGGTTTCCGCTGCGATTAATCTCTTGATAAGGTCGGTTCTTCCTGTGGTGCCCAAGCTCAGATTGATGACGTCTGCTCCATCATTTGTTTTGAGATCTCCATCGGGATTCGCTGCATACACCAGTGCTCGTGCAAGCCGCCACACATCGCCGACGCCATTCTCATCAAGTACACGTATCGGAATTATCTTTGCATCCGGAGCGACGGTTGTGACGATTCCCGCAACGTGAGTTCCGTGGCCGTAGGCCGCATTCCGCTGAGTGCCCATTTCCGACGGATCGTTATCATTATCGACAAAATCGTATCCCGGCAGGAGTCTGTCCGCAAAGAGAGGATGGTTTGGGTCAATTCCGGTATCGAGGACGGCAACTTTAACGCCTTGCCCACGGGATATCGCATGGGCTCCAACTAGATCGAGCCGCTGACGCATCCATTGCGTCGAGTATGATCTCGCACCCAACAGCGGGTTCCACCAGGGCCAGCCGATGCACCATGACCCTCCCATGCTCCACGGCGAACCGCCGCCGACCGGTGAAGCGATAACGTAGTTCGGTTCGGCCACTGAGACTCTGTTCAACGGATCGGCCTGAAGAAGCGAAACGACCTGATCAACGGGAATATTATTCGAAATTCTCAGCCGGTAAACCGGCCGGTCCCCCATTTGGGAAAGCGGCGTCTGGTTCAGCCCATACTGGCTCGCGATTGCGGCAAGGTCGCTTACGCTATTTAGCTTAACGACGATCTCCCGTTCCACATACGATTGAGCACTGTCTTGAGCTAAAACAACCCCACTCTGAATGAAAAACATCACCGCGGCTGACCAAAGAAATGAACGCATTGTATTTAGTTTCATTGAATTACCCGCCATTTGGCTATCTCAGATCCAAAAGAAAATCCGCACCTATACGATAGTCCGCTGAATTCGAAAAAAAATACAAAGAGAGAACATTTTCTTTTACCAACGTCCCGAAACAATGAACGGAGCCCAAAGGTAAGGATGTTTGCCTTTCCCAATGAGTTGCAGCTGAGCTTTTCGAAGAGCATCCGCCGGAGACATGCCCCTCGTTAACGCGTCGTAAAATCGGAGCATTAGTTCAAGTGCCGCTTCATCGTTCACGCGCCAAAGGCTGTGAATGAGCGTTGATGCTCCAGCAGCAAAGAATGCGCTAGTTAGTCCGATCAGCTCTTCACCGCGAACCACCTCGTTCAGTCCGCCTTCACAACTGCTAAGTACTATTATACAACGTTCAAGGGGTAAATTTTGCACCTCATTCGCTGTCATTTTTTCGCCGAAGAGATCGAGGGAAGAAAAACCAGGATTGTCTGGCCGAAAATGACCGTGGCATGCCAAGTGAAGGACACCTTTTCCAGCGACTGAACTACGAATATTAGCGACCGTAACCTCGCTTCCGAAGAGGCGGGCAGGAGTACTAAAAAAACGCGAAACGCCCTCAACTTCAGCCTCCGCCTCCGGCATTGCGGCATCGGCCACACCAGCTATTAAAGCTTCCCGAATGTCAGCAGCGTGCCTTGCCAGACTGTTTCCCAAAACAGCCGAGCTCGGCGCATAAGAGATCGGAAATCGTTCGCACAGAAATCGTTCACCGTCATGCAAGGCTTGGAAGGGCAGATAGTGCATCCGTCCGGCGGGCACGATAACCAAACGATTGCGCGCCAAATGGCTTTCAATCGGCCTCAAGATAAGATCGTAGAGTGCCCGGCTGTGTATTTGAAGACGTTCTCTGGCCGCCGCTGCGTTGGCTTTCGACAAGCGATCGATAAACCGCCCGGTTTTGAGTTGGAATAAATACTGATTTATCTGATCGTTTAGCTCGCTCTCGTCGATATAGTTTGGGATCGCCGCAAAAGCGGTTTTCGAGATAGCGAACACCGATAATTTGCCATCGATCGAAACAAATTCGAGCACGGTCGCTTCGCCCAGTTGCTCCCGAAACTCTTCAACATCGAGGCCAAATTCTCCGGACATCGGTTGCTGGCCATCGGAATGAAGCCGTCTTAGAATCTCAGCATATTCTTTTTCCAGAACCTCGGCTGCTGCCCTTAGTTCGGTAGCTTTGGCACGTTCGGCATCCGTGGCCGAGCCGACGCTATTGATCCGGCGATGAAGCCAGTTTAACTCTTCACGGATTGACCGGAGCTTTTCATTCGAATGTGAACCCGAGTCGGGAGCCGTTATCCCTTCAACCATCGACCGCGACCGCGACCGCTCGTGCCATGAGAACGCTTCTTCATAATGCTGGTTTTCAAGACTTAACTTGATGAGCTCGTCGTAAGGCGTGAGTTTTTCAGCGAAATACGAAGTTCGCAGTTCGGGCGAAGTCAGGCCGAGCCGCGATCGTTCGACGAGGTCGACGGCATTCTTGAAGTGGACCGGATCACCCGTGATCTTGCCGAGCAACAGACTGCACAGGTATTGGATCTCACTCGAAGTTTCCTTGGACCGGTCTAAGATATCGTATAGAGCCTCTGTTGCCTCTTGGCCTCGTCCGTAAGCATGCAAGATCTCGCAGCTCAGCCACTGGGCAAAGAGTTCCAAACGCACGTTCGCCCCGTTTCGAAAGGCGGACAGTGCCAGAGCGGCCTGATTCTCGGCCTCATCCAGATCTCCGGAGTTAAGCAATTCCTGCGACCGCGCTAGTCGAACGGCCCCGACCGCGACCGGATTTCCCTCTTTCTCGAATAGCTCTTCTGCAAGATCCAATCTGTCGACCGCATCGGCTCCGCGACCCAAACGCTGCAAGGTTCTCGCTTGTCCGAGATTACATCTGGCAAGCTCGGCCTGGCCGCCTAGAGCGGCGAAATGTAGTGCTCCTTTTTCGTAGAAACTCAGAGCTTCGGGAAGCAGGTTCAGTTCCAGGTATATTTCGGCGATCTCGAGTTCGCAGTTGGCGGACTGGGCCGGCATCTCAAGTTCTTCATACTTCTGACGAGACCTCTCCATGTATTTAAGGGCGAGTGCGTAGTCGCCTTTGAACAGGTAAAGAATGCTCAGCCCGGTCTCGACCTCGGCGGCAGTCACCGTCAGTGTGTTGGAGATAGCTCGTTCCAAAGACCGGAAATATATCGGTTCCGCCCCTCTGAAATCGTTCTGAAGGGTTTTGACGAAAGCCTGGGTGTTCTCAATCATTGCAAGATGTCGCTGGTCTCCGATCTCGGTAAAACGCTTGTGGGCAGATGCCAGAAAGGGTTCGGACTCGCGATACATATCGCGGCGCCAGTACAGATTACCGATGTTGTGTTCGATCTTCCCCGCCGAATACAGATCGCCGTGGGCCAAAAATATCTCAAGTGCTTTTTTTCCACATTCGACTGCCTCGTCGTACCGTCCGAGCAGTGCGAGAGCATATAGTTTGCTGGTTTGAGTCTTCGCGGCGAGATGGGATTCGCCGGCATTGAGGAATGTTGATTCCGACTCTCCGATCAACCTGAGACAGGATTCCAGATCGCCGTTTACCAGAGCATTGATCGCGTTCGTCCACTCTGAATAGGCTCGGACTGTAGTGTTTTGCGTGTGCTCGGTGAGAAGCTCCAGCGTCTCTGCGATCGCTGCGATCCGCTGCGGGTCGTCAGTCCAAACCTCATAACAGATCGTCTGAAGTGCCCCGGCGACCTCAACGGCTGAGGCCGCGCCGTGTTCGTCGATAAGGACAGCCTGGCGGTCGGGCGGGCTCTCCAGCAGCAATTTTGCGAGATCGGTCGGGTTCATTGGCGATCAACTGTCACTATGATACTACCTGAATCGACCGAATACTGAACTGACGTTTGAGGGGATAGTTTTTGCACTTTTGGAAAAGACAGATCGTGTAAAAACACTTGTCGCGTTTTTTGCCGTTTTAAAAATGTGGCACGTGCCACATTTTGTCTAAAACGACCGTATTTATTGACCGACAAAGCGAATAACAGCTTGATCGGTCAAAGGAATACCTTCGCTTTTCGTGATTAAAAGGTGAGTTTGGTAGAGGTAAAACCGAGATTGGTCAAAGGTTTTTTGCCGTGCGAAACTCTACCAAAAATTGGGAAGAGCTTCCACCTTGTTTCCTACTCCAATCCTCTCCGTCACAACAATTTGTCAGGAGTAATGGGAAGCGAGCGAACACGTTTGCCGGTCGCATTGAAAACAGCGTTGGCGACCGCGGCAGCAACGCCGACGATGCCGACTTCGCCGACGCCTTTGACGCCGAGTTTGTTCACGACCTTGTCTTCCTCGGCGATGAAGGCAACGTCGATCGTGCCGATGTCGAGATTGACCGGGATGTGATAGTCGGCGAATGTACGTGTGACAAAATTGCCCCAACGCGGGTCGAGGACCGATTCTTCTGTCAGCGCCATCCCGATACCCCAGATACAGCCGCCGATTATTTGGGAACGCGTGGTTTTGGGGTTTAGGATGCGTCCGGCTCCGGTAACGGCAGCCATGCGTTTAACGCGGACCATGCCGGTGAGTTCGTTTACCCAAACCTCGGCAAAGTTCGCGTTAAATGAATGGCTCGAGAATTTTCCGGCATCAGCCGGCGGCTTGGCATCGACGCGGGTTTGGTATTCGTTGAGGCTTGCCGCATCAAGAAGCTCCGCAATGCTCGGAGCCTGGACGTATTGTCGTGTAGATTTGGCTTGCAGTTCCGTTCGGGCTTGCAGGCAGGCTTCGCTGACGGCATTCGAAAAGCTCGCCGCACCTATCGATCCTACCGAACCTGCGGCAGGCGGCAGCAATGAATCGCCGATCTTTATCGCGACCTTTGAGATCGGGAGATCAAGCGTCTCGGATGCGATCTGGGCGAGGATCGTGTGCGTTCCGGTACCGAGATCGCTGGCCGCGAGTTCGATCGTCGCGTCGATGTCATTCCCTTTTCTGGTGAGTTTTACGATCGCGGACGTCGGCGTTTGCCGTGCAGGATAATTGCCAATTCCCACTCCATATCCCACGAGAAAATCGCCATTCCGGTTCTGCCGCGGCTCGATCTTGCGATTCTTCCAGCCGATCATTTCGGCACCGCGTTTGAGGCATTCAACCGTCGCCCGCGACGAAAATGGCCGGCCGTTGCCGGGATCTTTGGTTGGCTCATTCTTAATACGAAATTCGACCGGATCGATCTTGAGCTTGTACGCGAGTTCATCGATCGCCGATTCCAATGCGAAACTTCCCGGAGCCTTGCCCGGGCCACGGACGAAGGTCGGCGAGATGACGTTCATCGGGGTGAATTTGTACGAGATGAGCGAATTCGCGACTTCGTAAGAGATCGACGAAATATCGCCGCAGCCCTCGATATATTGGCTCGTGGTTGCAGTGTGCGTCGTCGTCTCATGGGCGATCGCGGTCAGCTTGCCTTCCGCCGTCGCGGCGAGCCTCATCCGTTGAACGTTCTTCTGCCGCAGACCGACGGAATTGACCATCTGTTGACGCGTCAAGGCCAGTTTGACCGGGCGATTGACCACCTTTGCGGCCATAGCCGCGAGGATCGAGTTTCCCCACGCACCGCCCTTCGAACCGAATCCGCCGCCGATGTGCGGCGTGATCACTCGCACCATTTCCGGCTTGATGCCGAACGCGGATGCGAGCGTGTTCTGCATGCCATTGACGACCTGCGAAGGGTTGTAGATGACGAGCTTTTCGCCTTCCCACATAGCGATCGACGAATGCGGCTCCATCGGATGATGATGTTCGATCGGCGTTTCATACGTGAAGTCGATCTTGTGCTCCGCCGCCGCGAATTCCTTCTCGAAATCGCCGCGAACGGCGTCCGGCCGAGTTCCCTTTTGAGCGGATTTGGCCAGCTCTTCAAAATTCGCCCGAGCGTCCGTCTTCGCGTACGTAGCCTTTATGAGTCCGGCAGCAGCACGCGCCTGTTCGAATGTTTCTGCCACGACAACCGCCATGTGTTGGCCGTAAAAGTCGATCTTCGTGCCCTGAAAAACGCTTCCCGGGTTGATATTTTGCGGAGCCGTGACCTTTGGCGCGTTCTTATGCGAAATCACTGCTATCACACCGGGAGCCTTTTCAGCTTCCGCTGTATCTAGCTCCGAGATCGTTCCCGCCGCGGTCGCGGTTTTGGCAATGATCGCGTAGGCGAGATTTTTGATTGGCCAATCGGTCGCGTAGGTCGCGGCACCCGTGACCTTCAAAATGCCGTCGATACGATTGACCGCCTCGCCGATGGCCTTGTTCCTGCCTGGGTTTGTTAGTTCCTTGTTCATGTGGCCACCTCGATCTTCAGGGCTTTGCGGAATGCGAGCGTCATCGCTCGCTTTGCGAGTTCGACTTTGTAACTGTTGTGTTCGAGCGGTTTTGCGGCTTTGAGTTCCGCTTCTGCTGCTGAACGGAAAGCGTCCTCGACGCCCGACCCATTTACTTTTTGGCCCTGCATTGCGGCCTCGGCAGCGGTTGCCCTCCAGGGTTTGTGAGCGACGCCGCCAAGTGCGACTCGCGCCTTCTGGATCAAACCGCCTTTCACCTCGAAAGCCGCCGCGACGGAAACAAGGGCGAAAGCGTAACTCGAACGGTCCCGAATTTTTAGATAATAGGAATTTGGAGCAAAGGCCGACGAAGCGGTCGGGATCTCGATCGAGGTAATGATCTCGCCGCGTTCGAGCGTGTTGTCTTTCTCCGGCGAATCTCCAGGGAGGCGATGAAAATCTCCAAATGGTATCGACCGCTGCTTTCCGTTCGCTCCTGAGACCTTCACGACCGCGTCGAGAGCAAGCAGAGCGACACTCATATCGGACGGGTTGGTTGCGATACATTTATCGCTCCAGCCGAGGATCGCATGGCCCTTATTAATGCCTTCCATCGCACCGCATCCGCTTCCCGGCTCGCGTTTATTGCACGGCATCGAAACGTCGTAAAAATACGAGCACCGCGTCCGCTGCATCAGGTTCCCGCCGTTTGTCGCCATGTTGCGAATCTGCGGCGAAGCTCCGGCGAGGATCGCTTGGGTTAGCAGCGGGAAATTCTGGCGGATTAGCGGATGATTTGCCGTTTCGGTGTTTTTAGCGAGGGCTCCGATCGAGATCATTTGTCCGGCCGATTTGATCTGCGTCAGGCTGAGCCGAGAAATATCGACGAGTTCGGACGGGCGTTCGACGCCTTCTTTCATCAGATCGAGCAGATTCGTGCCGCCGGCGATAAAAAATGCATCGCGGTTAGCAGCGATCGATTGCGAGGCTTTTGCCGCGTCGGCGGCATGTGTGAACTTAAACGGTCGCATCGGCCACCTCCAATTTCGGATCAAAAATAACCGCCATCGGATCGGTGGCTTTGCCGGTGTGAACCTCGCGGATCGCCGCAACAATATTCGGATACGCTCCGCAGCGGCAGAGATTGCCGGACATTCGTTCGCGAATCTCTTCGTCCGAGAGCGTCAACGCCCGCGGCTGAGTCCGCATATCCTGGCTGACGTAACTCAGGTCGCCATTTTTCGCCTCATGCATCAGAGCGATGGCCGAACAGACCTGCCCCGGCGTGCAAAAACCGCACTGGAATCCGTCATGTTTGATAAACGCGGCCTGGATCGGATGAAGTTCGTCGCCTTTGGCCGCACCTTCTATCGTCGTGATCTCTTTGCCCTCACATTGCGCGGTTAGCGTTAGACAGGAAAGCACGCGACGCCCGTCGATCATAACCGTGCAGGCACCGCACTGGCCGTGATCGCACCCTTTTTTCGTGCCTGTAAGGCCAAGGCGTTCGCGAAGGGCGTCGAGCAAGGTCATTCTCGTGTCGAGAGAAATTGATTTCGCGACACCGTTGACGCGAAATGCTACGTTTACAGCATTTTCGTCAGCGATCGGCGAAAACAGGGCTTCCTCAGTTCCCGCGAGCACATTCCGTTTCGCGAGAAATTGCAGAACGACCGCTCCGAGAGCCGCCGCCGAGGTGTGGCCGATGAATTTACGGCGTGACTCGCCGAGGTCGGAAAGTATCTCTTCGAGCAATTCGGCCTCGTCCGGATTCAGCTCATCAAAGATGTCAGTTTGCGCTTTTTGGTCGGACATCAACCCCTCCATAGTCTTGTTATTCAGGTTAACGATCGTTTATTCATACAAAAGTCCGGTCAAATACAATGAGGCGATTTTAGGTCACGATGCTAGCGAAAATCTTCCTTTGCGGCTCCTTTGCGTCTTAGCGCCTTAGCGGGAAATCTGATTCCCAAACCCGCGTTTCCCGCAAAGTCGCAAAGAAATATCGCAAAGCAACGCAAAGAAAAGGAAACACCGCGACCTTAGGATACTACCCATTTTACACTTGATCCCTCCATTTCAGAACCTCTTCGCGCAGAATTGGATTCTGTTGAAAGCTGCCGGTTTGGCCCTGTGCGGCCGTTGCCCGCTGGATGTGCCAATAACTCAATCCGAGTTTGCCCAGAGCCCTCACATAACGGCTTCGCGGCTTGAATTTGCCGTTAAATAACCCGCTCAGTATCCAGCCTGAACTCTTAAATGCAGACGTTGCCGTTTTGGCATGCTCGGCCGGAATAAGGCCGCGGGCGATATCGATGGCGAGCATTTCGTTGAGGATCTTGTTCTGCCGACGCATGATATAAAGCGAAAATCCGACGAAGATCAGGAAGAATGGGATCTCGAGCACGAGATAACCTACTAGGAATCCTTGCAGCCCTCCGATCACAGCCATTCCATTCCAAATTGCGTGAAGGGTAACAGCCGCGAAGTATCCGACGACCGGTAACAAGATCTTTACGGCCTTGTTATGCGATTCCCGTGCGATGCCGCAGCCGATGCCGGTCATGCTCGTGAATGTGACGTGCGCAAACGGCGACATGATGCCGCGCATGACAAAGAGAACCGCCAACGCTCCAAATCCGCCGCCGCCCAAAGCTCGCCCGTAATAAAGCACGTTCTCGACAGTCGCGAATCCCAGTGCAATAACTCCAGCAAACACGATCCCATCAAGAATGTCGTCAAAATAACGCCGGAAAAAGATCAAAAGGATAAGCAGGCCGAGCCCTTTGGAACCTTCTTCAAAAATTGGCGCAGACATCACCGCACCGACCGCCTCGCCAGCCTCAGGCGAGACGGCAATTCCCACCGCGATGCCGAAAAACGTGTTGATAATGAACGATACAACGACCGCAACCAACGCTCCCCACGCAAACGCGAGACCGAGCAGCCAGATGGGTTCGGGATCGTATCTATCAAGCCAGATCAGCGGCAACAGATAGAGGACAGCCGGAATAAATGCGACGACGGCCGCGATAACCGCCGGAATGATGCCGACGCTCAAAAACATCAGCGCCGCAACGATCAGGATCAAAAACGCGATCGCGAAAAGCGTCACGCCGATCCCGACGTATTTTTTTGTGTTCGTCGGCTCGACCTTTACAACTGCCGCTCCGCCGAGCGCAAAATTGTTGAGCGAAGCCTGCAGGTTCACCGGCTGCTGGGCGACATTCTGATTGAACTGCTGAACCTCGTATTCATGAAAACTCTGCTGTCCCGAAACCACCGCCTGCGGCATGTGCGAATCGATACAGATCGACGCTATCACGCCATTCACTCCGAACTGGACCTGATCGCCCGAATTCAGCTTTGCCGTCTCGATCTTTTGCCCGTTCAGGAGCGTGCCGTTGGTACTTTTATTATCTGAGAGGTAAAACCCGTCGGGGCGAGCTTCGATGTAGGCATGTTGTTTCGAAGCGATCCGTTCGGTCTGCGGATCGAGCCGGACGCTGCATGTGTCGCTGCGACCGATCGTTACAAATCCTGTCTCCAATTCATAATTACGGCCCGCGAGCGTGCCGCTGCTGATCGTCAGGTTTAGTTTCATACAGCAATCATAAGAACAAACCGCCCAAAGTCAAGCGTTTCTGCTTTGCTCCGGGCGGCATTATTTCTAATCGGCACTGTAAATTACTGTGGGTTGACCGTAGATGGTGTTGGAATATCGCCCGATCGCCCGAAAACTCTCTGCGTATATGGCGTGCCGGTACTATTGAGAATGTACCATTCGTTCGAACTCTGCCGGAAGATCGCCACGTCCGTTTTGCCGTCTCCGTCATAATCCGCCGGGATCGGCTGATCGGACGGCACGCCCCAGACAAACGACCGCATAAACGGAACGGCGGCAGGATCGAGGACGAACCAATTCCCTTCGGAAGGGCGATAGACCGCGAAATCGGTTATCCCGTTTCCATCAAAATCCGCAACGACCGGCTTGTCGGAACTGATCCCGAACTGCCAGTAAAGGGGTATCGACGACGAACTGCGCAGTACGTACCAAACGCCGTTTCCCGGTCGCCAGATCGCGATATCTGTTTTACCATCACCATCGTAATCGCCGGCAACGGGTTTATCGTTCAGCATTCCCCACTGAACCCCTATAAAGCCCAATGTACTCCGCAAAATGTACCAACCGCCATTCGACGGCCGCCAAACCGCGACGTCGGTTTTGCCATCAGCATCATAGTCGCCCGGAACAGGAATATCGCCCGCGATTCCAAATGGAACAGCGATAAACGACGTGTTTCGCCGCAGATACCAGACGCCGTTCGACGGGCGAAAAACCGCAATTTCGGTCTTGCCGTCGCCATCGTAATCGCCGGGCACAGGAATGTCATCACGAACGCCAAATTGCGGCGAGCTGTTGCCATGGTCCGAGCTGTTTTCCAGTTCCCAGTCGCCGGTTGTCGAGCGAAAGATCGCGAAATCCGTCTTACCGTCACCATCGAAATCGGAAACGCGATTCTTCGGCCTTGCAGCCAAACCAGATCCATCAAGGATCAAGAGCCCGTGATCGAGGTCGCCTGCAATGACCTTATTCTGGCCAAGAAACGGAAAAACCGCCCAGTTTCCCTCGTAGGTATTCGGAAGGGCGTTTTGCCGGTTAGCTGCACCGCAGACTAGGTCCCATGGCTCTATATCCTCTAATCTTTTAGACTCCTCAATAGGCGGAGCAAACGTCCCGGGAAACGTATCGTATTGAGCGACTCGCCTTGGGAAAGTCGGATCGGTCAGGTCAAAGACCTGCACACCGGCCTGGTACCACGACACGTAGAGGTAGTTTCCCATCACGACGGGATTGTGCGGACTAATGGCGTTGATGCCGAGATCACTTGTTTTTATTGTCCGAACGAGCGTTGCTTGAGCGGGATTTCTTACGTCATAAACTCGCAGATCGCCGTCTGCAATCTCGCGGCATGAGTAGAGATAATTCCCGTCTTCGCTGGTCCATGAACTGTGGTTATTGTTATTTCCCTGAATCGTACCGAGCAAGACCGGCGGTTCATTAGCAATATTGGCAATATCGTAGATCTCGATCAGTCCCGCCCAACCGGACATATACATCCGCGTTCCGCGAATATGTATCGCGTGAACCCAAAATGTTTCCTGCGGGCTGAAATCCCATTTTAAGCGTGGATTCTGCGGATCGGTGATGTCGATGATCCGGATCGTGCGGTTCGAAACCGCGTTGTAATTCTCAATTACGTAATCGCCATAGACATTCATCTCGTGAATGCCATTGAATCCGCCGCCACGGTTCGCGTTCACCTTGCCGATCAGGAACGGATGATACGGATCGGACAGATCGACGATATGAACGCCGTCGCCCGTCTGCGGCGAACTATTAGCAAACGGCCCGCCGCTGCCGAAATAGCCGCGGTTGCCGACAACAATGGCTTCGAGAAACGCCTGATTCGGGGATGGATTATAAACGCTCGCCAGAACCGGTGCGTCAGGATTCGTAATATCGTAGATAAATGCCCCGCGGCAATTGTAGCTGCCCTGGACAGCAATGTTACCGTCGGCCCAAATGTCGGAGTACTTGAGCGTGGTCAGACCGCTGGGAACTTCGCAATTCGGATTGATCTGGGAACGAAGCCGGAGTTTCTGAGCAGAGACAGTGGAAAGACAGAAAAGGACAATCCCCGCAAAACAGACTGCGAAAAACCAGGATCGTCTGCGATCCAAATACACCTTTCCCTCGTATAACTGCACCTTACCAAGTATATACGGAAAGACTGTTTTTTGATATTAAATTTTCCGTCTTAAGAAGCAGCTTGATAGGCTTCGCGGAAGATCAGATCGAAAGTTCCCGGATCTACCTTGCGGAAACGGCTGTTGCGACTGAGCGAGACGGCGACGGAGATCGTTGGATTGTTGCCCTTGAATTTCATCCCGCCGGCAATCAGTAAATTATAGAGTTCGTTCACATGGAGCGGACGTCCAGCTTCTTTAAGGAGCATCGTGCAGGACTGCGTGATCGTTCGGTCACTAAACCGGTCGCTGCTCGGTTCGAAATCCTGCTGGACGAGCTTAGGGCGATTCTGATTGAGATATGCGACTGAACTATCACGGGGGCGATAATCGCGAGTATTGAGATCCTGAACGTTCGACCGCATCTCTTCTGAGCCCTGTGAAGGAACCTCCTCGATATGGAACGTATTCCCGAGGCTTCCGGCCCGTCCGGCGTTCATCGGAGTGCGAACGCCATCAACCGGTCTGTGTGCCGCAATACCCTCAAGAGCGCTTAACGCAGACTTAAGCCGCTCGACCTCGCCCTCGGCATCCCGAAGCTTGGCCACCGCCTGGTTCAAAGCACCTCGTGTTTGTTCCAAAATTTCTTGCAGGGCATCTGCACCGTTTTCGTCTAACATATTGTATTTGAGTTGCTTACGGCCTGATGAAACTCGCCGCATAAGCTTAAGATCTGCGTTTTGAAACTAATTATTCCGACCAGTAACGAACGTCAAAACGTCTTCTAAACAAGAACGATACCCTGATTCAGGTAAAACATCAAGACTTTTTCGCGCGCGCTCCACATAATCGTCGGCCCGCTCTTTAATCACTTGAATAATTCCGTTTTTCCGAAGTAATGCTCGAAGTTCCTCGCGGCGGATGGCTGTGTATTCGCCGTCGAACATTATTTTTTCGAGTTTTGGCTGAAGGTCGGGCAGTTTTTCCAGCAGATAAATAAGCGGCAGCGTGAGCTTTCCTTCAAGTAGATCCGAGCCTGCGACTTTGCCTAAAGTTTCCGTTTCCGACGTCAGATCGAGAACGTCATCGGACAACTGGAACGCAACACCAAGATGCATTCCATAATCGCGAAGTGCCGCCTGTTGGGTTTCCCCGGCCTCCGCAAGGATGGCTCCAACCTCGCAACAAGCCGAGAAAAGAAATGCAGTCTTGCACTCCAAAATGTCAAAATACTCAGCTTCCGAGATATCCAGCCGGCCAATCCGCGTGAGCTGGATCAACTCGCCCTCGGTCATCTTTCGCGTCAACCTGGTCAGAATGTCGATGATCTCCAATGAACGCTCAGCCACCGTCGTCTCGAACGCCGACATGTACAACCAATCGCCCATCAGCACGGCCGTCTGATTACCAAAACGGGCATTCACAGAGGAACGGTTTCGCCGCAGATCGGCGTTATCAATTATGTCGTCATGTACCAAGGTCGCCGTGTGAAGCATCTCCATTACGGTCGCGAGGCGGATGACGTTGTCGTTCATCGCATCGCCGCCAACCGCATAGTTCGCCAAAACCAGCAACGCCGGCCGGACACGCTTGCCGCCCGACGCACGCAGATATTCGCCCAGATAGTCAATTACCTGAATATTCGAACTCGCCTGCCGCTCATACTCTTCCTCAACCAAAGCCAACTCAGCCTTGATCAGATCAAAGATCCGCTTAGAAGCAAGATGAGCATCCTGAGGCTCCCGCATTGGTGCGAATGTTTGCATAAGAGATCAACCGCGAAAGAAGCGAAAAAGACCAAAAAAAGGATTATTTCACGACGATAACCTGCTGGATCGCGTCGAAACAATTCTTTCATATTCGATTCTTGGATGATGGCCGAAGTTAACGAGCATCCCGAGTTCGAATCCAGTTGCCTTCAAGTAGTTCATTACCTGGGCTCGGTGTTCATCGACTAACTTTGTAACCGCCTTTATCTCAATAATAATTTTCCCGAAACACACGAAATCGGGCTTATAAAGATGAGCTAGCTTTCGGTCGCGATAGTAGAGGTCAAGTTGCTGTTGTTGAATAAACGGAATTCGCTGATGTTCAAATTCGATCGCTAGGCATTCCTGATAAACCGGCTCCACAAATCCGCAGCCTTTATCCTTATAAACCTCAAAGCAAGCCCCAACTATTACGTAACTTTCATCCTTATAAATCAGATCAGCCACAAGTATTTTTCGAACGCTTTCGCTCTATTTCGTCCTAACCCTTAGCTACAGATCAAAGCAATTACGTCGGAATAACCACCCTGCAACAGCAAGACATTCCTTATTTAGTCCTTTTCGCGTATTTCGCGGTTAATTGCTTCTATAGTTATCGAACGTCATATCGATGCCAAAGTCATGTCCTTTTAACTTCGCCATGACATCCTGCAATGTGTCCCGGTCTTTGCCCGATACGCGAACGGTTTCGCCTTGGATCGAGGCCTGGACCTTGAACTTTTCGTCCTTGATAAATCGGACGACTTCTTTCGCTTTGTCGATGGGAATCCCCTGTTGGATCTTAACAAGCTGACGAAGCGTTCCGCCTGCGGCTGGCTCGGCTTTTTGGTAGTCGAGCGCCTTGAGTGAGATACCCCGTTTGACCAACTTGCTCTGAAGGATGTCGTTCATATTACGCAGTCGCGTGTCATCCTCGGCGGTCATTATCAGATCCTTTGCCTGTAATTCCACCTTCGCCTTGCTGCCCTTGAAATCGAACCGCTGTGAGATTTCTTTCTCGGTCTGGTTGAGAGCGTTGGTCAGCTCTGCGTAGTCTGTTTTAGAAACAATGTCGAATGAATTTTCTTTTGCCATGATTGCATTTTACCGCAGAGTCGCTGAGACGCAGAGGAAGAAAGCCAAAAAGCTTAGTTTTTGTCTTCTCAGCGTCTGCGCGTCTCTGCGGTTAAATCCAGTTTGAAGAATTTGAGAAAGTTCTTTGTGGTCTGTTCCGCGAGCGTCTCGAGGGCCACGCCGTAAAAATCAGCAAGAAATTTCGCCGTGTGGACGACAAAGCTCGGCTCGTTCCGTTTCCCGCGAAACGGAACCGGCGTCAGGAAAGGGCAATCTGTCTCGATTAAAAGTCGATCCAGCGAAACAACCCGGGCCGAATCACGCAGATTCTCGGCCTTTTTAAAGGTCACGTTCCCGGCGAATGAGATCATAAACCCGATCGCCATCAAAGCCTCAGCCATCGCCGGCGTCCCGCCAAAACAATGCATTATCCCCGGCGGAACGCGGACATCCTTGTCCGCGTGTCTTGCTCCAAATTCCTCCGTCAATATCTCAACCGTCTCATCATCCGCATCCCGGCTGTGAACTATGATCGGCAGCCCCAACGACCTTGCGGTGCGTATCTGCCGCCGAAAAACATCCCGCTGCACGGAGCGCGGCGAATGATCGTAATAATAATCCAGCCCGATCTCACCCCACGCGATCACCTTCTCGCTCTTTGCAAGCTCAACTAAATGCTCCTCAGCGGCGTCCGAATAAAGCTTCGCATCATGCGGATGAACGCCGACCGACGCGTAAACATTCTCATACCTCTCCGCCACCGCCACCGCACGCCGAAAATCATCCGACCGCGGATCGCCGGTACCAATATTTAACATCGCAACGACGCCAGCGTCCCGAGCCCGCTGAACAACCTCGTCGCGGTCATCGTCAAACTGTTCGCCGTCTATGTGGCAGTGGGAATCGATAAGGTTCATTTTGTTAATTTTGCTTTGTAAGAGAATCTATCAATTCTTTTTGCACTTTCCGCCACGCGACGTAGAAAGCGCAGTTTCGAGGGCAATTATCATGCTTTTCTCGAAGTCTTTCTAACTCAGCCTGAACCTGATAATTTCTAACGCCGAATCGGAACTGTTCTTTAATCATAGGCGGACAATCCTCATACTCCGTACCCTTGTATTTCTGTCGATTAGCGATAACTTTATCCCTAATCTTGGCATATTCCCTTTCAAATTCCTTCTTTGCTTCAAGAACTTCGGAAGGGATTTCTCGATCAGGTGTGTTCATATTTAGCGTTAAAAACTATTTCAGTCTCGACCCAACTTCTACATCTTCGATAAACGCCGCCAACGCTGGTTTCGGCCCAGAATTATCTTCTAACGAAGCGGCGCAGATCATGCCTTGGGATTCGAGGCCCCGCATCATTCGGGGTTTTAGGTTGGCGACGACGACGACTTTGCGGCCGATGAGGGTGTCGGGGTCGTAGTATTCGGCGAGGCCGGCGAGGATTTGGCGGTATTTTGGTTCGCCGAGGTCGATCTCGAAGCGGAGCAGTTTGTCCGCCTTTGGTATGCGTTCGACGACCTTGATCTCGCCCACGCGGAGGTCGACTTTTAGGAAATCGTCGATCGTGATGAACTGACCGTCTCCGGCTGCCGTCGCGGGATCGGCTGGTAAGGGAGAACCACCTGCGTTAGCGGGTGGTTGGGCGTCATTCGCTGGAGTTCCGGCGGTTTCTGTTTGCTCGTTTTGACCACCCGCTGACGCAGGTGGTTCTCCCTGATTGCTTGCTGTAGTCTCAATTTGACTCATAACTTTTTTCTTATCGATTCTCGGGAAAACCCCAACCGTTTCGCCGATCCTGGTTCCGGCGGCGAGTTCGCCCCATTTTAGGTTTGCCGGATCGATCGCGGCGATGTCACCCGCGAGACCGATCTGGCCGTAGATATTTTTTGATGCCTCGGGCATCGCCGGATAAAGCTGTACGCAGAGCCAGCGGAGCGTCTCACAGGCTCGATAGAGGACGGCGTTAAGCGTTTCGGCTTGCTTTTCGTCCTTGATCAGTTCCCACGGTTTCGAATCAGAGATCAGCTTATCGACGCGGGCGATGACCGTCCAGACGGTTTCGAGAGCGAGGCTGAATTCGAAATTATCGTATCTGCGAATAAACTCGTCGCGTGCATGCTCGACCACCGATGCGAGTTCCTGATCGTCCGGGCCGACTCCGGCACGTTTGGCATTGATGTAATTCTCTTCCGCGATCTTACCGATCGGAATCGCTCCCGCGCGGTACTTGGTGATCATCGAAAAGGTTCGGCTCGCGAGATTTCCAAGGCCGCTTGCGAGATCGGCGTTAGCTCGGTCGATCAGATTCTCGTAGCCGAACTTACCATCCTGCCCAAAAACCATGTCTCGCAGCACAAAATAACGCAACGCATCGACCTGAAAATGCTCATGTAATACATCAACTTCGATCACGTTACCCATTGTCTTTCCCATCTTTCGGCCATCGGCGTCGAGCCACATGCCATGGGCAAAAACGGTTTTCGGCAGCGGCAATCCAGCTGCGTGAAGAAACGAGAACCAGTACACCGTATGGAACCGCAAAATGTCTTTGCCAACCAGATGCACTACATTCTGCCAATATTTTTCAAACCCAACCGATGCCTTTTTCGCATTGCCGTAACCAAGAGCCGTGATGTAGTTTGTCAGCGCGTCCATCCAGACGTACATCACATGGTCAGGATCGTCGGGAACAGGTACGCCCCAGCCGAGAGACGACCGCTGGCGGCTGATCGCCAGATCCAGTAGCCCGCCGCGAACAAACGACAAAACCTCATTTTTACGGCCATCGGGACGCACGAGGCCAGGCGTGTTCTCGATCACGTTGATCAGAAATTCGTCATAGTCCGAAAGCCGGAAAAAATAACTTTCTTCGGCGATCTTGTCGAGCGGACGCTCGTGAATCGGGCAATGGGGAATGTCCGAGCCATCTTGAATATAATACTGCTCCTCCGTCTTAAACTCCGCACACGGCGCGCAAAACCAGCCCTCGTAAAACCCTTTATAGATGCACGAGTTCCCTTTTGGCGTCGTGTTTTTAGCTATCTCACGCCAGAGATGCTGCACGCCTTCGTAATGAAACGGCTCGGTCGTCCGCATAAAAATATCGTAGCCGCCATTTTCGGTATCAAGCCGAAAATCATGAAACATCCGCTTCAGCTCGCCCGCGATCAGATCGACGTGCTCTTGCGGCGTCCGGCCATTTTTCTCGGCCGCACGCTGGATATTGATCCCGTGCTCGTCGGTTCCCGTCAAAAAATACGTGTCAAAACCACGCTGCCGCTTATAGCGCCGAACCGCGTCCGCCACGATCGTCGTGTACAGATGGCCCAGATGCGGCAGGCTGTTCGCGTAGTAGATCGGGGTTGTTATGTAGAAAGTGTTGTTCATTTATTCTAAAAATCTTCAGCCGTCCAAACTTTGCCCGGAATAAGGCGGTCTTCGACCGGCTCGACGCGAACAATATCGTCACCTTGTTTGATGAGGATCAGTTCGCCGTTAAACGCCATTGCAATCAGATGCTCAAGCTTGCTCTGTGCTTCTTCGACGCTGTAAACCATAACTCCTTCTCCACGTTATTTGCCAAACCGCTTCTTGTCCGGAGCCGAAAACTCGTCCGTGTCCTTCAATCGCGGCATATCCTTCACATTTGCTAGTTTAATTCCGATCGCGAGTGCGAGTTCGGCTTCCTGGACCATCGCTGCGGCGTCCCACCAGTCGTGATATTCGTCGGAGGTCTGGTGATAATACTTGGCGTTGTAATCCTTAAAAAACGCCAGAGCCTCTTTACTCAGCGGCGAAATGAATTTGTCGCCGTGTTGAAAGTTGACCGACGGGACGCCGACCTTTGCGAAAGGAAAATGGTCCGAGCGGAAAAAGAAGCCCTGCTCGGGACTATTATCGCCCGTAATGTCGATCTTTCGCTCGCTGGCAGCTTCTTTAATCTGGTCGATAATCGACGAGCGGTCAGCCCCAAGAGCTTTGAAATCGGACACCTTGCCAAAGAAATTCACGCCGTCTATATTAACGTCCGCCGCCGTTTTATTGAGCGGAACGATTGGATTGTGCGAATAATATTCCGCACCGAGCAGACCTTGCTCTTCGGCAGTTGGGAAAAAGAACAGGATCGAACGCTTGGGCCGCTCAGCTTTCGGCATTTTGGCGAGAACGTCGGCGATGCCCAGGATCGCCGCTACGCCCGATGCGTTATCATAGGCACCGTTATAGATTTTGTCGCCCTTGGCGTCCGCCTCGCCGATGCCGAGATGGTCCCAGTGGCCCGAGAATACGACGAACTCGTTTTTTAGCTTCGAATCGCTTCCTTCAACGATGCCCGCGACATTAGACGAATCGACCGCTTTCATTTCACTATTGAGATCTATTTTGACTTTCAGCGTTGTGCGAACCGGTTGAAAGTCTCGGGATTTCGCACGGTTCTTTAGGTCGTCGAGATCAAATCGGGCGCTTTTCAGTATTCGCGTGGCCGCGTCGTTGGTGGCCCAAGCTCTATACTGCAAAAACGGCACTTTATCCTTCGACGATCGGGCGATCTCATAGCGCCAATTTCCGTTCGACGTCCGCACGACGTTCCATCCGTATCCCGCAGATTCGGTCGTATGGATAAGTATCACGCCGGCCGCCCCTCGCCGAGCTGCTTCTTCGTATTTGTAGGTCCAACGCCCGAAATAGGTCAGAGCCTTGCCGCCAAAAAGGTTCGGCTCGGATTCCGTCGCCGGAGGGTCGTTGACCAGCATTAACAGGACCTTACCCTTGTAATCTTCGGGGGAACCTTTGTAATCGTTCCAATTGTAGAGCGGAGCATTGATACCATAACCGACAAAGACCAGATCGGCGTCTACAGAGACATTTGCCTTTTGAGCTCCCGTCGTTGCGACAAAATCGTCACCGAACTTGTAAGATTCGCTCCAATCGTTTGAATCCGAAATATCGAGCCTCGTATTTCGCTCAGCTTTAACTCCGACGAGTTTTACATTCTGAAAATAGCTCTTTTTATTTCCGGGCTGCACGCCGCTGGCTTTCATTTGATCGGCGATATATTGGACAGCACGCCGGCCGCCATCGGTTCCGGGGCCGCGGCCTTCGAAATCATCGGCGGAGAGAGTTTTCACACGCTCACGCATCTTGTTCGCGTCAAAATCACTGGTGCGGTCCTGTGCAAAGACGAACGACACGACAAACGTAAATATTACAAATAATACAGTTATTCTCTTCATAAACCATTAACCCTTGATCAAAGACATAGCCTCGGCCCGAGTTCGCGGATCTTTTCTAAAACCACCAAGAACCGCCGATGTTATTGTCACCGCTCCGGGCTTTTTCACGCCGCGAATGGTCATGCAGGTGTGTTCGGCCTCAATAACTACCATTACGCCGATCGGATCCAGATTGTCGAACAATGTTTGAGCGATCTGCTGGGTAAGCCGTTCCTGAAGCTGTAGACGCTTGGAAAATACTTCAGCGATACGAGCCAGCTTGGAAAGCCCGACTATACGGCCGCCTTTCGGGATGTATGCGATGTGGCATTTTCCAATGAACGGAGCCAGATGATGCTCGCAAACTGATGAGAACGAGATGTCCTTGACGATCACCATCTCGTCATGCGAATCACCCGGCAGCGGCACGATGTGCTCTTTGGGGTCGATCCACATGCCCTCGGTCAGCTCGGCGTAAAAATCGGCGACGCGCTCCGGTGTTTTCATTAAACCGTCACGCTCCGTATCTTCGCCCATGCCCTCAAGCATCAGCCGAACGCCGTCCGCGATCTTTTTCAGATCGACCTTATTCTTGATCTTCTTTGCCATAAACGTTTGATTCTAGCGTTTTTGGGGTGAAAGCTAAAGCTCAGTGCTTTCGGAATAAGTACGAAGTGGTAAGTGCAAAGTCATAACTTTTAACCTAAAACCTAGCACTTTTTACTTATTCCGGAGACGCCGGCGTTTTGCTTATTGCGACCGCAAAAGTCTATAATTACCGTTTATTTTACTGTATCTGAAGACAATCTAATGACCATTACAGAAATTCAAACTGCCCTTCGCGAAGCCGTTCGTTCGACCGCCGTCGCCCAATTTGGAGTCGAGCCGGAAATGATCGCGGCCGAAACTCCGCCGAAAACCGAACTCGGAGACCTCGCGTTTCCCGTCGCGTTCGAACTCGCGAAAAAGATAAAACAGGCGACCGGCGAAAAAAAGAATCCGCGTGAGATCGCCGAAACCTTAAAAACGGCGCTCGAATCAATGGATTCCGTTGGAAAGGTTGAGGTTGCAGGTGCGGGTTATTTGAATGTCTTTTTTGACCGGGCGAAATTCCTGGCTGATAACGCGGCGGCAGAACCGTTACGGAGGCTCGCAGCTTCGAAGGGATCCGATGCTGTAAAAGTTTGCGTAGAACACACGTCGGTTAATCCGAACAAGTCGGCACATATTGGGCACGTGCGCAATTCGGTACTTGGCGATACATTTCAACGCATCCTGACGGCGACTGGAAAGCGTGTCGAGGTTCAGAATTATATCGACAATACGGGCGTTCAGGTCGCAGATGTAGTAGTTGGTTTTATGTTCATAAAGAACATGAATTTGGTTGAGATAAAGGGACTGGATAAAGAGCTTACCGCATCAGGCAGGTCTTTCGATTATTACTGCTGGGATCTTTATACGACTGTCGGCATCGAGTATCAAACCAATGAAGAACTGAAAGAAAAACGTGCCGAGGTCCTGCATTTGATCGAGGAAGGCGGCAACGACACGGCTGAGCTAGCCGATTTCGTTGCGACGCGTAATGTCGAGTGCATTCTCGACACCATGGAACGCCTATCGATCCGTTACGACCTGCTTCCCCGCGAATCGGAGATCCTCCATCTGCATTTTTGGGACAAGGCGTTCGAGCAGATGAAACAGCTCGGCGTGATACATTACGAATCCGCTGGTAGTCATGCCGGCTGTTGGGTAATGCCTTTTGACGAGCACACGGGAACCGACGACCACGAAAACGACAAGATCCTCGTAAGATCAAATGGGACAGTAACATACACAGGCAAGGACATCGCGTATCAGATGTGGAAGCTGGGGATTCTGGGTCTGGATTTTAACTACAAGCATTTTCATACTTACGAAAATGGTCAGGATGTTTGGATAACGACCGTACGGAACGCGGACATCCTTGTCCGCGAGGGCGATCCACACGCCGACAAAGATGTCCGCGTTCCGGCGTTCGGTGGAGGTGAGACGATCTATAATGTGATCGATTCGCGACAGTCATATCCACAGGATATTGTGCGCAAAGGAGTTGCAGCGATCTCGCCGGAACGTGGTGAGAAAGCGAGTATTCACCTTTCGTACGAAATGGTCGCTTTGTCGCCGGCGGCGGCCGAGGAGCTTGGTTTTGCTCTCTCAGACGAGGACAGAAAACGCCCGTTTATCGAAATGAGCGGCCGCAAGGGGCTCGGCGTTAAAGCCGACGACCTGATCGACCGCCTCGAAACTAACGCTCTGGCCGAAGTCGAGTCACGTCATGCCGAAGCACCTGCGGAAGAGAAAGCCCTTATCGCTCATCAACTTGCGGTCGGTGCCTTAAGGTATTTTCTACTTAAATTCACGCGAAACACTGTTATAGTTTTCGACTTTAAGGAAGCGTTGTCGTTCGAAGGCGAAACGGGCTGTTTTTGCCAGTATTCGGCGGTTCGTGCGAATTCGATCTTTAGAAAACTGGCGGAGAAAGACAATGTCGAGGCGTGTCGTTCGAGGATCGCGGATCTCCGCAGCGTCGAAGCAGTTCTCTCGACGGAAACCGGCAGCGACATCTGGTCGATGGCTGTTCTGGCTTCGCGACTCGAAGAAACTGTCGAGGCGGCCGCGAGTTCGAACGAGCCCGCGATTCTTGCAAAATATACATTTACGCTCGCCAAGGCGTTTAACCTCTTCTATCACAATCACAAGATCCTGATCGAAGCTGATGACACCAAGCGTGCTGTTCTGATCGTCGTCGCCGATATGGCCCGGCGTGCATTGACCGCGGCTCTAGGTACGTTGGGAGTTGAAGTGCCTGAGAAGATGTAGTGATTTGTGCAAAAGCCCGCGCGTAAGCAGTGCGAATCATTCAAGTTGGTTGTTTCGCCCTTGCTCACGCGCGGGCTACTGCAAATTGTCCGTTTGACAGACCGCTTCCCCGTCTGCTAAAAATCTTGTAATGAATTCTGTTCAGGCAAAATACTATACGGTGGCCAATTGGCGAGCTGACTTCGGTTGGTGGCGCGTTGCGGTGCCCGTTGGGTTTTGATCTTGGACGAGACGATAGTGCTCGTTTAGCTGGATTCGAAAACTTTTACACCAGGCGCCGCTCGAATTAGAAACGAGCGGCGTTTTGTATTTATGAGCGATCTTTCAACATTTCTTGAGAAGGCCAAACTGGCAAACGTCGTACCGGTCGTCGAAACGATGCCCGCCGACCTGCTGACGCCGCTTTCGGTGTATCTGAAGCTCTCGACCGCTTCGGAGAATTCGTTTTTGCTTGAGTCGGTCGAGGGTGGCAAGACGCTGGCCCGGTATTCGTTCATTGGTGCAGATCCTGAAAGCGTCCTTCGCGGAAATGAAACGTCAACTCTCATCGCAACGCCGAATGGTAGCCAATCGACTGAAAACGGCACGATCCCATTTCTCAAAACTCATTTCTCGGAACGACACGCGGCCGCCGATCCTGATCTGCCGTCATTCATCGGGGGTGCGATCGGCTTTCTCGGTTTTGCGTGTTCCGAATGGTTCGAGCCGTCGTTAAATCGTGGTGATAAACGCGATGACGTTCGAGATGATGCGGCTTTCATGTTCTTTCGCTCGATCGTGGCGTTCGATCATGCCAAACAGGTTATCAAGATCATTTCGCTCGTTTTTCCTGATGAGGCCAGCGATGACATCTCGCTGGAGACACTGCACGAGACTGCAAAAACCAAAAATCAAGAGATCAAACAAAAACTCGAACACGGCGAGCTGATTATCCCGCGAAACAGTGACGCCTCGACAAATAGCGAGATCATATCAAACTGGGAACGTTCCGATTTCGAATCCGCCGTGGCTGAGATCAAGGAATTGATCGCTGCGGGTGAATGTTACCAAGTCGTTCTCTCACAATGCTTTACAAAGCAGACGAACGCGTCATCGGTCGCGATCTATCGAGCAATTCGTTCGCTGAATCCGTCGCCGTACATGTTCCTGTTAAAATTTGAAGAGCAGGCGATCGTCGGGGCTTCGCCGGAGATGCTGGTGCGGTGTGAGAACGAGCGGCTCGAATATCGCCCGATCGCGGGGACGCGTCATCGCGGAAAAGATGCGGCTGAGGACGACGCTCTGGCCGAAGAGATGCGTCGAGACAAGAAAGAGGTCGCCGAACACCTGATGCTCGTCGATCTCGGCCGCAACGACCTCGGCCGCGTCGCCGAATATGGCAGTGTTAAGGTCGATATGCTGATGAATGTCGAAAAATATTCCCACGTTCAGCATCTCGTCAGCTCGCTTTCGGCGAAGTTAAAGAGTGGGCTCGATCGTTTCGACGCACTTGCCGCCTGCTTCCCTGCCGGGACGGTTTCGGGAGCTCCGAAGGTTCGCGCGATCGAGATAATTCGCGGACTCGAGCCGACGCCACGCGGCGTTTATTCCGGTGCGGTAGGATATTTTGATTACTCAGGCAATATGGACACGTGCATCGCGATCCGCACGTTGGTGCTGGAAAATGGCGTCGCAAATATCCAGGCCGGAGCCGGGATCGTTGCGGATTCGGTGCCGGAGTTGGAATTTGAAGAGACGGTGAACAAAGCGAAAGTACTTCTTAGGGCGGTTGAGATCGCCGAGAGCGGAACAGTATAGATGCGGAAGCCCGCGCGTGAGCAAGGGCGTATCACTCCGCGCGGGCTTGTGTATTAACAATGAACGACAGGATTTTAGATCATTATCTGGAAGAACTTCAGCTCGGCTCGGACATCCCCGGGGATGAGGCTGAGGCTCTATTTGACGCACTTATCGGCAGCACAAACCAGTTGCTGATCGCCGAGGTTCTCTCCGCGTGGAGTGAGAAAGGTACTTCCGAAGACGAACTTTTCGCCTTCGCCGATCTGATGCGGCGCCGCATGACGCGGGTCAATTCAGTGCATTCTACCTTTGTCGATACGGTTGGAACCGGCGGTAGTTTATCTAAAACATTCAACGTTTCGACCGCCGCCGCGTTCGTTGTTGCCGGTTCTGGATTACCCGTCGCAAAGCATGGAAATCGGGCGGCGACGAGCAATTCAGGCAGTGCTAACGTGCTGTCGGAACTCGGAATTAACATTGACGTTGATCCGGCGATTGCTGAGCAGCATTTGAACGAACACGGATTGTGCTTTATGTTCGCTCCGCGCTTTCATTCTCTTTCGCCGACGCTTGCTGCGGCTCGGCGGTCAATCCCAAGACCGACGATCTTCAATAATCTCGGCCCGCTGTGCAATCCTGCATCGGCTCCGCATCACGTAATCGGGGTTTGGGATAAGCATTTATTAGAAAGCACAGCAAATGTGCTTCTGCGGCTCGGATCCGGGCGTTCGTGGGTCGTTTATGGCGAGAATGGACTCGATGAGATCAGTTTGAAAGGAACGACGCTGGTTGCCGAGGTCGAAGGCGGAGAAGTCGATATTTTTGAGATCACGGCGGCGGATTTTGACGTTTTCACGTTAGGGAAAGATCTGCCCGAGCAATGCTCGTCCGCAGAAAGTGCGAAATTTATCCGTGCCATTTTAAGTAACGAAATGGAAGATCGCGACGCGGAAAGGCTCGTGCTGCTCAATTCCGCGGCTGCTTTGCTCGTCGCCGAAAAGGCCGACACACTGCCGGAAGCGTATGAGGCGGCAAAGGCTAGCGTTCGAAATGGTTCGGCGTTGAATAAACTAAATGTCCTCTCTTTGCATACGAAATGACTGAGACATTTTTAGAAAAAATAGTCGTGAAAACCCGCGAAAAGGTAGCTGGAAACCGCTCACTCGGTTATGCGGATGCAATCGAGCGACGTGCTAAGAAAGTGCGAGCGGCGAAAGAACGGAACCGCTTTCACGCGGCCCTCTCGCGACGCGACAGAACAAATATAATCGCCGAGATAAAGCGAGCTTCGCCGTCAAAAGGCGTTATTAACGCGGACATTGATGTTGCCAAGGTAGCCCGCAATTACGCCGCCGGCGGTGCCGCGGCGATCTCGATTTTGACCGAAAGCGAATATTTTGGCGGAGATATGGCCGATCTCGTCGTCGCTGCAAAAACGGTGAACATTCCCGTTTTGAGAAAGGATTTCATTGTCGACAGCTATCAGATCTACGAGGCCGCGGCCGCCGGAGCGGATGCGATATTGCTGATCGTAGCCGCACTGAGCGAGGGAGAACTGGTTGAGTTTGGCGCTATAGCGGACGCTCTCGGAATGGATTCGCTGATCGAGGTTCATACAAGGGAGGAACTCGAAACGGCTAAGAAAATCGGTGCAAAAATTATCGGCATTAACAATCGAAACCTGCAAACACTCGATGTTTCGCTTGATGTTTCACGCGATCTGATAACGAAACGGCCCGATGACGTTCTGATGATCGCGGAGAGCGGTTTATCGACAAAAGATGAGATCGATGAGCTAAAAGCCCTTGGATTTGACGGTTTTCTGATCGGCGAGACGTTGATGCGAACCGGTAATGCAAGCGAAATCTTAGGAGGCTGGGTCTGAACAAGCCGCATTTAAGGTATAAGAATCAGACACCGCGGGAACGGACGTGGACAATCCATTTCATCTCGGTGATGAAATTCGTCAAGGCGGCGATACTGATCGCTGTTGGGATCAAGCTGCTGTCCCTATTCGGCCGGGACGTTCACGAATGGGCGACCGATTTTATCACGCGCCACGGCATCGACACGGCAAACCGGTTTGTCGAATCGACTCTCGCAAAGCTCGAAAGCGTCGGCAACAAGCAGATCATGGCCTTTAGCACGGTCGCGTTCTGCTATTCCGGTCTGCTCATGACCGAAGGCGTCGGCCTCTGGATGCAAAAACGCTGGGCCGAATATCTGACCGCCATCGCGACGGCACTTCTGATTCCGTTCGAACTTTATGAGATCTATGAGAAGTTCACGTTTGTGCGGGTTGGGATATTGGCTTTGAATTTGTTCATTGTTTGGTATTTGGTGACACGGTTGAAGGATGAGAAAAAGGAAATTTTAGCCTCTGAGAACATGGTTAACATGGATGGCGACGAGGGAGACCGGTTAAGGGTTAAGATATGCGGAATAACAAGTATTGAAGACGCTCTGGACGCGATCAGATCGGGCGCGGACCAATTGGGTTTTAATTTTTACGAGAAAAGTCCCCGCTTCATCGACCCGTCCCTCGCAAAATCGATCATCGAAAAATTGGAGGGCCGCGTTCTGACGATAGGTGTCTTCGTAAACGATTCCGTCGACCGTATTCTAGAAATTGCGAAGAGTACGAGTCTCGACGCTATCCAGCTTCATGGTGATGAAGATCCTCTATTTGTGAGGGCCTTGCATAACAAGACAAAGTTAAAAATCATCAAGGCGGTTAGTAAGGAGTCCGAACTGAAAATTGGCAATCTGCTCGATTATAGTTCTCACGCAATCTTGATTGACGGCTGGTCCGCAGGATCTTACGGCGGCTCCGGAAAACGCTCTAACTGGAATATCGCTAAGGACATTTGCGAGTTCATGCCGACTTACATATATCTAGCCGGTGGTCTGACACCCGAGAATGTCGCGGAAGCGGTAAAAACCGTCAAACCATACGCGGTCGATGTCGCCAGCGGTGTTGAGTCTTCACCCGGAAAAAAGGATCACGCGAAAGTTGCGGCGTTTATTAAGGCAGCGAAGGAAGCAATATGAATTACGAGCCAGACGAACACGGCTATTGGGGCGAATACGGTGGACGATTTGTGCCGGAGACGTTGGTCGCTCCGTTGGATGAGCTGACTTCTGCGTACTTTGCGGTACGTGACGATGCGGCGTTTCACACTGAGCTGAACGATCTGCATCAGAATTTCACCGGCCGTCCTTCGCCGCTGTATTTTGCAAAACGCCTGACGGAAACGCTCGGCGGTGCAAAGATCTATCTCAAACGCGAAGACCTCAATCACACCGGTGCTCATAAGATCAACAACTGCCTCGGCCAGATCCTGCTTGCACAGCGAATGGGCAAACGGAGGATCATTGCCGAGACCGGAGCCGGACAGCACGGTGTTGCGACCGCGACCGTTTGTGCGCTATTCGGGCTCGAATGCATCGTCTACATGGGTACCGAGGACATGCGACGGCAGGAAGTGAACGTTTTTCGAATGCGTCTGCTCGGTGCCGAGGTTCGCGGTGTCGATTCCGGTTCATGTACGCTGAAAGATGCGATCAACGAGGCTTTGCGTGATTGGGTGACGAACGTCGATAGGACATATTATCTACTCGGCTCGGCGCTGGGGCCACATCCATATCCGCTGATGGTTCGCGATTTTCAGTCGATCATCGGCCGCGAGGCTCGGCAGCAGATCATTGAAAAAGAAGACCGTTTACCCGACATTTTGGTGGCCTGCGTCGGCGGCGGTTCGAATGCAATTGGGCTGTTTCACTCTTTTCTAAACGACGATGTCAGAATGATCGGCGTCGAAGCCGGAGGCCGCGGCAAAGCGATCGGTGAACATGCCGCGAGATTTATGACAGGCGGCGATGTTGGCGTATTACAGGGCACAAAAAGCTATCTGCTACAGGACGAAAATGGACAGATCGCTCTGACACATTCAGTTTCGGCCGGGCTCGATTACGCATCGATCGGGCCTGAGCATGCGTTTTTGCACGATGTTTCTCGCGTAGAATATGTCTCTGCGAATGATGCGGAAGCTCTGGCCGCATTTAAGACGCTCTCCGAAACCGAAGGCATCATCCCGGCTCTCGAATCATCACATGCGATCGCACAGGCAATAAAGATCGCCCCTGAGATGAGCCGCGATTCCGTCATGATCGTCAATCTTTCGGGCCGCGGCGATAAGGATATCAATACGGTACGTGAAGAGCTTGGATCCTAGGACTACAACAATGAGTCGAATCAGCTCAAAATTTGAGGAATTAAAAAGGACGAACCGGAAGGGCTTCATTCCATTCGTCACCGCCGGAGATCCCGATCTCAAGACGTCCGTTGCAATCGTATTGAAACTCGCCGAACTCGGAGCCGACATCATCGAACTCGGCGTTCCCTTCAGCGATCCGATGGCTGACGGACCGACGATCCAGCGTTCGTCTGAACGGGCTTTGGCGTGCGGCGTGACCCTCAATAAGGTTTTGGATTTGGCAACGGAGATCAGAAAGCAAAGTGATGTGCCGCTGGTTTTATTCAGCTATTTCAATCCGATCCTGCGGTTTGGTTTGGACGAGTTTGAAAAAGCGGTGTCTGCGGCCAGGATAGATGGCGTTTTGCTCACCGACGTGATCGAGAATGAAGCTGCCGCGATATCACAGCGATTCGCAAAACACGGCATCGACCTCATCTCGCTCGTCGCCCCGACGACAACGGACGCGCGCCTCAAAGCGATTTGCGACAACGCTCGCGGCTTTATTTATACCGTTTCGCGTGCCGGAGTGACTGGTGCACAGGCATCGACAAGTTCAACCGCCGAGGAGTTGGTGAATCGCACAAGGCAGTTTACCGATCTACCGATCGCGGTTGGCTTTGGAATTTCGACCGCCGCTCAGATATCAGAGGTTTGGGAATATGCGGATGCTGCGGTCGTCGGTTCGGCGATCGTTTCTGTGATCGAGAATAGCGGCGATAATGCCGTTTTAGAGGTCGAAAATTTCGTAGCGGGGCTTGTTCCAAATGCTGCGGCGGTATTTTCGGAATAAGTACGAAGTGATAGGTTTTAAACTAAAACCTATCACTTCGTACTTATAACTTATTCCGGATCGAATTTTATTGATTATTTTAGGTTTTTATTAGAGGTTATTTTATATGTTGATCGTAATGAAGCCGACTGCTCAGGCGTCGGAAATTGAGAGGGTTTTACAGGTGATCGAGACGTTGGGCTTTCGCGGGCACACTTTGCCGGGCGAAAATCGCACGGCCATCGGCGTCACTGGCAATCGTGGGTCTATCGATCCCGCACATTTTGAAAACCTGCCAGGTGTAGCCGACGCAATTCGAGTGACTAAGCCTTACAAGTTGATCTCAAAGGACATCAAACCGGAAAAATCCGTGATCAAAGTCGGAAATGCGACCATCGGCGGGAAAGAACTTGCGATGATCGCGGGACCGTGCGCCATAGAATCACGCGAGCAGCTTTTTAAGACCGCCGAAACGATCACAAAAAGCGGTGCGAGATTTTTTCGCGGCGGGGCCTACAAACCACGCACTTCGCCGTATGCTTTTCAGGGAATGGGCGAGGACGGCGTGAAAATGCTGGCTGATGTACGCGAGCAATTCGATCTCAATATCGTGACCGAGGCGATGGACGAACGCGGCGTCGATGCCGTCGAAAAATACGGCGACTGCATCCAGATCGGTGCCCGTAATATGCAGAATTTCTCTCTGCTGAAGTACGTCGGCAAAACCCGAAAGCCCGTGCTGCTTAAGCGCGGAATGTCGGCCACACTCGACGAGCTCTTACTCGCGGCGGAATACATCATGGCCGAGGGAAACTACGACGTCATCCTCTGCGAACGCGGTATTCGGACCTTTGCCAACCATGCCCGCAATACGATTGACCTGTCGATCGTCCCTGCCGTTCATCGCATGACTCACCTGCCCGTCATCGTCGACCCTTCGCACGGAACGGGCCATAATTATATGGTCACGCCCTTGGCACGTGCCGGTGTCGCGGTTGGTGCCGACGGTTTGATTATTGAAGTTCATCCATGTCCTGAGGAAGCATTGTGTGATGGCGCTCAGGCTTTGACGCCGGAGCAATATTTAGATTTGGTTAATCAGGTTCAGAAGATTCATGATGTGATTCAGGAAGACAGCCGGTCGTTGGCTGTTGCATAATCATTTATTTGTGTTAATAGCAAATGAAGATGTCCTGTTTTGCTAGCACGTTATATGTCCTGTTTGAAGTGTCGAAGAGAAAGGCGGCGCCTTTCTCTTCGAC
>JBEBJB010000042.1:0-40184 GCA_040080065.1 Pyrinomonadaceae bacterium
TCACGAATCTCTGCGGGAGACGGCGGATCGCGATCAGGTAAAGCGTCGCGTAAACCGCACTGAAAACCATCATCTGTCCAAAATCCTTCAGCACGAAGAACGGCAGAAACGGCAAAATTGCCATGAAAACTAGTGGTAGAGCGTCCTTTGCCCTCGGTATTCCCCAATAGGTACGAGCGAGGTTTTTATACAGCACCGCAAGGATCGCGGCGAAGCCTATAAGAAAGGGAATTTTGGCCAATTCCCAAGGTGTTAAATTACCTCCGAATTTACCTGCTCGAGACCAGATCGCCGCCGCAAACAGCGGCCCGAGCGTGAGTAAAACGATCGCAAATCCGTTCGCTTGCAGCAGCTTTAGAAAGCGGTCATCGCGTAAAAAGATAAATGCCGCGATCAGGCCAAAAATACCAAGGAGCGGATTGATCGTTCGCCCGGAGAGGTAAACTCCCATGTAGGTTTCCGGCGCGGGAATTGGCTTTTCGGCGTCGAGATCGACTGGCGAAGGCGGGCTCGGCGGCAAACCCATGATCTGTTTTTTCTCGGCGGAGTAGTTCTCCTGGATGTAGTGCATCTGGAGAACTTTGATCTTTTGCTGCCGAGCTTCGGCCTTGTCCCTGCGTGAAGTATATTCAGGATCGCTAAAAAGCCGGTACTGAACGGTCAGGCCGATCGAGAAAAGAAGTACTGCCGAGGTATAAAGCGTCCAATTACCTTCGAACTTAATAAAACGCTTTAAGAAAATAGGTAGAACTGCAAGAAAAGAAAGGAGAACGAGGTTTCTTCCTGCTGTGATGGTCGAGGTCTCGTACCCTCGGATCAGTGCTCCATAATAGATGGAGTAGTGACCGATCGCCGTGACGAGGACGATCAGCGCTAGCATGAAAAAATGCGATGATGTTCGGTTCTTCAAATCTATTTCTTCTTTTTCGCTGGCGGAGCCGCCGGAGCTTTGGGTTTATATTGATCGCCCAGCAGGCCGAGTTCGCGTGCCTTAAGAATGACGTTTGCGGCGATCGGAGCCGCCGTTCGTGCTCCATATCCACCGCCCTCTACGACGACCGAGATCGCAAGAGTTGGCCGTTCCAGCGGTGCAATGGTTATGAACCAACTATCCGTTCGCTCATACATCTGCGGTACAAAATAGTCTTCCCATTCGCCGTTCGCATTCTTTCTTCTTCTTTTTTCGGTCCTGAGCTTCCCTGCGGCGTCGTAGTCGGGAGCGAGTTTTTCGGCAGTACCGGTTTTTCCGCCGGTTTTGATCCCTGTCCCGGCGAGTTTGGCTGAGATGACGGTTCCGGTTCCGCCAGGTTCCTCGGTAACGGTTGACATAATGTTGCGGATCGCCGCTGCCTGGGGCGGAGAAATGACCTGTCCGAATGCCTGCGGCGGTTGGTCAGCCTCGATCCTCGGCTTCATCAGTTTTCCTTCCATGTTGGCAGGGATCGAAGCGATCAAGGCCATCTGAAACGGCGTCATCTGGCCGGCGTAGCCCTGCCCCATGCCTTCGATCCCGAGATCGTAAAGTGATATCTCTTTTCCGGTGACGATCGTCGATTGCTGTGGAGCTAAAGCACCGGCGATGTTTGGATTGCTCGTGTTCCAGATATTTGGAAAGAATCGCGGCAGTAATGCCTCGTCCGGAGCATCAACCGGAGCCATGCCGACTAGCAGGGCGGTTTCCCGCAGCCGTTCACGGCCGAGTTCGATAGCGAGTTGGGCAAAATACTGGTTACTCGACACTTTATATGCAAATGTAATGTCCTTTTCTTGACAACCGCCGTCACATGCTCCACCAACCGATCCGTCCGGGCCAAGCTTCTGCGTAGCGTCCACGATGGGCCGCGAACCTTTGTACGGCTTGAAGCCTTCGGCGTAGCTAGGAAAGACTGCATTTTGCTTATTCGCTCTAAACGCAGAGATCATCGTGAACGTCTTAAAGGTGGATCCCGGAGCGTAAAATTCGCGCGTCGCTCGGTTTAACAGAGGTTTGTCGCGTTTGTTACCTTCGAGCTTCAGATAGTTCTCGAGTGTTTGTGCTTCGTCGAGATTGAACGATGGGTTTGAATACATCGCGAGCAGGTCACCGGTTTGCGGATTCAGAACGACGATAGCTCCTTTTTTGCCTTCGAGTTGGGTGGCGAGGTAAGCCTGAAGGTCGCGGTCGATGGTGATCTTTACATCTTTCTGTTCTTCTTCAGGCTTCTTGATCCGAGTCAGAACTTCCCATGACTCGGGCATTGGATCTGCCTGCTTTTTATAGAGTGTACGTTCGAGGCCCGGGGTGCCGCGTTCCGTGCCAAGCAGGTGAGCCATTTCCTTTTCCAGGGCAAACCCGCGGGTGATATCACCGTCCTTATCCAGTTTGTAATAGGCGAGAGCACTCGAAAGTTTGCCCGTTCGGTCGAGCATCCAGCCGCGTAGGCTAGCGGCGGTCGCACGACGGTTTCTTAGGTCTTTGTAGCTTAAGGCCTGAAACTGCTCATTCGATTCGTCGGCGAAATATGTCCAGTAAACCTGAAATCCAAACACCGAGAACGCGACAAGGACGAAAAATACCTGCCATATCTTGAGGCTTCGGTTTGTGAGCGTTTGGGTGAGTCGTCGCTTAACTTCTTTTGGCAGATCTCGTTCAAAAACAAGCTTGTGACGACGGAAATTCTCAAAGAACGTGATGATCAGAAAGCCGAGCAAAACTCCTACGGCAATTATATAAACGATCGTCAGCCCCGCCGGAGTTCGTTCGAGAACCTGTCCGCCGAAGAGGTTTTCCGGACGCCATTGATTCCAGTCGATGAGTGAAAGCAAAAATAACATCATTTGCCCTCCTCATGCATACCTGGATCTACAAAGGTTTTCAATGGATCAATTTCGAGAGTTTTCTCGGGCGGTTCAACGGAAACTTTCGGTTCGGGCGAGATCTTGCTCGTAAATTGAAGGCCGCCGATCTCGATCGTGTTTTCCTGTGACAAACGCCGCGGCAACTCCGCCGTATTTCGCGGCTCGGAAGGAATGCGCTCAAAAACTACGTCCACCATCCCAAATCTCACTTTGTCCCCTGCATTCAGTCGCACTGCTTTTCCGTAGGGAATACGCTCGACGTTTACGAAAGTTCCGTTGGTTGAACCCGTGTCAGCGACCGAAAGTACCGCGTCGCTATCAACGACGAGCGACGCGTGGATTTTCGAAACGCTCGGGTCATCGATCGTCAGGCCATTCGAGGCCGTTCGTCCGACCGAAAGGCGTCCGTTGGTCGGGAATTCGATCCGTCTATCCCGACGGCTGCCATTCAATTCGAAGCGGGCTACAAAAACCTCGTTTTCAGCCTTTTTCTCGATCGCGGCTGGAGGCGCGTTTTGTAGATTGATCGAAGGGATAGTTACGTTCATCTGAGCTTCGTGTTCTTCATCAGAGAATTTGTCGAAGCTTACGAAGAGCTTTACTCCCTCGGTGAAATAGTCGGGTTTAACCTCCACGCATAGCGGTACATGCGTGTAATAGAGTTTGTCGTTGATATGATCTGCGGCTGCGGTTAGGAATTCGTTTTGAAGCTTAAGCAAGGCTTCATCCGAATCGGTTGAAAACTTGTCCCATTGAACTTTGAGTTTGATATTATGTGGAACGACGAAACCTTTCCCCGGGATTTCCCTGGCTTCTGAATCCAGAAGTTTTTTCATCCGCTCTACCAATTCGCTCGTTGCAAGGCTGCTCGACGGCGTCCATCGTCGACCGGTAAGTCTATCAACCGTGTCGCCGATCTTTGTCAGGGCTCCCTGAAGAAGCCAGTCGGCCGAGAATCCATTCTTGGAAACGGGTTGTTTATCAGTCATTTAGAGGCAACTTACAAGCAGCATTATTCCTGTAGAACTGTCGCAATTCTACCCGAAATCGGTTTCAATGAAAAGCAAATCAAACCTATTGCTTTCCGAAGTTAAACAATGTAAAATAATTTTGGAATCGGTTGTGCATTCCATCTTTTCCTTATTAGCGCCCTCTTACTTCTAGTGTATTGGCGTAACCAGATAGTAAAAGCGAAGCAGAAAGCTTATGAGAAAGCGACTTCATAAGGTGGGCCGAGGCAATCCCGGATTCTCGATGACAGAACTCTTGGTAGTTCTGGGTATCATCGGGATCATGTCTGTGATTTCCTTGCCATACATCGTCAACTACAAGAAAGCTTATAAATCCGAGGATCAAGCGTTGAAGGTAATCGATTTGATGCGGGAGGCAGGGCAACTCGCTCTTAATCGTCGCCGTACCATAAGGTTCGAGATCGATTATACGGATAACGCCGCTCTGATCATCGACGAAAACGGTACCGCCGCAGATGCTCAACTTAAGAAGATTCCTCTCGAAATGACCAAGGACGTACGGATGGATATTATTCCGGCAACGATCTCGAAGCCCAATCCACCGAATTACAACGATTTGGTTGCAGGAACTGACACCCTCGGCCATTTGGCCGGTGTGACAACAGTGACAGGGCATTCGGTCTGGGCAGCCCGTTTTCGCAGCGATGGCTCGGTCGTAAACGCGGCTAACGTACCGCTCAACGCGAATATCTACAGTTGGCCGCCGGTATCACCGGGAAGTTCTACGCCGAGGAGCAAGCCTGAAGTTCGCGCGATCACGATCTTTGGCGGCAGCGGAGCCATCAGATACTGGAAACACAACGGAACGACCTTTGTCGCAAACCAATAATGGACAGGAACACCAGCATGAATCTCAAATCTGAAAAAGGATTTTCTTACATCGATGTAATGATCGCCCTGGTCATTCTAATGTTCGGCGTCCTATCGATGTTAGCGGCTATCTCGTGGTCAGTTGTTCAGGCTAACGGGCACGAACAGCAGTTGCTTGCGAAGCAGATAGCGACGTCGACGCTCGAATCCATCATGGCGGTGAAAGAAACCGATCCTACGCGGCTCGGATGGTCAGCAGTTGGAAACGTCGGCAGCAACCCGGATCCGGCGACTGGCGTGGCCCAGGGTATTTTTCCAATCGGATTTCAGCCGGTTCGGGTCGATGCCGGGGCAGACGAAGTGATCGGCACCGCTGACGATACCGGGGCAACGGTCGGCCAGCTCCGGCGCAGGATCGTGATCACGGATGTTTGTGATCCTGACCGTCCTTCACCTGTCATCTGTAGCCCCGCAGGACCAGCGCCGGTCAGGATCCGCAGCGTTCAAGTTACCGTCACTTACAATGTCGGCGGCCTTCAGCGGCAGGAAATCGTTCAGACGGTTCTTACCGACTATGCAGTGGTCAACTAGAGAAGTGTGTCCTATGAGAATAAAAGTGAAAAGGAAAGCACAGAGAGCAAAGCCAAATACTGAGAGCGGCTTTTCGCTGCTTGAACTTCTGGTTTCGATGGTGATCTTCCTTGTGGTTACGGGCGCGATCTGGGGCCTGCTGCGCACGGCACAGCAGAGTCGGTCGACTGTCACCGAGGAAGTTCAGCTTGCAAAGAACGTTCGTATCGCCTTGAATCTAATTTCGCGAGACGCTTTTAATGCAGGGTTTGGATATCCGGCGGCAAGCACCGTGGTGCTTCCTGATAACCGCATCTCTACCGCTCTTGGCGTACCGAACGATTTTGACACGAGCCGTGACACGGTTCCGCCGGTGATCGCCGGGAACAACGTTACGCTTAGTACTTTCGCAACGACCGCGAACACGCGAACCGATCAGGTCACGTTCCTTTACAAGGATAATACCTTCAACGTCGTTAGCGGCGTTTCTCAACCCCTGAATATCAATGCCGCGACTACGACGGCTGGCGGTATTGATGAGATTGTGCCTATCTCGGGCAGTAACTCGTCGTGCCGCGTCAACGATGTCTATATCGTTATCGGAAATACCGGGGCGACTTTGGGACTGTCGACAGCTTTGAGCGGAACGAACAAGATTCAGTTCTCAAATGGTGATCTCCTCGGATTTAACCAGACTGGAGCGTCCGGGCCGCTAAGCTCTATCACGGTTCCCGCGAGTATCCAGCGGGTGAGGATGGTCACATATTTCGTAACGCCCGATGGAATCCTGACGCGGCGCGAATACGGGAACATTACACCTGCCGTCGCGTTTGTCGATGAGCCGCTGGTTTACAACGTCGAAAACTTTCAGATCCAGTACGTAATGGACAGTGGAGCGATATCGGACAATCCTAGCGCCGGCCCGGACGGCATCGCGGGTACGGCCGATGATGCACAATCCAATCTAGCCGCCGTCCGACAGATCAGATTCACGGTAAATGTCCGCTCGGTAGAGAAAAATTCAATGGGGCAGCCGTATAGGGAATCGATGACAACAACGGTAAGTACCAGAAATCTGGGATACGATGCAAGCTAAGTCTGAATGGGGTAAATGAAGATGAAGGGAACAAGAATTGAAAACGTTCATGCCGAAGGCATTGTTGTTGATAGAGGTGAGAAAGGCTCGGCAATCATAATAGCCCTGTTTATTCTCGCTTTGATAGGTGTTTTTGTTGCATTAGCCATGTCCAGATCTTCCGCAGAGGCGGCGGCTACAGGCAACGAAACATCCGAAGGCCGTACCTTCTATGCGGCCCAGGGAAGTCTGGAAACTATGACCCGAAACTTTAATAAGGTTTTTGAGGTCAAGCTAAATCCGACGACCGCCGACCTGGCAAATGTACGAACCGGTCCCGTTTCCGGGCTTACTGGATATACTTTCTTTCAGGAACTCGACCAGATCGATTCCAGCACGGTCAAGACGCTGACTGGCGGTCCCTATACGGGCCTGGTCGCGATTCAGGACAACTGGCGCTTGCGTACCACGGCAACCAGCAACAACGGAACAACCGCAAATCCTATCGGAACCCAGGTTCAGCTTACGCGAAACGTCCTCAATAATCGCATCCCGATCTTCCAGTTCGGTATCTTTTATAACGACGACCTGGAATTGTTCCGTCCTCCGCGTTTCAGTTTTGGAGGCCGCGTCCATTCTAACGGAAACTTCTTTATTTCACCCGGTTCTGAAGGAGTTTACTTCGATTCTCGCGTCACGGCCGCAGACCAGATCGTTACGCAGGCATGGCGCAACTGGGACACCACTGACAGTGCCAACAGCCAGACCTGGATCAAGAATGCATCAGGAAGTTTTGTTCAGCTCACGCCGACCATGGGCAGTGTTTTGAATACTACCGAGGGAGCGGCCAACAACATATTTCAGTTTCCGCCGTCAGTTCCGGTCCCGGCTCAAACGCCGAATCTCGATCTGCCGCCAAGCCGCCTGAATAGCAGCTTCCTAACACAGTCCGCAGTTTTTGACGGCAATCTTCTGGCCAATACGCCAACGCTCAATCTTCCCTTAAATGTCGGTGCAAATACCGACCTTATCGAAATGCTTCGACGCGGAAAAGAGATCGCCAGCTCAACCGGCGGCGACCTCGCGACCATCGGCGGTACGCTCAGCCCGGTAACAGGGGCAACGACCGACAGTGCAATCCTTCGCAGCGAAAGATTTACTAATAAAACGGGTATTCGCATTACGCTCGCGGACACACAGGCTAAATTACCCGGCTGTGCCTCAGGTGTGGGAACAGATCCGATCGTAACGACGACGGCTACTAAATGCGGCGTGCGGCTTGACGGCCGTCCTGACGGAATGCCGACTGAACCGACCGTTGCTCCGACGCCGACGGCCACTCCGGACCGAGTCCGGGGTTATCAGCCGAAATACATGAAGCAGGGCCTTACCGATCCCAACTTCACAAACAATCCGTATGTAACGACCAGAGTTAATGGCGAGCGATTTTATACGGGCGGATGTTCGCAGCCAACTGCGGCGTGCCGCGAAGTTTGGATCAAAGTTGAAACGGTTTCGACGAATCCGGGCGATGGAGCTGTGATCACTAAAGATATCACGGAAGATTTTCTCAGCATGGGCGTTACCGAACCTGCGACTCAGATCTTGAATGGCTCGACCGTTGAATTCAAGATCACGGATAACCGCTATGCTCAGGGCTCGATGTCGTCAATGTATGACGGCACAATTGCCCCGACATCCCTCACGGCGACAACTGCGCAGACGCCGGCTTCAAATGGCATCGACAGCCGCTCTGTGATCAAATTGCAGCGATTCCTGATTCCGGGCAAACCGATCCCAACGCCGAGTACGACCCCGGATAAATACACGACAAACGTGGATATCGGGGCTGGTGTGAATGCCAGCTACAATCCGGGCTTTACGGTTGTTCAACGATTCACCGGAGCGACTCAGGCCCTTGTTCAGGCTGGATGTAAGGACCCGACCATTACAACAGTCGCTCCGGGACAGCCGGCTTTAACTAACTGCGGTACGGCAACGAATATGGAGGGCGGGCTCGAACGAACGCAAACAACGCCCTTAGTTGCCGATGACAGATATACCGAAAATGTCGGCGGCCATCTTAAGCTTGCCACGATCGACGGGAATACAGGCCGAGCGATCGTTCCATTCCCGATCGAAATGTTCGACGCCCGCGAGGGATATTACTACGACGAACGCAGCACAACGTATTATTCGAATCTCACTCGCCTTCCGATGAATGGCGTTATGAGCATGATCGATATTGACGTCGCAAATATGAGGCGCTTCATGCGCGGAGATTTTGACGGCCTTTTCCCGGTCGATACAAAATTTGCTATCTCAAAAGGCGGTGTTGGTTTGGTCAGCTCCGATATTCCACAGGAGAATGGAATTGTGCTTTACATATCGGATCGCCGCGGCGATGCCGACTTCGACGGCGAATACGACATGGAAGACATCTATGGAGCTTCGCCTGGAAATAACGGCACAACGGAACTCGGCGAAGACTCAAACCGCAACGGATCGCTCCAGGCAAAATACATGGACTTCAGCGGAACATATCCGTGGACGGACGTCACCGCATGTGCCGGAGCCGGAACAGACTGCGAAGCTCCAAGATATTCGCACGTGGCGCCACCCGATTTTGTTTCCGTGGTCGATCATAAGTATTATCGCCGCGGCGTTCGGTTAACGAACGGAACAACCTTGCCTGGAATATACGATTCCGCCGTGCCCGCAAGTACCAAAGGTTTCACGGTCGCCACGGAAAACAACATATATGTTAAGGGTAACTACAATGCCACGAGTGCAGCCTCTCCGCCAGCGGCCGGGAACACGCCATATAATCAGTACCAGCCGTTCGACACGGCATTGCATATTCCTGCATCGATCGTCGCGGACGGCGTGACGATCCTGTCGAACGCCTGGAACGACGGACAGAGCTTTATGAGCCCGGTCACGAGTCCGTATGATCAATCGAACCGGATCGCGCAGACAACGACTATCCGATTCGCGATGATCTCGGGCGACACGATCGCGAGCCGTTCGGGCAGTCCAAATCAGGGCGGAATCTCGCCGCGGTTGAACGGCGGTGTTCATAACTTTAAACGGTTTCTGGAACGTTGGACCGGCCAGCGCCTCGACTATTCAGGTTCGCTGATCAATCTCTTCAATTCCCGAAACGCGGCAGGTTCGTTCAAATGCTGCAACACGGTCTACAATCCGCCGATCCGTAACTGGGTGTTCGACAGCACCTTCCTCGACCCGGCGCGATTGCCGCCCGGCACGCCGTTCTTCCAATACGTCCAGACAACCGGATTCCTAAGGACGAACGACTAACTTATTCCATCCAAAAAAAAGGCAGCTCGCGAGGGCTGCCTTTTTCGCTTTTCAGCGAGAAAAAAAACACATTCTTTAAGGAACTTTTCGTGTAAAAAGGCCTGTCGCCAAAAATCGCCACCGAAAAGTGTGAAACGTTTCACACTTTAAATCAAACCTCCTTATTTCGGCACTTTTTCGGAGAAAAGTGGCTGATAGCTCGAACGAATCGGCCTGCTAGTCGTGCAAATATGGCCCGATTGGTAGAGGTAAACCGGCGATTGGTCAAAGGTTATTTACGGGAAAAAATTCGACCTACGGAATCGCCCCAGCTGCGTCTCAATTCGACAACAAACTGTCGTCGCGCAGAGCCTTCGAAAACCTAAAATTCGTAGAAACGCATTTCTTGTGATTTGTTCTCCGAACATTGTCTTTGTGATATCGTATTCCTTGTCTGAGGAACATATCTGCCCTGCCCCGGCTTGGTCCTTTTTACGATGAAAGAGCTTTCGCTAAACAGCTGCAGACTCGATAAGAGATACGACGTCCGCGAGCAGCTCGGGCGTGGGAGTTATGCTGAGATCTTTCTCGCGCGGGACACGCTGGCTTCGCCGCAGTCGCCGCATTCGACGGTCGTGATCAAGGCCCTCAATGTCTTTCTGCAGGACGATCTCGACGCCGATCTGGAACGCACGCTGGTCGAGAATTTTCAGAACGAGGCGATCGCTCTCGACCGGGTTCGCCACCCGAATATCATCAGCCGCATCGGTCATGGAACTGCCCGCGATCTGCGTGGGACAGTTTTTCATTACCTCGTCCTCGAATACCTCGCCGGCGGCGACATGCAAAAGCTTTTGCGTAAGCAGAATCTCGGGCTCGATCAGGCTTTGAAATACATCGAGCAGGTTTGTGCCGGGCTCGGCCATGCACATCGCAATTCGATTATCCATCGCGATATCAAACCGCAGAATCTGCTGCTCACATCCGATCTTTCGACCGTAAAGATCGCCGATTTTGGCGTCGCCCGCGTGAATGTATCGGATGCGCCGATCACACGTGTCGGTACGAATATCTACGCTCCGCCCGAACATAGCCCGCTGATGGCAGGGAAGACCGGCGGGCTCGACACTAAACTTACGCCTGCGGCTGACATCTATTCGCTTGGGAAAACGATCTACACAATGCTCACCGGCGAGGCCCCGCGTGCTTTTTCAAATGCGAGCATAGATTCGGTTCCAGAAAGCATACGATCCGAGGAATGGGCCGACGAGCTTGTCCGCGTCTTAAAACGGGCGACGGCCGCCGATCCTGCTTTGCGGCAGCAGTCGGTCGAGGAACTGTGGGGCGATCTTGCCGGAATTCGGCAGATCGCGGCGGATGGCGAATACAGCACGATGATGCGTTCGTCGATCGACACGCCGCAGCCGCACGTTTTTCGCGGTTACACGCCGATCGCACCGGAACGGCCGAGCTTCGAGGCGATCGCGGACATTCCTTCGTCGATGAGCCGCGAGCCGATCTACACGCGTCCCTATTCGCCGCCGGCAGTAAAAGCAACCATGGCGATCGAGCCCGAGGTCGCAGTCACGGTTGCCGAGGCAAGACCGGCGAAGAAGAAGCGACGGACGTTCCGTCGTTTGACGGCATTTCTCCTGCTGGTCGGAGCCTTCACGGGAATCCTGTACGGAACGGCGAGCTATATTCGCAGCCGTAATATCTTCCCGGGTATCTCAACGACGCTGAACACAAAGACAGGCGTCGCCAGTACCGACGTCTATCTGCGGCCCTCGCCAAACACGGACAACGATCCGATCGGCCTGGTGACAAAAAACTCGAAGGTCAAGATTGTAAATTCGCAGAATAATTGGTATCAAGTTGATGTCGTCCAACAAGGCCGCGACTTGCCCACACAGGCAAGCACAAAACGCGGCTGGCTGAACGGGAAGTATGTGGATGTGGATTAGTTAGTAGTTGTTAGTGATGGGGGTTTGCAGGCCGCATTTTCTCCGGAACAAGTACTAAGTGAAAAGTGTTAAGTTTGCCTACTTTTTACTTAAAACTTTGCACTTTTAACTTATTTCGGAGCTTTCTTCGGCAATCTCAACTAACAACTAAGAAAATATGAGCATTTTAGATAAAGTCAGGCGTTGGATCGATGGTGAGACGGCGGAGCTTGTTTTGGAACAGGCGGCCCGCGACGCACAGATCAAGCCGCGGTCGAAGGCCGAGGAGTTCATCGTCAAGATCGCTCGCGAGGTCGAATCCGTTATGCAGAACGAGATGGTCCCGCTGCCGCAGGGAACCACCATCATCCCGAGCGAATACGCTATCTTCCTCAGCAGTGACGACGACAAAGAATGGCAGGGGGCAAAACGAAAAGGCCTCGAACAAGGGCTTTATCACATTCTGGCCGAGCGTGCGAAAGAGATCGCGGGAAAGAAAAAGCTGGAAACTCGCTCGTTCGTGATCGAGCTGCGGATCGACGGAACGCTCGAAAAAGGCGAGATACGCGTTCAGCATAGCTGGGAGGATTCCACCGGAAACAAAACAGGCGTGCTCGTCAGGCCGAAGGGAATTCCGGCGTTTGAACCGGCTCAAAAAGCTCAGATCTCACAGACAATTCCTAATTTTCCTCAACCAACCGGAGTTCAGCCGCCGCCTTATCAGGCACCGCCGCCGGCGACGTTTCAGAATGCAGGAATTCAGCAAGCGGTTCCGCTTCAGAATGACGAACCCGAGGATATGACGGCCGTGAAATCGCGTAGCGCCGAGCTGTACAAACTTGAGATATGGCGTGGAGGCATTCGGCAGAATGTCGTGCCGATCTACCAGAAAGAGATCGCCATCGGACGCGGTTCGAAATCAAAGCCCGTCGATATTCCGCTAGTCGGCGATGTTGAGATCAGCCGCCGCCATCTGACGCTCGTGACCGACGGAGCAGGGAATTTCTGGGCGGTGAACGAAGGTAAGAATCCGGCGGCGATCAATAATTACGAGCTTCCAGCCGGCCAGCGCGTCACCGTCACGGTCGGCGTTCCGCTAAATATCTGTAGCTACATGCTCCGCGTCCAGCCACATTAGCTTTACTGCCTGAACATTTCGCGGTCGATCAGCGGCAGATATTGACGCCGGAGATTATTCGCCAGGATCGTCGCCTGGCGCAGCTTTTCATTATTTTCTGCCAGGCCGTCCTCGATCTGCGACCTCAATTGCATAAGGCTCTGCCGTTCCGCCGTGAGCTTTTGCCGTCGGTTATCACGCCACTCTTCGGTTTCCGTAGTTCCAACCAACGCAACGCTGCGGTCGATCGTTCGCGGCCTGAGGTCGATCTCGACCTGGGCCAATTTTCCACGCGTTTCATTCAGCTTCTCGGTCAACTCGATCTGCGTCTTTTGGTGAACGGCGATTAATTGCTCGGCACGCACGAGCAATTCCATTCCGAGCACCATTTCGAGCTGCTTCTCAGTAAAGGTTAGTCCGCCGACCTTTTCGAATTTATCGACGAACTTCTGGAGCCGTTCATTCAGCGTTTGAACTGACCGGGAAACACTTCTAAGGTCGGTCGCGATCGACAACATCGGGTCACCGATCGGCGCCGCGGGCTGTGCGGAACCCGTGCCCTGGGCCAAAACAACGATTGAACTCGAAAACAGGAAAGCAATAACCAATAAAGCTGACTTTCTCATTGAGATTCTCCTGAACAAAATGGGATTTTTGAGATAACTGAAGATAACACAACTCAGCGCTGATTTTGTTGCACTATTTCGTGTGGTTTTGGCAGTCCTTGTGACCTGATCAGATCAAGTACCTCGGCGAGAGCGGAAGCTGTGTTTTTTCGGACATCATCGGGATATCCGAATTTGATGGCGTGCTGCTCGAATTCGGCCTCGTCGAGTATCTTAAAACTCAGGTCCGGCCAAATAACGACGTCTATATCGAGATCGACGTAATCCAGAACGCCGCCAGTAAAAACCGGCGGCATATTGACGTTGCAGTAGTAATTGCGAAAAGTGCCGTCGGGCTCGTGAAAGCAGAAAATGTTGTACCAGCGGTCGAGCCAGTAATATTCGTATGAGATCGTCCCGCGTTTGATCTCGCCGAGATCGGGATGAAAAACGTCGAGATCGAAAACTCCGACGAAAACAAGAGAATTCGCTTTCGTCCCGATCAGCCCACAATTCCAACTCCGCCGGATCGAACCGTCAAATTTGCGCGAGTTTATCGTGACTTGATGACCGACGGTATAAGTCATTCGGCCGGGATCCTGACCACAAGGACCGAACACGGTGCGTGATGGACGACCGAATTCGAAACCGAGCCGAGCAAAAGGCGTTCCCACTGTTTGTAGCCGTGCGAGCCGATGACGATCAAGTCGGCCCCGATCTCCTCAGCGGTCTCGACGATACGGCTGCCCGGCGATCCAAACTGAACGTCGCCCGAAACATCAACTTTCTTGCCATCAAAAAAGCCTGCAAGCTTGGCCTTTGTCGCCTCTACAACCTTTGCGGCGTTTTCTTTAGCGTACTTTTCGATCTCACTCGTGTCGGGCAAATACCCGCCGTAGATGTCAGTGACCAGCGGTACGGCCATATCGACAACGCAGATGACCTTGACCGAATCGCCTTCGCCGAGATTGAATTTGGATACCATGTCGCTTGCCGCTTCGCCATATTTTGTGCCATCCGTGGCGACGATTACTTTCATATAAGTTCCTCCGAGCATCAACTATAACAATCCTATCTTACATCCGTATTAATCTTCGTCGATGACATTTTGACCGGTGTATGTTCCACGTAGCTTTTTTAGCACTTCGAACAGGACGACGCGATCGCTTTTTGAAAGTGGGGCAATGCACTCAGCCTCGACGTCGATCCAACGCTTCTCAACCTCGGCTCGGATCTTTTTGCCTTTTTCTGTAAGATGCACGGTCATCGCCCGGCCGTCTTTCGTAGTCTTTTTTGTGCGGATGAGATTTATCTTCTCCAGACCGCGGAGCATGTTGCTGACAGTTGGCGCTTTGACGTTGAGGAGCTTCGCGAGTTCGATCTGCTTGATGCCGTCCTGATGCCACAACTCGATGAGAACGAAAACCTGGCCGCTGTGCAGATCGATCTTAGCCATGTGCTGCTCGATCGTGTTACGGTACGCGGTCGTGACCTTGGCCAGAAGGTAACTGACGGTGTCTTCGAAAACAATTGGCTCGGGCATATAAGTACCTTTGTTTGCAAACGTTTAAGCGGGAATTAGCACGATAACGAAAAGCGGTTAGCCTTCTAACGAAAAATCGTAAGCGTGCTATCTAAATATTGTTAGCACGCTAAGTTAATATGATTAGGGTGCTAATGGAATAAAGTTAGCACGGTATGGTGTATTATAAAAGCACGCTAAGTATATTTTATGGAAAACAGAGAAAAGCTCAAAAATGCACGCAATTTACTGCTTAAACTACACAAAGCCATGATCGATCGCGAGCGTGAACTGTACGAGGGCATCAACGGACCGCTTAACGCGACGCAATTCTTAAACGTTCTGCTGGAGGACGAAGATTTCTCCTGGCTGCGTAAATTCTCGATGCTTATCGTCGAGATCGACGAGATGTTTGCTCAGAAAGACGGCATCGAGGCCGGAATGATCGAGGCGAACCTGGTGAAGGTGACTGAACTGGTCGAGATGAAGGAGCACGATGAGTATTTTAAGGCCAAATATCAGATCGCGATCCAGCGGGATGCTGATTCGGCAGGACTTCACGTGGAATTGAGAACCCTTCTCATCGACTAGTTGCGTCTGATAATGTTTCAAGCTCAAAATTGAAAGACCGCCGGGAAGTTTTCCGACGGTCTTTTAACTTTTAGTTTTTAACTAGTTCCGCCTAGCTCCGTCCGCTCTTCTTCCAATCGGAAAGGAAGCCTTCAAGGCCTTTGTCGGTCAGAGGATGCTTAACAAGCTGTGTGATCACCTTGAACGGGATCGTGGCTACATCGGCTCCTGCCAAGGCACAGTCAACTATGTGCATCGGATGGCGGATCGAGGCCGCCAATACTTCGGTCTCGAACTGATAATTCGCGTAGATCTGCACAATTTCCTCGATCAACTGCATACCGTTCTGCCCGATATCATCGATGCGGCCAATGAACGGGGAAATGTATGACGCTCCCGCCTTCGCAGCCAACAGAGCCTGAGCGGCAGAGAAACAGAGCGTCACGTTGACCTTTGTCCCTTCCGCACGAAACGTGCGGCACGCCTTTAAGCCATCGAGCGTGAGGGGTACTTTTATCACGACATTCGGAGCGATCTTGGCCAGTTCGCGGCCTTCCGCGAGCATTCCGGCGGTGTCGAGGGATGTCACCTCGGCCGAAACGTCGCCCTTTACCAAAGCACAGATCTTGGCGATGTGTTCCTTGAAATCAACATTGCCCTCTTTGGCAACCAGGCTCGGATTTGTCGTAACGCCGTCGATCAAACCAAGCTCGTTAGCCTCTTTGATCTCGTCTAAATTCGCTGTGTCTATAAAGAATTTCATTGGTTTTTGAGTGTCTATCTGACTTCGTTAGTAAGAACTCCTATTCCCTCGATCTCGACCTCGCAAACGTTGCCGGGGTTCATTTTTGAGACGCCGGACGGAGTTCCGGTAGCGATCACGTCGCCGGGATTAAGCGTCATCATGTTTGAGATATATCGTATCAGAAAATCGACCGGGAATACCATTTGAGATGTCCGCCCTTCCTGTTTTAAGACGCCGTTAACCTTGACCGTAACGCGCAGGTCGGTGACGTCAAGTTCCGTCTCGATATGGGGGCCGATCGGGCAGAACGTATCAAACGATTTTGCCCGGGCGAATTGTCCATCCTTTCGCTGTAGGTCACGGGCGGTCACGTCGTTCAAACACACGTATCCGAGAACGTAATCGTTTACATTAGCGTCATCCTTTAAATCCTTACATTTCTTAGAGATAACCACCGCAAGTTCACCTTCATGTTCAACTTGATCGGACTGCTTTGGTATGACGATATCGTCACCCGCAAACACGATCGTGGACGGCGCTTTCAAGAACAGCATTGGTTCACTCGGAACTTCATTTCCGAGTTCGGCCGCGTGGTCAGCGTAATTGCGGCCGACGCAGACTATTTTAGACGGTAAGAAATTCTTTTTGATTTCGATCTTCATAATTTACGGGACGGTCTCGGAAACAACCTCGGACATTTCGCTGACATTTGCGAACTTATCGGTTGCGGTTAGATAGTAATAGTAGGTCTTGCCGGACTCAACTCTTGTGTCCTGAAAAGTGTTTGTTTTCAATAACTCAGAGGTCAAAAGCTGCCATTTTGCTTTATCCAGGTCTTTATCTGTCGAACGGTAGAGCTTATAACCGGCGATGTCCTTTTCGGGGTTCACCGCAAAGAAGATCGATATCGTTGTCGGTGACGCAGCGAGTGTGATCGCCGCCGGCGGCGTCGGGGCGAAGGTGTCGATTGCCTTGAATTTTAAGATGTTCGATTCACCGCTCTCGACCGGCTCTGCCTGGGTCCCGACCGAAACAGCACGCACAAAATAGTAATATTCCTTTCCAAACTCGAAAAATTCATCGCTGTATGTCGTTCCGGTTACAGGGGTTTTATTCAGCGGCTTTCCCATCTCTTTTTCTGAATTTGAGCGGAAAACATAGTACCCAAGCAAACTTACCGGCGATGAACCGTCGACGTTCGTCGTCGGAGCCTGCCATTTCAATTTGATAGCATCCTGTGTTGGCTCCGCGGACAACGCGGTCGGTGCGGAAGCGACCTTTGATGTCGGCTCGATAAGGAGGGAATTTGAGAATCCGGCTTTCTGGCCCGACGAATTTACAAACCTGATCGCATAACGCAAACGAGCCGCTTGGCCGGCAAACTGTAGCGTGTCGCGATAAGTCAGTGTTTTCATCGCGAAATCCGCTTCCGTGATCTCTAAGGCGGCGATCAACGTGCTGCGATTGGCAAATTCCTCTTCCGAAAGCTGGAACGGAGCATTTGAGGGCTCGGCGAGTCGGTATATGTCTGCGCGGCTAATGTTTAGTGTGTTGCCTTTAGGGGCGTTTCTAACAGGCATTTGCCACGAAAGGATGACCTGATTGCCGCGTTGATACCCAGCAACCTCGACGATCTGTACAACGCGTTCCTTCGGCGGCACGGGAGCACCGCGCTTGCCACATGCTGCCGAAAACGAGGTGGCGAAACAAAAAAGTAAGAAGATTCTAGCCACAGAGTGCACAGAGAAATTCGTTTTATTTCGAAATGGATTTGCAACTGATTCGTTCATCATTTCCAGAGTTTTCCGGATCACTACTAGTTTCTCGGTGACTTCTGTGGCTACAGCCGTAAACACTACAGGATATACTGCCGCAGATCGCGGTCTTCGATCAGGCTGTTTAGGCGGTCGTTGACATACTCGGCATCGATAACCTGTTTCTTCTCGTCAAGCTCGCTGCCGAGGAAACTGATATCTTCAAGTAACTTCTCAACCAGCGTATGAAGCCGACGAGCACCAATGTTTTCGGTGGTCTTATTGATCTCTTCGGTCATCTCTGCGAGCCGGTCGATGGCGTCGTCGGTGAAGGTTAAAGTGATACCTTCGGTGTCGAGCAGGGCTTGATACTGCTTGATCAGTGAATTCTTGGGCTGCACGAGGATGCGTTTCAGGTCGTCAATCGTCAGCGATTCGAGCTCTACGCGGATCGGGAAGCGGCCCTGAAGTTCGGGGATCAGATCCGACGGCTTCGAAACGTGAAATGCTCCGGCGGCGATGAACAAAATGTGATCCGTGCTGACCATACCGTGTTTCGTGTTCACGTTCGTGCCTTCGACGATGGGCAGCAGGTCGCGCTGGACGCCTTCGCGGGAAACGTCAGGGTTGCCGCCGGATTCGCGGCCGGCGACCTTGTCGAGTTCATCGAGGAAGATTATCCCGGCAGACTGCGTGCGTTCGATGGCCTTTCGCGTGATCTGCTCCATATCGACAAGCCCTTCCTGCTCGTCGCGAACCATATAGGCACGGGCTTCGGCGATGGTCAGCTTTCGCGTAACAGTTTTAGAAGGGAACATGTTTCCCATCATATCGCGAAGGTTTACACCCATCTCCTCCATACCCTGCCCGCCGATGAAATCGATCGTGGCGTTCGAGCGGTCGGTGGTCTCGATGTCGATCAGGCGTTCGTCGAGGTCGCCGCGCCGGAGCTGTTCGCGGAGCTTTTCTCGCGTGCGAGAAACGGAATTTTCGTGATCTTCGCGTTCCGCCGCACGTTCGTCATCGTCCTGCGTCTGATAATGAAAATCCGACGCGGGCAGCAGCAGATCGAGCAGCTTTTCCTCGACGTTTTGCTCCGCACGCGGCAAAACTTCGTCAAACGCGGCCTGTTTCGCCATGTCGACGCCGACATCGGCCAATTCGCGGACCATGCTCTCGACGTCGCGACCAACGTAGCCGACCTCGGTGAATTTTGATGCCTCGATCTTGATGAATGGGGAATTAGCGAGTCGTGCGAGCCGCCGGGCGATCTCGGTTTTGCCGACACCCGTCGAGCCGATCATCAGGATATTCTTCGGCAAAACATCTTCAGCGATCTCAGCAGGCAACTTTTGGCGCCGAATACGATTGCGCAGAGCGACAGCCACAGCCTTTTTCGCAGCGTTTTGGCCGACAACGTATTTGTCCAGCTCAGCAACGATCTGCCGCGGCGTCAGGTCATCAAGATTTGGTTTCGGCGGTGGGGTTTCGCCGCCTAAGTAAATAGCCATTAAAGTCCTAGATCTCTTCCACAATTATGTCCGAATTCGTATAAATGCAGATCTCGCTAGCGATTCGCAGAGCTTCCTCGGCGATCTCCTTTGCCGAAAGCTGCGTGTGCTTCATCATCGCCCTTGCGGCGGCCATCGCGTACATGCTGCCGGAGCCGACGGAAAGCAGGCCGTCGTCGGAGGATATGACATCGCCCTTTCCTGAGATCAAGAATGCGTCTGTTTTATCGGCGACGATGAGCAGAGCTTCGAGATTTCTCAGGTATTTGTCGGTACGCCAGTCTTTACTCAGTTCGATGGCGGCACGTTCTAGTTGGCCCTGGAATTGCTCCAGTTTTGTCTCGAAACGCGTCAATAAAGAAAATGCATCGGCGGTTGAGCCTGCAAAACCGGCGAGGATCTTGCCGTTCGATATCCGGCGGACCTTTCGCGCCGAGCTTTTGATCACAGTATCGCCGAGCGTTACCTGTCCGTCGCCCGCCATTGCCGTCTGTCCATCACGCGTCACAAGCAGCACGGTCGTGGATCTGATCCGCTGGCTCAAATAGCTGTCTCCCATAGTACTTAATCATAAGTGTTTCATTTCAAATGCTCAAACGACGAAGAGTTAGAGAGTTTATGGAGTTTATCGAGTTGTGGAGCTAAAGCCAGACTGCCGCATTCCACGCAATTCGAAGAACTCCATAGACTCTCAGAACTCAATAAACTCTCTAAACTTTACAAAGCGGTCTAATTATCTGAACATTAAAGGGTTTTATGAGAAAGCGTCCGAGGATCGGCATTACGATGCGGCTTGAGATGGAAACGCGTCGGTTCTATCTCGGCCGCGATTATAGTGAGGCGGTTGAGGCCTGTGGCGGTGTGCCGGTTCATCTAGGCCTGATCCCGAAACAAGACTACATTGCCGACGCTCTCGCGGGCCTGGACGGCGTATTGTTGCCCGGAAGCAATACCGATACCGATCCGGCATATTACGGCGAGGAACCGCATCCTAAGCTCGGGACCGTCATTCCCGAGAAGGATGAAACAGACCGCTTGGTGCTCGACGAAGCCGAAAGGTTAAATTTGCCGCTTCTAGGCATTTGCTTTGGAATGCAGGTGTTGAATGTGGCACGCGGCGGCAGTCTGATCCAGGATATTGATTCGCTGGTTGACGCCAATATCCGGCACGACCAGGGAAAACCGTACGATCGCCCTTCGCATAGCTTAAAGGTCGAGGAATCGAGCATTCTTGCCGGTCTCGGCGCGGTTAAGAACGCGAATGGTTCGGTTAGGGTAAACAGTTCGCATCATCAGGCCGTTAATCGGGTCGGATCGAACTTGAAGGCGGTTGCCTGGGCGTCAGACGGCGTGGTTGAGTGCATCGAGGACACGAGGCCGGATCGTTTTGTCCTCGGCGTCCAATGGCATCCGGAAATTACGTTTTCAAACGACCGGTTTTCGAGCGAGATATTTGAATTGTTTCTCGGTCGGTGCAAGGAACGAATAGTTGTAAACTAATCATTCGTCCCGCTCGTATTTAATCCGATGCTGCAACGGTGAAAGAGTTCAAGTAATTTGTGAACGTCTGACGATAAGCTTAATTGATAGAGCAATTGCAAGTTAGATATTAAAGTGAACTCGTGTCTTTTCGAGACGTGCCTTCACACAACACATTAGATGAATAATCCTGTGATAGTCGGCCTTATTTCCTGGTTCCTGCCCGGAGTCGGCCATATTTTGCAAAAACGTCCCGTGCGTGGTGCTTTGATCGCCGTGGTCGTTTGGTTGATGTTCGCGATCGCGATCGCCAGTGGCGGCGCTCATTATCCCGGCTTCGAGTTTAAGGATGGAGCTTTGCTTTATCTCCTGAACATCTTTGCGCGGCTTGGAAACGGACTTGGAGCGTTGGTGAGTTTCATCATGGCAGGAACGCCATCGCCGCAAGTGGCGGCTCTCGCGACGTTCGAATACGGAGGGCGATTTCTTGAGGTCGCGGGGCTTATTAATTATCTCGCTACGATGGATGCGGTAGACATCGCTGTTGGGAGGAAGAAATGATCCATTTTCTATACCTCGTCGCATTTGCACTTTTTGTTTCGGTCGCGTTTGCGGCCCTCTCAAACGGCTCGCCCAAAGAACGAATCATCTATGGCGTCAAATCCTTTGCACAGTTCGTTTTAGTAAGTCTCGCTCTGGCTTGGGTGCTATATTTCATTCCCTGGTAACCCGAACCTGCGATCGCAGACATACGCTCCACAAAGCGAATCCTCCCGCTTAGCGATTTGCGAGCAAGGGAACGATTAAGCCGGAATCTATCTAGTGAATTTCCGACCTACCAATCGCAAAAAATTCCACTTGCCCTCTACTAAAAAAACGCCTTGCCGATGAAAACTTCGCGGTAAGCGCGGGGATTTTCGCGGCATTCAACTCAATCACTACATCGCTATATAAGAAAACACTAGCAAACGTAAGTGCTGGCGCAGTGTTCAAATCTGGCAGCAAAATTGCCCTGACCTGATGTAGATAGAACGCAGATCGATGTCGTTTCTATTTGTATAAAAGGAGGCAGTTATGAGGATAGTCAAGGTTATAACTATTGCTCTTTGGATCACTTTCATCGCGATGACCTCAACGATCACAGGTGTAACGAGTTCAAAGGCAGACGAGAACGGAAAAGATCTATACAAGGTCGATTGTAAGGTCTGTCATACAAAAGACTCGCCAAATGGCGAGTACACGCCGATGTCCCTTACGCAAGACCAATGGCGAGCGTTCTTCGACAAGAAGTTTATCAAGACGCATAAAGATGTGGTTCTTCCGACAGAGAAGAAGAAACTGCTCGAGTTCCTGACGCCCGACCAGATCGGAAAGATCAAAAAATTCTGTATCGACCACGCAGCCGATTCTGAGCAGCCACAAACATGCAGCTAGTAAAAATCCATGCTGCCATGGGCAGCACAATGACCAAACGGTATCGAGGGAGGTATCATGATCCATATAGTAAAAGTCCTTATTTTTTTGGCGGCGCTGTTTTTATCCATTCCGCCGATACAGGCACAAACATCTCCGCCCGCGCCCACTCCGGTACAAACCGATAAGGCAAAGGCAGACGAATTGCGAAACGAGCTTGACCAGCTCAAATTGATGGTCAAGACGCTAGAAGAACGGCTTTTGGCGCAAGAGGCAAAACAAGCCGTAAAACCAGAAACCGCCGCTCCTGAGGTCCAGAAGGAAACGGCCGCACAGATCAAGGATCTGGACAAACGCGTTACTAAAACGGAACGCGACACGTCTCTACAGCGGATACGCTTTGGAGGTGATTATCGATTTGAGGCACACTCCATTAGAGCGAACTTACCGGCTCATTTTGACGGTATGAAGCTCCAGAGTTTGCTAGTGCGCACGATGTTTGCGATGGGCGTACTCGGACGTCCGCCAACGAGCGTCAACGAGATCAACAACACGGTTGCTGCGAATTACAGCGGATACCAACTGTTCACGTCAAATCTCACTTTCAGTCAGTTAAAACAACAAATGGCGGCATTTCCTCCGCAGCTTCAGCAGCAATTGATGGGAATGCTGATGCCCGCGACTTTCGTCCCCGAGGTAAAAGCCAACAATAATATTCTTTACACGAACCGTTTCCGGTTCCGCCTCGACGCGCCGGTTGCGGAAAACATGTCATTTAGCGCACGCCTAAGTATGTACAAGGTGTTTGGGGATTCTACGGGTGTGCAAGTGTTCAACGGGCAGCCGAATACGCTCAACGTTGACGGAACGACATCCGGAGTTCCAAATTCAGACCAACTTCGTGTAGAACGAGCATATTTCGCGTGGAACCGCATCGGCGGTTCAAAGTTCTTCCTCTCGATCGGAAGACGGCCGTCAACCAGTGGGCCGCCTCTGGAATATCGACAGGATGAAATGCGGGGCGGTACGCCTTCAGGAGCGCTCATTGATTATCAATTTGATGGGATCACTTTCGGGTACAACCTAAGCGACAAAACGATACTCCGGCTGTGCTACGGCCTTGGATATGAATCGGGCTTCGGCAACGGCGACCTTATCAAGATGCCGCAGGATCGTCTTAAGGACGTGCATTTCCTCGGAGGGAATGTCGATATCTGGAATTCGGAGAATATGCTCATCCAAGCTACCGTAGCAAGGGCGTTTGACGTAACCGACGGTTTCAACGGCCTAACGGTCCTGCCGAACAACCCGCTCACGGGTGAGCCAGTTGGGGCTCCGCTCGTTATGCGTTTCACGCCGTCAACCAATCTTGGAGCGATCAATCTGGCGGGCCTCACGCTCGAACGCAAGTTCGGCCCGGTCGATGTGTTTGCCAGCCTAAATTATGTTGGCCTTCGGCCAAATAGTTCAACAACGCCTTTTGGCGGCATGATGTCCGACCCATTCGAGACTCCCGTCAACCGTGACGGCACGATGATCTACGCTGGATTTCGTTACAATTTTGGTGAAGATGAAAGGACGAAAACCGGATTCGAATTCAATCGCGGCAGCAAATATTGGTTCAATTTTGCCCAAGCCGAGGACGATATTATTGCACCGAAAACAAATGCACGTGGTGAGGTCTATGAATTATTCCTGACTCACCGGATAAATAACCGGTTCACGATCAAGGCCGATTATATCCATTACAATTACCGCTGGTCCGGATCGGGATGGCACCTTGGGGCTCCAAAAGATCTGACCTCAACGCCTATCTTGGGATTTCCGACCTACAAGGACGCTAGGATGTTTTCGCTTAGTACGATAGTAAGATTTTAGGAGGATATTATGAAACGCTATCCTGCTAGATGCATCATATTAGTATCGATCGCGATCCTCTACGGCACTATTACGGTAGTAGCGCAGGAAAAAACCTACTCCCACAAGGATTACTTCGAGCGCTATGAGGGCACAAAGACCTGTCTTAGTTGCCATCAGAAGGAAGCGGAAGCTTTCTTCTATTCCCAACACTACCAGTGGAAAGGCAATGCTCCGCAGATCGTGAATTCGAAGAATCAGAAGCTCGGAAAGATGAATACTTTCAACGACTTCTGCACAAGCCCGAGAGGAAACTGGATCGGTTACGTTAAGAATTCGCGTGGTGAGGTTGTCAGTAAAGGTTGCTCCGCCTGTCATGCAGGTAAGGGAGTTCTACCCAGCGAGACGATCAGTCCTGCGCAGGTCGAAAACATTGATTGTCTCATGTGCCACGCCAGCGGCTACCGCCGCGACCTCTACCAGAACAATAATGGCGAATACGATTGGAAGCCCATCCTGTGGAAAAATCAGGAAGGCCTCGACTCCGTCGCCAAGAGGATCTCCGCCCCGACTAGGGTAATGTGCCTCCGTTGCCACAGTGCCTCGGGCGGAGGTCCGAATTTCAAACGAGGTGATATTGAGTATATATTGGCGGACCCGCCTCGCGAACACGATGTTCATATGGCGAGCGAAGGCAAAAATATGCAGTGTGTTGCCTGTCACGCTGGAAAGGACCATCGTGTGCTCGGTCGTGGTACGGATCTTTCAGGCAGCGATACTCCGGACAAGCAATTGTCTTGCAGCAGTTCGGCGTGTCATAGTTCGGCACCTCATAAGTTAGCAACACTGAACAAACATGCCGAAAACGTAAATTGTACGGTTTGTCATATTACGGCTTTCGCTCGATCAGAACCAACTGACATGGATCGGGATTGGTCAAAGGCTACGTATAATGCTGAGACCGATAAATACTCTGCCTCGATCACACTACAGAAGGACGTCAAGCCAGTTTATGCGTGGTTCAATGGCTTTACTCGGGCTCAATTGCCGGGTGAACCGGCGATCCGTCTGGCTGACGGATCTGTCGGCATAATGACGCCGCAGGGGTCGCGGGAAGACCCAAGAGCAAAGATCTTCGCATTTAAGCTTCATAAAGGAAGACTCCCGCTACTTACCGCAAAGGATTGGATGATCCCGATCACGGTCGAGCACTTCTTTGCCAATGGCCAGATCGAACCGGCAGTAAGGAACGCCGCCAAAGAAACCTACGGTATCGAAAACGCGGCCTTCACATGGATCGACACTACAAGGTACATGGGAATCTTTCACGGGGTACAACCGAAGGAGAGATCCTTGAAATGCGCGGATTGTCATGGTCAAAACGGGCGGATGGACTGGAGAGCCTTGGGCTATAAGGGAAATCCAATGTCCGTGAAACCGCCGGCGAGGTCGATGGAGTTGAAAAAATAGACTGAATGAGAGGTAGTAGTGGTCTGAAGTTGGTTTTTGTTCTTGCAGTTCGAAACGCCCGCGATTGCGGGCGTTTCGTTTTTATCGCTTCATATTTACCTGGAACTGATTTGGCATATTCAAAGGCATTTGTTGCCTTTCGAAGTTATCAGGCAAACGTCTGCCGACGCAGCCAGACCTTTTCATTCCAGAAAAGAGAATCTTGATAATTGAGTATTCAAGTGCGAGAACGGATAATGTAAGGGCGGAAAAAGATAGTAGAAACTAGGAACTGCGAAACCCGATGCCTTTGGTTGAGACTGAGAGTCTGGTCATCAAGAGTTACAATCTGGCCGAGGCGGATAGAATCGTTGTGCTTTTGACGCGGGACCACGGCATGATCCGCGGCGTGGCGAAGGGAGCAAAAAGGCTTAAGAGCAAGTTCGGGAGCGGCTTTGAGCCGTTCTCTGTCGTTAGGGTCGAGTATTTTGAGAAAGAGACATCAGATCTCGTAAATTTGCAGAAAGTTGACATCGTTCGGTCGAATTTTGCGGCGGCCAGTAATCCTGATTTCCTGCAAAAATTTTCATATCTTGGTGACATCCTGATCACATTTTCGCCGCCGCACGACCCGAACGAAACGCTTTACCGCATGGTCAAAGCTTGTGTCGAGACTGCGGCGACCGATCCGTCCAGTTTGCCGGGCATCGGTGTTTATTTTGAGCTTTGGCTGCTGCGGTTATCTGGATTTTTGCCGGATTGGAGCAAATGCGATGGCTGCGGGCGGGTTTTTATCGATGGCGATGATGCCGGGCTACAGACCGATCTGCATTTGCGATGTATGGATTGCCGGCGTTCCCATTCCGGCCGAACCCTGAGTGCGGACGGCAGGGAAGTTGCGGCGGCGGCGAGGCGTTTATCTCCGGTTGATTTTGCGGCATATACGCTCGATAAGCAGGAAACGCTTCGATATTTATCGACCATCATGAAGCAGTTGATCTCACAGGCGATTGGTAGGGAAGTTTCGGGCGAAACATCGCTCGCGATTAGTATTTAGAGGCACATGAAGCAGGTTGGCTGGCTCATTTCGCGATATCTTGTATGGACGGTTGTGCCGTATTTCGCTTTTTCGTGGCTGCTGCTCAGCGTGATACTTTTCGTCCGACAGGCTAGCCTCTATTCCGATATCTTCTTTAGCGTAAACATCCCCGCAAATCTGATCTGGCAGCTCACTATCGCACTTGTGCCGAGCGTGATCGCGTTTACATGCCCGATGGCGATGCTTGTCGGCACGATCATCGGCCTCACCAAAATGCAGGGCGACAGCGAACTCGTCGCAATCCGGGCCTCAGGCGTAGGAAATTTCCAGATCGCTCTGCCGATAATGGTTCTGGGCGTGTTGATGTCGATCTTTGCGTTCATAGTGAACCTCGAAGGCGTCCCGCTTGCCGCATCGCTGGTTCGGAATGTTGCCCTTCAAACCGCGATCAAAAAGCTTGAATCGCCCATAGAACCTGGCGTTTTCAATACCGAGGTGAACGGTTACACGATCTACGTCAAAGGCGGCGATCTAGAAACGCGGACGTGGAAAAACATCTTCATCTATAGCGAGGACGTTCCAAATAACAGTCTGCGTCTGATAACGTCAAGAAATGGCCGCATCGATACGACGGGGCAGCAGTCCGAACTCGTACTCGAAAATGCGACGGTCTCCACACTGCCGATCGATCCCGGCGTTGGAAAATATATTTCGGAAAATATCAGCGAGGTCCGCTTTGCGATCAAGACAAAGCGAAACGAACTGATCGATAAACTTAGCTTGACCGAGCTGCGGCCGGACGAACTTGGATTGCAGCAACTGTCAGATTATGCCGAGACGAAAGCCGGCCCGGAACGTACCGAAGCTCAGATATTGTGGCAGCGCCGAATAATCCTGTCGGTCACGCCACTGATCTTCTGCCTGTTGGGAACGGTGATCGTTCTGCGTTTCAATCGCGGCGGTCGAGGCTTCGGCATCGCGATGGCTCTGGGCGTTCTCGTCGGGTTTTATCTACTGACATTCCTGGGCGAACAGCTTGCACGTGTCGGTGCTATCAGCGTTTTAACGAGCAGTTTAATCCCATTCGCCGGAAGCCTTGGAGCGATCGTCTGGCTGAGCCTTTCGCGAAGAATCGATTTTCTCTGGGGCTGGACCAATCGGATTTCTGGCATATTCGGGAGATTAAATAAGCGGCCTGAACGCGTGCAAACACGTAATTTATTCATGGATCTGACAACTGGCCTGAGAGATTTTGACCTGATCCGCAATCTCGTCGTCAATTTCATGTTCACGCTCATGTTCTTGGCGGCGATCTTCGTTATTTTTACCGCGTTTGAGAATTGGAAATTTGCCGGGACGATCGATGGCGGCGTTTTGCTGCTAAGTAAATACCTTGGCTATTTATTACCATTCATCTATCTCCAGATCGCTCCGTCGGCGGCGATGATCGGAACGCTCGCGACCTATGTCATCAAATCGCGCAACAACGAGATCGTCACCTGGACATCGGCCGGGCAGAGCGTTTATCGCCTTCTGATCCCGTGCTTTTTGCTAACGATCATGCTCGGGGCAGGGAATTGGCTGATCCAGGAAAAAGTTTTGCCCGGTGCGAATCGGCGACAGGATGAGACGCGAGCCCTGATCCGAAACCGCGGAGTGCCTGTCACGCAGACCGGAAAATATTGGATCGCCAACGAAAAGCGTATTTATTCCTTCGAATTCGCGTCTGATAACGTTAAGCCGAGGGCGATATCGAAGCAAAACGGTCGTGCATCTGATAACGGGAACATTGTGCCGACATCTGAGAATCATGCGATTGAAGGGGGAACTCGAGTTGCGTCCGATAACGATCACGCAGGCTCGCTGAGATCGGTAAAGGATGCAGGCTGTTCTGAAACGGGCCGAACGCAGGCCGGGCAGCGTCATGCGTCTGATAACGATATAGCGTGTGATGTAGCCGATGCTATTGCTGAACCGAAGGCGGCTTCCGCTTCAGGAGTCGGTCTATTCGAAGTGCGGCGAATGGCGTTAAACTCAGATCGCGGGATCGGTCCACAGTATGGTTTTATCATTCCGCCAGTTCTTGCGGTTTCGGTTTTAACCATCGCGTCTGATAACGATAATCGCACTGGTTGCTCCGCCGGGTGCGTCCAGAACCTCATAATTTACGAATTTGCGGATAACGGGGAAAGATTGCAAGCCGTGTACCGTTCGGGCCGGGCGGAATGGTCGAACGGGAAGGTGCGTTTTATCGGTAATGTCGAGAAGAATGATCTTAGGGATGGAAGGATCACGACACAGACTATATTAAGCGGCGAGATCGCTGAAACGCAGAACCCGTTTGCTGAACTTCGCGCGAAGCCAAGTCATCTGAATACGCCGGAACTTGTGCGACAGCTCGCGGCGGCTGATTCTGATCTCGAACGCCGCAATCTATCGGTCGGGCTACAGAAAAAGTACACGACCTTATTTTTGCCGTTGATTATGGCTTTGTTTACTGCACCGTTCGCACTGAGCCTGAGCCGGACAGGGAAGGCGGCGACCGTTGGGTTTGCGGTTCTGTTATGGCTTTTGTTCACCGGAACTAGCACGGTTTTCGATCAGTTTGGGCTCAACGGCATCCTTTCTCCCGCACTGGCTGTATGGTCACCGTTAGCAATATTTACATTCCTCGGCGTATTCTTGCTCTCAAAGGTGCGGACTTAAGATCAACCCTCATTATACTTTACGTCGTGTTCCCTCATAAACTCCTTTATCGGATCGAGGTGGATACAGCCTCCAACGTGCAGAAATGCGCTGTCTTGCACTCGCTTCACTTTTGTCCCGCGTTGAAGCTCGACATCGACGTCGAAATCAAGATCTAGATGCCGCGTCAATGACTGCATTCCCCAGATTCGCCCGTCAGTTCCGAACGCTGGGCCTCCGCTCTGTCCGCGAATGCCGGGCGTGCTGAGTTCGAAGGCGATGATCTTGCCGGACGTGTCCGCCACGTGCCGCGTCATCATGCCGTCGATAGGGAAACGCGGTGTATATTCCTGGCCCTGATCGTTCCAACCGATCGCATCCGTCAGCGCGTTGTATCCGTAATTTGAAAATTCGGGAAAAGGAAAACCAAGCCGGCAGAGCGACATTCCTTGTTTTAGATCAGAACTGTCGCGGCCGAAAACGGGGAAGTTATCACAAAGGATCTTTGAAACCCCGCGAAAATGCAGCAACGCTAGGTCCAACGAACCGTGGATCTTGATATCCAAATTCAGATTTCCTTCGACGCAGTCGATCAGTCGTGTGTGAAGCTCGATGACCTCGCCGGGTTTGTAGCCGTATTTGCGTTCGAGCTGATTGATCGCATTTTTCTGATTGCGGTCGGCTGGAATATCAGCTCGTTCGGTCTTGAACGCTTCAAACCGGTCGGCGATCTTTGTTCCTTCGATAAAGTTCTTAGCAACGTGGGCACACGTGAGAGCCCAGCCGTCCGAGTTTACAAAAAACAACGTCGCCGAACCGGGCACGATTCTGTTTGCTCCCCAGACGCGTTGAAGCAGGTGTATTGCCTTGGTGAAACCGCCAACTTCCTCTATCGCTTTAACAAACATGGTAAATCTTTCCTTTCTTAATTCCTTCCGTAGTAAAAAGCATAAAGGTTACGTGGCCAAGAACAAAACGGCCGCCCTTTTCGAGCGCCCGTTTTCGGTCACGTTTTCTCTGAATATTGCTCTAAAAACTCTTCCGGAAAAGATAAGACATCTTGATAAAAAAGCTTCGTCCGTTACCAGTCAAGCCAGGTTCATGCTGCCCGGTGTATGGATTGTAGCCCTTGTAATTGAGGTCGTCGTTGTAGCCCGCATAGATCGCGGTTCCGGGGCTCGGCGTCCAGCCCATTACGAATTGCGGACGCACTCGGCTTGAGATATTTGAGTAATCAAGTCTCAAACGGGCGAACATGCTGCGGGTGAACTGATAAGTGGTTCGCAGGCTGAAAATGTTGTCGTCAAACGCAACAAGTTTTGTATCATCACGGATAATTCTCGATCGGTTATAGTTGATCTGTAGCTGCCATGCGCTCGTCGGTTGATAGCGAACGGACGATTCGACATAAAGCTGTTTGCCGGCTCCTGGGTCATATCCCGGTTCCGGTTCGGTACAGGTGGCAAATTGGCCGCAACGTTGATACCACTCAACATACGGAGCGCTGACACGCGGATATTTGGGCCCGGCACCGAAATCGTAGTCGAGATTGCCGCCGCTGTAGCTGAGGACCAGCGAAGCAAAAAGCTGCTTAAACGGATTTGCTTCAATGAACGCATATTTTTCAAAACGGTTTGCCGACCGCTCAGAACTGGGGCCAAAAAAAGCTCCGGGACGCGTCGAAGTGCGATTTGGGCCGAACTCATGCTCAAAAACTCGTTCGTAGCCGAATTCCAGTCCGCCGCCAATGAAGATTTGACGTTGCAGTCCAAGCATGAACTGGTTATTTGACTGCATATTCTGCAGGCGGGCCTTGAAGTCGTAATTGATGTTGGTTTGATTGAAGACTCGTTTGAAAATGATCTGCTTTTTTGCGTCGCGGTCAGTTTGATACTGTATCCTTCCGCCGAGATAATTCGTGTCTGTACGATTCGTGAATCCCACATCCGCACGATAATCCGAACTGCGGCCGAACGCTTGTAGGTTCATGGTTAGATTTCGGCCCGACCGGTCGATGCTGCCAAGATATCCAAAACCATTTCCGATCCTGTAAAGATTTCGGTTCAAATCGGCGTCGTAAAAGTTTCGTTTTGAATAAGTACCGACAAACTGGAAGGTCGCGACCGTTTTCTGATCCAGCTTGAAACGCCCATCAAAACCGGCGGTGTGATTGTGCCGTTCGATAAAATTGTAGGTTGTCGCGAAAAATCCAATGTTATTTTGGCGGCCCACATCCCGTTTGAATCTAAGAACGCCGATATCCGCGTTCTTGTCCATGAATCTCTCGGTACTGCAAATGATGCCAGCGGTCGGATTAGCGGCACGCCGCTGCTGGCATCCGAGAAGGCTTTCACGTTCGTCGACCGAATAATTTCCCGGTGCATTGTCCGATGCAATGAGCAATCCAAATGTGTTCTTACCACGCCGTCCGGTCAATTTCGCGGCAATGTCGGGGTCGACGATCGCTCGGGTGTTAACGAGGTTCAGGCTGCTCTGGAAAATGTCTATGCGCTCAAGAAAGAACGGCCGTTTTTCCGCGAAGAAGATAGGGAAGCGAACGTTCGCCGTGCTTACAGGCGCGTCGGCCTCGACCTGAGCGAAATCCGGATTGTAAGCAAAATCGAGCGTCACCGTCGGCGAGAGGCTGAATTTGGCCGTCATTCCGAAGTCGCCTTTCACGCCTTCGTTCACGTAGCGGCCAGCCGGATCATTGTTGAACGTGAATCTGGACCGACGTCCTGTCTCGCTGACCGTAAAGCTCGGGTTCAACTCAAGTTGGCGGGTAGTCGAGATATCTTCCAAGCCCGTGATCTTGCCGGTTTGATTGAGCATTCCGTTGATGCTGCGGTTAAATGGCATCCACGAGTCGAGTTCGCTGTTGTTGTACTTCACCCGGCGAAAGATGTGAATGCCCCAATTCTTGCCTTTCCCTGCCTCGTAACGTAGCGATTTGAAGGGAATTGCGGCCTCAACCGTAAAGCCGTCCTCGGTCAAAACGCCTTTTGATTCGTAGACCAGATCGACGCTATAATCCTCGCCGCGGCCTTCGGTCATCGTACCATCGCCCTGGATTCCGAGCGGATTGAAAAAGAAAATGTACGCCTGTCGCTGGTCGTTAAACGTATCGAGGAAAACGCCGACATAATCGTCGTTAAAGATATTGTCCCGCCGCGAAACCGTCGCCCTGACCGTGCCGCGATCCTGCTTGACCTTAAACGCGATATATAGATTCTTCGCGTCGTAGGCCATCATGTATTCCATCGGATGCTTTGGCGGGACATTGTCTCCAGGTTGAGTTTGGATAAAATCGCCGAACAACGCGGCGTTTTTCCAGATCGCGTCGTCCAAAATCCCGTTAATTACAGGAATGGACTCAATGCGTGGAACGCGCACTGGGGCGTCCTTTTTTACATATGGCGATGCCGGCGAATCGGAAATGCTAACGCCACCCTTGATCGGCGTCACTTCTTTTACCTCGGCAGCACCAGCGGACGGTTCGGGAGCCTGGGCAAACAGGTTCGTGGTTATTACAAAAAATAAAGGAGTCAGGAAAGAAATAAATCGAATATAACGGTATTGCATACTGCTCATGATGGTTCGTACTCCGGATAATTACGGCTCGACGTATTATATAGATCTGACTGGAAAAATTGCTTCTCGGAAAAGAAACACCACCGATTCGAATTTCATGACAAGAAACCTTGCGACTGACTAAATATGTATTCTGGTCAGAGCTGTCCTGATTAAAGGATACGCGCCGTGTGATATTTAGTTTCAAAGATAACGAACCGCCGGACAGATGTGTGAAATCCGGGCATCGGGCTATAATAGTTCAAACGTCAAACTTCTGCTTGTGAAAACTTATTATGAAGAAATCTGTCTATTTTATCGGACTTTTCGTATCACTTTCGATCGCCATATCCTCGCAAACGCCCGCCGAGATTGTTCGCTGGCAGGCGCAGGCAAAAAAGATCACGATCACCCGCGACGATTGGGGAATTGCGCATGTTAAAGGCAAAACCGATGCGGACGCCGTCTTCGGAGCAATCTACGCTCAGGCCGAGGACGATTTTAACCGCATCGAGACCAACTATCTCAATTCGATCGGCCGCCTCGCCGAGGCCGAAGGCGAAAGGGCCATTTGGAGCGATCTACGGCAAAAACTCTTCATCGACGAGCAGGAAATGAAACGCCAGTATTTCGAAAGCCCGGAATGGCTCAGAAAGCTGATGAACGCCTGGGCAGACGGACTGAATTATTACCTGGCAACACATCCGAACGTTAGGCCGCGAGTGATCGCAAAATTCGAACCATGGATGCCACTGACATTCAGTGAGGGAAGTATCGGCGGTGATATCGAGTCGATCGATTTAGGGCAGTTGCGTCAGTTTTATGATCAAAAAGGTTTTGTTGCGGTCAAAGAACCTGAGGATTTTACCAAAGAACCATCAGGTTCGAATGGAATGGCGATTTCGCCGGCAAATACGCGTGATAAAAAGGCTCTGCTTTTGATCAATCCACATACTTCGTTTTTTTTCCGGTCCGAACTGCAAATGACGAGCGACGAAGGGTTGAACGCTTACGGAGCTTCGACGTGGGGGCAATTCTTTATTTACCAGGGCTTCAACGAACGTCTCGGCTGGATGCACACTTCGAGCGAGGTCGATGCGATCGACGAATGGCTCGAAACGGTGGTCAAGAAAGACGATGGAAGTTTTTACTATGTGCAGGTCGGACGTGACCGAAAGATCACCGGGAAGGAGATCGTCGTGAGGTACAAAACGGTTACAGGATCGATGGTCGAGAGAAAATTTACCGCTCTTTACACTCATCACGGCCCGATCGTCCGGTCGGAAGGTGTAAAACTGGTATCGGTCGGTCTGATGAACGAGCCGGTCAAAGCCTTGATGCAGTCCTACGGACGAACAAAGGCAAAAAACTACAACGACTTCAAAATGGTGATGGGCCTCCAAGCAAATTCGTCTAACGCAACGCTTTATGCCGATGCGGATGGCAATAACGCTTATTTTCATCCAAATTTCGTTCCCCGCCGCGATCCCAAATTCGACTGGACAAAACCCGTTGACGGCAGCGATCCCGCGACGGATTGGAAAGGCTTGCTCTCGTTTAACGAACTGCCGAACATCAAGAATCCGGCCAGCGGATGGGTCTACAACAGTAACAACTGGCCATGGACCGCCGCCGGGCCGAGCAGCTTGAAACAGTCGGACTTTCCGAAATACGTTGACAACGGCGTCGAAACCGCCCGCGGACGGCACGCGATGCGGGTTTTACAGGACAGGAAAGATTTCACGCTCGAAAGCCTGAATGCGGCCGCTTACGATAGTTATTTGCCCTGGTTCGAAAAAACGGTCCCGGCGCTCGTTAAAGCGTGGGAATCGCTTCCGGTAACGGATCCACGCAAAGCCAAAACTGCCGATCAGATCGCAGAATTGAAGAGATGGGATCTGCGATGGTCGGTGAGGTCGATCCCGACTTCACTTGCTGTTTTCTGGGGCGAGGACGTGATTCGCCGCGTTGGAGCAAAAGCTCGCGCGGCTGGCAGCCCGATGGAAGAGTACATAGAAGTTTCGCCGGACAAAGCAACTGAAACTTCAGGTGAATTGGTTGATTCGCTGATCGCCGCATCGGACCGTCTAACCACGGATTTTGGCTCGTGGAAAACTCCTTGGGGAGAGATCAACCGCTTTCAGCGGCTGACCGACGACATCGTTCATCCATTCAATGACGCGGCACCGAGCATTCCTGTTGGTTTTACATCCGGAAACTGGGGTTCGCTCGCTTCTTTCGGGGCACGCCCGTTTCGCGGTTCGAAAAAATGGTACGGCACGAGCGGAAACAGCTTTGTCGCGGTCGTGGAGTTCGGGAAAACGGTCAGAGCAAAAGCGGTTACAGCCGGCGGTGAAAGCGGCGATCCTAGATCTACGCACTTCAACGATCAGGCCGAGAGATACAGCACCGGGAATCTCAGAGAGGTCTACTTTTATCCATCGCAGTTGAAGGGAAGGATTCAAAAGCAATATAGTCCCGGGCACTAACATCTGATGCCTTATTAGACGAACTGTATGAATTCATACATTCAGGCCTGGACTCCCCGAGTAAACTGAATATACCTCTAGCAGAAATTCAGTTAAAAGGAGGAGTTTGGCAATGAGAAGTTCGAATATCAACAGGTTTTTAGCATTCTCGCTTATCGGTTTGGTGTTTGCTCTGGGCGTTTTCGCTCAGAACGGAAAAGGCAGCCGGCCTGTCGTTAAAAAGCCGGCTCCGGCTTTTTCGACGGGATCGGGTGTCGGCGGAGCGACTGGTTCCGGGGGCGGCGGTGCGAACGGTTCGGGTGTCGGTGCTCAAACTGGATCGGGCGTCGGCTCCGCCAATGGCTCCAGCATAGTTGCGGCCCCGTCAGGGCTCGTGATCCTGTCGCCTTCGTCGTCGACCGTGTTTCGCACTCGCCCAAGCGTAAACGCCACGGATGTCAAACTTGGGAATGGGATCGGGACTAGTACCGGAAACGGCCTTGCCGCATCGCCGGAAACCTCGGCGACGGGAACGGGCGAAGCAAACGGCAACGGAATCGGCGGCGAGATTCGTCCGTTCTTTACCCCGAAGCGCGATTATATAAAGGAAATGAATGGCGACTGTTTCTACGTGACAAATCTCGGATACAAGCGATATGTCGCAAGAACGAAGTGCTCGATGGAGTGATCTAGGAACTGTATCTTCCTGTGTAGTCGCCTACAGTTTTAGGAATGCCATGCGGCTTTTTGACCAGACCTTTCACGGCGGCGAGACTGTTTTCAAATGAGTCCGGGTCATTCTGCGGATCGCAGTGAACGGCGCGGTCGTCGATGAAGGCGGCCGCTCGTGGTTTTCCTTGCCCGGTATAGACATCGGTGTAGGGGAATTTGTGTTTTTCAAGCCATTCGATAACCTTGATACGCAACTGGCCCGGCGTGATGCGTGAGCCTTCCAGAACATCCTGAGCACAGCGAGATGTGAAGACCGTAATATCGGCGAATTTCGCAAGTTTCGTCGCAAATTCTACGGCTCCGGGTACGGGATTACCGAAATGATCAACGCCACGCCATTTATCGTATTGAGCCAGTACGCCGTCCAGATCGACGCAGACGCGGGGTTTTTGCGTTTTAACCGTAACCTTTGGTTGCGGAGCCGGAACTAGGTTCTCATTTTTCTTAGCTTTTGAAAGCTTCGGAAGCTTGGATAGCCGCGTTGCGATCATTGCTTCGATCGCCTCGCCGCCCTCAAGCCATTCGTTCTCTCCGGCGATCGCGTCAAAATTATAGACGCGTGTGTAATGGTGCCGCGTATGATGACGGCCTGGTGTACGCAGCGTGTAAGGAAGATCATCAGGTCCGACGACGCGTTTTGGAGGGAATTGCTCCGGCTTTCGTTCAAGCCCGAGTTCCTTCCAATCGGATCGCAGATTATCGACAAAATCGTAAACATCCGCCAGCGGATATTCTTTATCGAGCAAAACCCACACGTGATAACCGCCCGCGCCGTTTGAATCGAACAGCATCGGGTCCATTCCCATCTCGCGCAGACGTTCAGCCCACTCTAGTGCCGCTTCAAAATTCGCCTCGGCGATCTCATCCGCATTTGGCACGTTTGGATCATGCAGATCGACGTCGATGGCAAACCATTTGCACGTAGAATGATCGCTGATCGAGTGCAGCCCGATGAGATGGGCCGGAGATTTACCTGAAAAATGGCGGTTTAGCTTATTCAGCGTGACCATGTCAGTGCCCAATTTACGTCGCTCGGCGATCGGCAGCATCACAACGCTGATCTTGCCGTCTTTGAGCGTGTACTGGCTCCAAACATCCCGCCGGTTAACCAGCCGCTCCATCGCCCATTCCGCCAGATCGTCGGCATAGCGAACCCACTCCTGAGCGATCCACATCAGGCGTTTGTTGTCGGCAAATTCGTAGAATGGTGCGGGCATGGTGGCTACAGTTACAAAAAGTCTTTGTGGAAAACCTCAGTTATCTCGCCCTTTTGAATAGACGCGATTGCGGCATCCACTGAAGCGATCATTGTCGAATGTGTGGTCAACCTATTGTTTCCAGCTCGAAGCACTATGATCGAAATTGATCGTCCGTTCATGTTTTGTTGAGCCTTAATATTCGAGTCGGCAGTGATCATTATTTCAAATCCGTTCGATTCCGCGAGTCGCAAGAGTTCGCCGTTAAGAACGTCTGCCCATCCGTTTTCTTGGGTGGTCAAAACTTCATGATCCTGAAAATACCGCTTAAGCCGCCGATCCAGATTGTGGTCGAGTAAGATCTTCAAGTAGTAACTATTTCCTTGAGCAGAGATTTCTGAGCCATCTCGAGAACGGCTATGGCATGTTCGCGTGTGATTGGCGGAAAGCCGTCAAGAAAATCATCCAGGCCCTCGCCACCCTCGAGATAATCGAAAAGGTTTTGGATAGGAACGCGCGTACCTGCAAAAACTGGTGTGCCGTTCAGCTTATTCGGGTTTATTTCTATCACTGCATCACGCATAAAAAAATTCTAGCACAACCTTTGCTTGGGAATGATTAGTTGGCTTTTTCCCAGCCAGTAATAAATATCTTCTTCCCCCAATCGTCAAACATCTGCTTCGCCGTGCGTTCGCTGTTTGATATCTTGATCTCGCGTTCGAGCGGCGTTTGGCGGTTCGGCGAGAAATCGGTGAGATAGACGACGAAGCCCGGGTAATCGTTGCGGTCTTTTTTGTTGGTTTTCCAGAGCAAAAGCTTGCGGACCATCGTGTTGCCTTTCATCACCTTGGTGTAAACGAGGCGTTCGAGCAGTTCGCTTGGCGGATCGTCGTCTTCGTGGACAGATTTGTCGGCCTCGGGAACTGCCGCGAGGTCGGTCACCTGACGAATGCTCACGTCATCGACAACTGCCTCTTTGTCGTCCCGAATACGGATGAATTGCGGCGAAATGACGCTCACGAGTGGCATTCGCGTGGTCGCGGCGTATTTTTTCCCGTCCCAATCAAGCACCATTCGCTTGACCGGGCCGCCGCGGGCACGTTCGGCGATCATGTCGAGGCATGAGATCTCGATCACCATCCCGGGCTTGACCATTTCGTAAGCGACGTAATCGTTGTTTACGGCGACATAATCCGACGGCACGATCTTCTTTTTCAGATCGGTGACGATCGATTTGCGGTCTTCGTCGGTGAATCCGCCGCCGACGCGTGTAAATTCGTGAAACGACCCGTCGCTTCGCATCACCGCCACCAGCAGATCGTGAAGCATCCCTTTGCGATGATCGGTACCCTCGGAATACCCGATGACCGCGACGTCGAGGCTGTGACGCAGCTTGATCTTGAACCAACCGGCCTGATCGTGCCGCACGACAACACCCTCGGCACCTTCGCCAACGACCCAGTCGGTAAAGCGTTCCATTATCGTGTCGATACTGTCCGCTTTCTCGAACTCGACCGCGTGGACCTTCTTGCCCTTATCGAACCACTTTTTAAGCGTGTCAAAGACAGTAGCCGCACTATCGACCGGTTTTTCCTCAAACTCGACAATGTCAAATATGGCGATACCGAGCCGATCGAGGTCCTCTTTCGACGGCGGCGAACGCAAAATGCGTACGACCTGCTGGACCGGATGAGCCTTCGACGCGTCTTCTTTGACGTATATCTCGGCCCCGAGAATGCAGGAACCGGCCTTCGCTTTTTTCAGCAATTCCGCCGCCTCTTCAAACGCCGGAAGCCCGATCCTCGCCGTTCCGCCGGGATTGACGGAGATCATCGTCTCGCCGTCGAAGAACAGCATAGCGTTTTCGCCGTCGTATTTTCGGCTGACGAAATAGCCCTTCGCCTTCGGCAATTTAAAGACCTCTTCCGACGGGATCGCCTTCATATTACTGCTCACGCGGCGTTTGTATTCCTGAGCCTTTACATGCAGCGACGGATCAGCCAGATCGGGAGCCTTGCCCGTGCAGTAGCCGAACTTGCAGGAAAATTTAGCTTTGTCGAAACCAAGATCCATAAGGCAGAACCACCTGCGTCAGCGGGTGGTCGATCGAGCGATATTTTCAACTCGCGTTAGTAATGCTTAGACCACCCGCTAACGCAGTGGTTCTCCCTTTTTATTCTGCCGCAACCGCGACTTGTTTCGGCTTTTTCAATTCCATATTTGATAAATGAAGTATCAAACAATACGAATCATCCTTCACGCGGCCTTCGAGAAACGCGTTGTACGGTTTGCCTCCGCGGTTCATGACCAGCGGTTCGTTGCCTTTTTCACCGCCGCGGACGAGCAGAAGTGCGTCTCGTTCGGCAAGATCTTTCGCCATCTCAAAAAGGAAATCGAACGTCAGGCCGTTGATGTGAACGAGCTGTTTTTTGTTGGTGAAGACAAATTTGTGGGCCGCTTCCTCTTTCTTTATAAATTTCCCGGTCCAGCGCATCGGGAATTCGCCGTTCATGTTTTGCAGCTCTTTTTTACGCGGCTGCCGTTTTCGCTCTGTTCCATCGGCGTTGTAGGTGACCTCTATCTCTTCGACCAGGTGAATAATCCCTTTTTTAGTTACGTAAACCCGTGACATATCCGTCAGGAACATCCCAAAGCGCTCAATATCGATCTCGGGATCGCCCTTTATCAGTGTGTCGGCCACGGCCTCGATCTTTTTGCTTTTTTTGAGCAATTCCGGCAGGTCGTGCGAAGTGTCTGTTTTCAACAACTTCCGCGTTGAGATCGGCCGGCCTTTTTTATCCGTATAGCGCATGACCCGCGTCGGATTCAAAGCCTCCGCCGCCACAACTGCGTCACGATTGTTCGAATTTGAAATGTTTATGGGCATATCGGAACGCGGCCCTCC